>PMQB01000454.1 GCA_003169195.1 Bryobacterales bacterium
TGCCTTTGAACTCTTCGAAAATGACATCGTCCATACGGCTGCCGGTATCCACAAGAGCTGTCGCCACAATTGTGAGCGAACCGCCCTCTTCGATATTGCGCGCCGCACCAAAGAAGCGCTTGGGACGTTGCAGTGCGTTCGAATCCACACCCCCTGAAAGCACTTTGCCCGACGGCGGCACAACCGTATTGTACGCACGTGCCAGACGGGTAATGGAGTCCAATAGAATCACTACATCGCGCTTGTGTTCCACCAGCCGCTTGGCCTTTTCAATCACCATTTCGGCCACTTGCACGTGGCGCGAAGCCGGCTCATCGAACGTCGAACTAATCACTTCGCCGCGCACCGAACGCTGCATGTCCGTGACTTCTTCGGGACGCTCGTCAATCAGCAGAACAATCAGATTGCTCTCCGGATGATTGGTCGTAATGGAGTTAGCCAAGCTCTGCAAGAGCATGGTTTTGCCAGTACGCGGTGGTGCGACAATCAAGCCGCGCTGCCCTTTGCCCACCGGCGTAAGCAGGTCCATCACGCGGCCCGAATAATTGTCTTTCGTCGTTTCTAACTTCAAACGCTTATCGGGATAAAGAGGCGTGAGGTTATCAAAGAAAATCTTGTTGCGCGATTCCTCCGGTGGTTCAAAGTTGATCGCATCAACTTTGATCAGCGCAAAATACCGTTCGCCTTCTTTCGGGGGACGAATCTGGCCGGAGACAGTGTCGCCCGTGCGCAGATCGAAGCGGCGAATCTGCGAAGGCGAGACGTACACGTCATCGGGTCCCGGCAGATAGTTATACTCGGGCGCGCGCAGGAAGCCGAACCCGTCCGGCAGGCACTCCAACACGCCTTCGGAGAAAATCAGTCCGCTCTTCTCCGCCTGCGTTTGCAGGATTTTGAAAATCAATTCCTGTTTGCGCAGACCAGCCGCGCCGGGAACATTCAAGTCCTTCGCAATCTGGTTCAACGCTTGAATGCTCATGTCTTTCAGTTCGACAAGGTCAAGCGTGACAGCGCCGTTCTTTTGCCCCTGCTGGCCGGTGTTGCCAATGGAGTGGCGTCCGCGGCGAGGCTGGGCGTTGGGCCCTAGCTGTGTCTGCGCCGGACCCGCCCCTGCAGCAGGTGCAGGCGGAGGAGGCGCACTAGCAGCCGGAGGCGGCGCCGCTGTTGCTTGGGCGGCAACCGGGGTCTGCTGCTCGGCATTGGGCGCCTTTGATTCTGTGGTTGGTGGTTTAGCCGGGGGCTTTGCGTCCGCGGCGGCTTTGCCGTTGCCCTTCGCTTCGGCTATCTTGGGGCGCGAAGCAGGTTTTTCCGTTTTCGGCTCCTTAGCTTCAGACGCGCCGTTCTTTTCATCGCTAGCTGGGCTAGCATCTGCAGCAGGTTTGCCTTCGCCGTTAACTTCTTGTGGCTTCTCGTTGGGCGCGTCTTCGGTGACGGCCGCGGGGGCTACTGCTTGTTCTTGATCTTCGAGATGATTTGCCAAATTTCCCTCACTCCACGGCCATCAATGGCCGAGAACGGAATGGGCTGTTGTCCAATCAATTGCTTTTGGATCGCATCCATTCCGGTTTTTAGTTGGTTTTTGCTCTTGAGCTTGTCGACTTTGGTGACGATCACCTGAAAGCGACGGTTATGGAACTCTAGCCAGGATCTGAGTTCCAGGTCCTTCTCTAGCCAGCCACGCCTGGCATCCAGGAGCAGGAAAGAAAGCGCAAGACTGTCGCGAGACAGCAGGTAGCTTTCAATCAGGTCCTTCCACTGCGCACGCTCTTCCAGCGAAACCTGCGCGTAGCCGTAGCCTGGTAAATCAACGAAACGTACATGTTCGTCGATACGGTAAAAGTTAATCAGTTGCGTACAACCGGGCCGGGAACTCGTAAATGCGAGTCCCGGCTGGCGCACGATAGCGTTCAGCAAACTCGACTTTCCCACATTACTGCGCCCTAGAAAAGCAAATTCCCAAGGCCCAGTCTTCTCACATTGTTCTAGCGTTGGTTCCGCCGGAAACTGCTGAGAACTGGCCGCGCTGATGATCAGGCTGGCTTCTGCTACTTGCGTTGCCACGGTTGGCCCTCAGTTCTCTTTCGTGTCTATACTCTTAATGCGTTAAATTGTCTTCGGCCGGCCGAGTGACAAGTTCGGCCGCAACCGCCGGAGCCAGCGGCAAAGCCACCAGTTCTCTCTCCAGCGCGATTTTCAGAACTTCATCCATAGAGAACACGAAGTTCATCTTCATATCCTTCCGGATATTTTCCGGAATGTCCGCCAGATCACGTTCGTTCTCTCTGGGCAAAACCAGTTCACGAATCCCATGCCGGTGTGCTGCCAGCAGCTTTTCTTTCAAGCCGCCGATGGGCAACACACGGCCTCGCACCGTAATTTCGCCGGTCATCGCAATGTCGCAGCGAACCGGAATCCCGGTGAGAGCGCTGCAAATACTCGTCGCAATTGTGATGCCAGCCGAAGGACCATCCTTGGGAATCGCTCCTTCCGGCACGTGCACGTGAATATCGAGATGGCGGTAGAAATCCTTCGGCAAGCCCAGATACGCTGCACGCGAACGTACATAGCTCATGGCAGCTTGCGCGGATTCCTGCATCACATCCCCCAGCTTTCCAGTGGTGGTGAGTTTACCGCGCCCTTCCATTACCGTCGCTTCCGTCGTAAGAATGGAGCCGCCCACTTCGGTCCAGGCCAAGCCCGTGGTGGCGCCAATCTCGTTTTGCTTGTCGAGATCGGTATCGCGGAACTTTGCCGGACCCAGCATCTCGGTAATAATTTCAGGCGTGAGGGTGATTTTCGGAATCGGAATAATCGGCGTGTCTTCTTTCTTCGCCTTCTTCCTTCCGTTCTTCTTCACTGGCTCTGCCACAATTTCTTCAACCGGAGCCGCTTCGTCTTCAACCACCTCGAGCGGACCATCCAATTGCACCGGAATCGGTTCATCGTTCACCGATTGCGCTTCCACAACCTTGCGCGCGACTTTACGGCACAGATTGCCGATTTCGCGTTCCAAATTGCGGACGCCCGCTTCCCGCGTATAGCTCTGAATCAGTGTCTGAAGTCCTGTTTCAGAGAACTCCACCTGCTCATCGCCCACACCGGTATCCTTGCGCTGCTTGTTCACCAAAAAGCGCTTGGCAATCTCGAGCTTTTCCACTTCCGTGTAACCTGAGAGTCGAATCACTTCCATGCGATCTTGCAAAGCCGGCGGGATCGTATGCAGCACGTTCGCGGTAGCGATAAAGAACACTTCCCGAAGATCGTACTCTACATCCAGATAGTGATCCATGAACATATAGTTCTGCTCTGGATCGAGAACCTCTAACAACGCGGCCGATGGATCGCCCCGGAAGTCCATGGACATCTTGTCCATTTCATCCAGCATGATCACCGGATTCTTCGTTCCGGCTTTTTTCATCATCTGGATCAGCTGCCCAGGCAAAGCACCAATATACGTACGCCGGTGACCGCGAATTTCCGCTTCATCACGCACGCCGCCCAAAGACAAGCGCACAAACTTGCGGCCCGTTGCCTTCGCAATCGACATACCCAACGAAGTCTTACCTACGCCAGGAGGCCCGACAAAGCAAAGAATCGAACCCTTCGGATTCTGCACCAACCGGCGAACCGAAAGAAACTCCAGAATGCGTTCCTTGATTTTTTCGAGACCGTAATGGTCGCCTTCCAGCACCTGCCGCGCATAGCGCAAATCACGAATCTCTTTGGTGCGTTTCTTCCACGGCACCGCAAGCAGCCAATCCAAGTAATTCCGCGAGACGGTTGACTCGGCCGACATCGGCGGCATACCTTCCAGACGCTTGAGTTCGGCAATCGCCTTCTCATGCGCGTCTTTCGTCATCCCGGCGGCGTCAATTTTCTTCTTGAGCTCGTCGTATTCGCTTTTCTCGCCGCGGCCCAATTCCTTCTGGATCGCCTTGATCTTCTCGTTGAGGTANNACGCGGCCCTGAATGGTGCGATCGACATTCAGCTTCTCAATCTCGATATCCAGCAGATCCGCAACACGCGTCAGGCGGTCAATCGGATCAAAAATCTCGAGCAGTTCCTGGCGTTCTTCAATCGTGAGCTGCAGATTCGCGCCCACCGTATCGGCCAGCT
>PMQB01000231.1 GCA_003169195.1 Bryobacterales bacterium
AATATTTGGAGTCTATTAATAATAATAGCGAGCGATAGCAAATATTCGGCGCTTTTGACCCCGGATGGGGGGAATTTTTACCCTTTTGTGAAAGCGCAATCATACGATCCTCCCGCTGGCGTTTGGGCCGACCGATCCCCGCATAGGGAAGGCTTCGGACACGTAATAGCCGAGAGCGTCGCTGGAGTGGGTTCGATCGCCGTCGGACTTGTCGATGTTGGAGGAAGGACGGTCGTTTGCATCGAGAGCCCAAGAGACTTGTTCGAGATCTTTGATGAGTTCGCGACATTTGGGATCGACGAAGAGACGCGCGTCGCCCGCGGTGTTGCGCAGCCGAGTATTGACGCAATTGATGCGATCGCGCACGGCTGGATTGGCCTTGGGCAGGTGGAAGGTGGGGTGGTACAGCGTGGGAAATTGGCCGAGGAAATTTTTAATAATCGTCCAATCCGTGTTTACCGAGGAGGTGCGGCGTTGGTTGCCGCTGGCGTCGCCATAGATCTCAACCTGCATGCGGTTTGGATTGAGGGCGCGGGCGCGCTTGTGGAAGGCCTGGCACGCCAATTCGGTATTGGCGTCGGGCTTGATGATGATTTCGTCGAGGACGTAGACTGTGTCGTCGCTCCGCTGCATGAGGAGCATGCACATGGGGTTGATGTTGAAATCGAGAGACCAGACGAGAGGGATGTAGGGATCGTACTGGACGGCTTGCACATTGGAGACGGGATCAAAGCCGTAGTAGACGCGATTCATGGCGGCGCTGGTGAACGCGGCCTCGAACTCCTGGCGGAATGACTCAGGATCGAGATCGATGGCGGCCGAGGCTAACTCCTCTGGAGGAACGTTGCCGCCTTGGGAGGTGGTGAATTGAAAGGTGCCCCACTGGGGATCTGCGAGTGCTTTTTTGTAGAGATCGTAGAAGTGATTGCTGCCTTGCGGAGTGCCGAGAAAGAGAGCGCGGCCGAGGCGATCTGACAGAGCGGGGCGGAGGACCTTCGACCAGGCAGACGGGTGCATGGAGGCGTACTCGTCCATTACGGCGAAATCGAGACCGTTGCCGCGGATGGAATCGGGACGATCGGTACCTCGGAGACTGATCTGCGAGCCAGTGTTCATGCGGACCGTTAACTCGGTTTCGGAGGGCTTCCCGGCCCAATGCGGACGAGTTATGGCCTTGAGACGGTCCCAGAGTATGCGCTTTGCTTGATCGTAACTGGGACCGACGTACCAGATGCGGCTGTTCGGAGTTGCGGCAGCGCGCAACATCTCCACCAAGGCTAACTGTGACTTACCGAAGCGCCGCCCGGCCACGACAACGCGGAACCGGGCGGGATGGTGATAGACCGAGAGCTGATTGGGACGGAGACCGACTATCCGCCTGGGAGGTTCGGCGATGGTAGTCACTGGTTCCTGGTCGTTAGTAATCAGCATTCGGTTCGCCTTCGTTGTTATAGACCTCGACTTTCCACACAGCGGGAGCGCTATCGACAGCGGCTTCTGATTTGGCCTGAAGCGCGGGTGGGATGGCGTAGAAGTCTGATTCCTCTGCTGGAATGTCCGGTTCCTGGTTAAAGCCGCTGGTTAAGTGCTGACAGCGAGTCTTCACAAAAAAGATAGTGGCCGTGACGCATCTTTCGGAGGTGGCCATGTTGTACAACGATTTGAGAACGGCTTCGTCGGCTTCCATTCTTCCTTCGAATAGTTCCTGTGAGCAGTGTCTTCGAAGTGTGTTGATGCTGCAGCCATAGGTTCTGGCGATGAGTTTGTAGGTAATGCCGTTCGCGGCCATGGCCTTGATCCTGATGCGTTCCTCGTTGGTGAAGTTTGTGCGAGGACGTCCTGCGCCTCTATGCGATGCGGACTCAGGCGCTTCAGGATTGGTTGTTGCGGATGATTGGTCAACGCCATCAACGCTGTTCAGATTTTCGGAAGAAGACATGATTATGCTCGATTCTGTTTAAGAACGTTAGTAGTGCTGCGGCCATACGTGAAAAGTCGGGGCTGCGAGACCAAGTTAGAATGGCCGGGGTTTGGGCTAGAGGGGAAAAATGATGGAAGGTGTTGAAAATAAGGGAGATATAAATTTTTCAAAACTTGTGACTGTTAAAGATCGCATCAGCTTTTGCGGAAACGAGTGTGCGGGAAGGGCGGAATGGTGGGGCCGCAAAAGGTGATGTGATCGCGCAGTGAACTAGACCGCTAGGAGATGCCGAGGAACAGGCTATGGGTTTTGAATGCGGCTGA
This sequence comes from Bryobacterales bacterium, assembly GCA_003169195.1. Classification (GTDB taxonomy): domain Bacteria; phylum Acidobacteriota; class Terriglobia; order Bryobacterales; family Bryobacteraceae; genus Bog-105. The sequence goes on from PMQB01000231.1 coordinate 2,245, forward strand.
ATGGGTAAGAGGGGATGCCGCGTAGCGGGTAAGCACCGGGAAGGGACAGGCGAAGAGGGGGAAACCAGGGGGGAAACCAGGGACGAAACGGAGCAAAAACGGGCGGTAAATCCGCAGGCAGACACACCTCGGGCGGGGTGGGCCGGAAGCACGGCCGGTTTGGCAATCGGCTGAGCGGACGAAGTGCAAGCTCATGAGGAATCGGGTGGCGCGACGGTTGGCCAGCGATAAGCGGGCAGGATGAGGATGCGCCGCATGTGGCCGAGTTTGCATTTGGGACAGCAGGGGATAAACGGCTGCGAGAGATCTTCCAGCAGCTCTTGGCAGGCCGTAGCTGGGGGCAGCAGATCGCTGCGGATGCCATGGATCAGTTGCCGACACAGAGCAAGTTTCTCTTGCCGGTAGCGATTGGACAGGAAACCGAAGTAGCGAATGCGTTGAAAGCCTTTCGGCAGAGCGTGGAGCAGAAAGCGGCGCAAGAACTCGTCGGCGGAGACGGTCATGGTCTTCGATTGTTGCTTGTACTCTGGCTCGAGGTAATCTTTCCACTGAAACGAAACTTGGCCGTCTT
>PMQB01000473.1 GCA_003169195.1 Bryobacterales bacterium
GCATTTCGCGGCGTTCGGAATCAGACTTCGGTAGATATCGCAACGGTTTTTGTACTCCGGTAGGGTGATAAAAAATGCTTCGGGATTGCGCCCTATATACGTTTGATCGCCAGTGACCGCGAGAAGTTTATTAAATCAGCGGGCAGAGACACGGGGGCGATTAGGAACAACTTCAGGGTAGCATTTAAGAGAAAACAAAAACGCTTTTTAGCAGCAAATGAGCGCCAATGAACGCAGATCAGAGAAGAACATTACTCCCCTAAATACTTCTGATAATCGGCCGCTGAAAGCAAGCCACTGACTTCTTCCGGCTTGGATAACTTCACCTTGATCAACCAAGCGGCGCCATGCGGATCGGCATTCAGTTTTTCGGGCGCGGTGCCCAGCGCATCATTGATGGCAGTCACCTCGCCGGATACAGGCGCGTAGATATCGGATACGGCCTTGACCGATTCGACTGAACCAAACGTGCTGCCTTTCGTAATGGCCGCACCGAGTTTCGGGAGATCGACGAAAACGATATCGCCGAGTTCACTTTGCGCGTGGTCGGTGATGCCGATGGTACCGGCGTCGCCTTCCACCAGGACCCATTCGTGCTCTTTGGTGTATTTGAAATTATCTGGATAGCTCATGCCTTGGCTCGCTTGTAAAACGGTGTAGGCACAATGACTGCCTCAACCGGGGAATTGCGGATAATGACTTGAATCGATGCGCCGGGTTGTGCCTTGGCGGCGGGCAAATAACAGAGACCGATGTTCTTGTTCAGAGTGGGGGAGGGGCCTCCGCTGGTGACCCAACCTGCTGTTTTGCCGTCAACCCAAACTTCGTAACCGTCGCGGCCGATGCCGCGTTCTTTCATATCGAATCCAACTAAGCCGCGCGTGAGACCGGCCGTTTGCACCTTCTCCAACGCCGCGCGGCCGACGAACTCACCTTTATCCATTTTCACAATCCACGCAAGATTGGCTTCGAGTGGATTGATGGATGCGGTTAATTCGTGCCCGTATAACGCCATGGCCGCTTCCAGCCGCAACGTGTTACGCGCGCCCAGGCCACACGGCTTAATGCCGAATTCTTCGCCCGCCTTCAGTAACTCATTCCACAAACGCGCCGCCTCGGAAGGTGCAATGTAGATTTCGAAACCATCTTCGCCGGTATAGCCGGTGCGTGCAATGCGCGCGGGCGTACTCGAAACCTCGCCATCCGCGAACCAATAATATTTGATCTCGGAAAGATTAGTCTTCGTTAGTTTCTGCAAGGTTGACAAGCCTTTGGGGCCCTGCACAGCAATCTGCGCGTAACGGCTGCTGGCCAGATCTACTTCGGCGTCGAATCCTTTGCCGGCGGTCACCGTTTTGATGTGAGCAAAATCTTTTTCCTGATTGCTGGCGTTTACGCAGAGGAACATCTCTCCGCTGGGAAGGCGATGCACCAGAATGTCATCCACCGTGCCGCCGTGTTCATAGAGAATTGCAGAGTAGTGAGCTTGCCAAGGTTTGAGCTTCGCGGCGTTATTGGTGGCCACGTAATTAACCAGATCAAGCGCTTGCGGACCACGCACTTCAATCTCGCCCATATGACTTACATCAAAAAGACCTACGCCAGTGCGCACGGCACTGTGCTCTTCGATGATGCTGGAGTATTGCACGGGCATGTGCCAACCGCCAAAATCGACCATCTTGGCTTTGGAGGCAATATGCGTTTCGAAGAGCGGAGTGCGCTGCAGGTCGGTGGTATCGGACATGTGGCTGGAAAGTAAGTTTCAGGGTAGCATTGGGCGAATTATCAACGAAGTGGTGGAATCAAACGCGTTCGTTCACGCAAAATCTGTGACCTAAATCACGAGTTTTTGTCGGGAAACCTTCTCAAAAAATCTCCGAGAGGCCACTATGCGACTTTCCACTATACGAATAGATTGAGGCAGTGGCATCAAGGGAATATTTCCTCGAATGGGTAGCTGACTGGGTTTGAACTCTGAGCCAGTTACCTGCAGCACTTGGCGACGCTAACGCTAAGCGGGGCGGAAGGCACTTTTCAAACACATGAGAATCAGAAAGAACAATCAGGACTCGTCTACGACCGATCATGGTGGTGTCGCCTTGGAAGACACGCCCGCGGAAGTTGCCACTGAAGTTACATCCGGACCGAGCGCGAATGCGTTGCTCCAAACTATCGCCGCTTACCTCGCCAAGATGGCTCACGGAGATATACCAGAGAAGCTCACGGGTGATTTTGGCGCCTATAACAAAATCAAGAATGATTTGAATGTTTGTTTAGCGAACCTGGGTGCAGCCGTGGCTGATGCGGGCAAACTGCGTAAGGCAGCCACCAGCGAAAAATACGACACGCGTTTGGAGCCTGCCGGGCGCCCGGGCGCGTTCGGAAAAGTAGCGACGGACCTGAACGCGACGATGGATGTGCTGGCGAACAAGCTGGATTGGTATCTGGCGATTGTTGACGCGGTACCTTTCCCGATTCACGTCACCGACATGAACATGAAGTGGACGTTCATGAACAAGGCGTTCGAGAAATTGATGGTGGATCAAGGCTATGTCAAGGACCGTGACGCCGCCGCTGGATTGGATTGCTGTACCGCCAACGCCAACATTTGTAATACCGACAAGTGCGGTATCCAGCAACTGCGCAAAGGCATTCCCGAGAGCTACTTCGATTGGGTGGGCGGATCGAAGTGCAAGCAGGATACTTCGAAGCTGGTGAACTCGAAGGGCGAGAACCTGGGCTATGTCGAGGTGGTGCAAGATCTCACGTCGATCATCGGCGTAAAGGATTACACGCAGCGGGAAGTGGACCGGTTGGAATCAAATCTGGTCAAACTGGCGAAGGGCAGTCTCGATTTTAACCTCGAATTGCCCGAAGGCGATAAGCACACGGTCGAAGTGCGCGCGCAATTCAGCAAGATCAACAAGAGTCTGGAGCAGGTGCAGCAAGCGGTGCGGGCGATGATCACCGACGTAGATAAACTGGCGTCGGAAGCAAAGGCGCAGCGTTTCGAAACGCGTGCCGATGCCAAACGCCACGCTGGTGATTTCCGCGAAGTGGTTGATGGCGTGAATCAGACGCTCGATGTCGTGGTCGAGAGACTGACTTGGTACAAAGCCATCATTGATGCCGTGCCATTCCCGGTGCATGTAATCGACGAAAACATGAACTGGACGTTTTTGAACAAAGCGTTCGAGAAACTCATGGTGGATCAAGGCTATATCAAGAACTGCGATGCCGCCGTGGGGCGGCCTTGTTCCACCGCGAATGCGAATATTTGCAAAACGGAGAACTGTGGCATCCGGCAGCTACAGAAGGGCGTTCCCGAGAGTTACTTCGATTGGGTGGGGGGCTCCAAGTGCAAGCAGGATACTTCGAACCTGGTGAATATTAAGGGCACGCATATTGGCTATGTAGAGGTAGTGCAGGATCTAACATCCATTGTTGGAGTGAAGGAATATACGCAGAAAGAAGTGAGCCGGCTCGAAGCAAACCTGGTTCATTTGGCGCAAGGCAACCTAAACTTCGATCTGAATTTGCCAACGGGTAACAAACACACGGCCGAAATCGAGGGGCAATTCGGCAAGATCAACAAAAGCCTCGAGCAAGTGCGCGATGCCATTGGTGCGATGGCCAAAGATGTGAATCAATTGGCGACCGCAGCGGTGGACGGCAAATTGGCCGCCCGTGCGGACGCGGCGAAGCATGGCGGAGACTTCTTCAAAATTGTGGAAGGCTTTAACCGAACCATGGATGCGATGGTGCAGCCGGTGAATGAGATGTCGGAAGTGATCGCGAAAATTGCGGGCCAGGATCTCACGTCGCGGATGAAGGGCCAGTACAGCGGCGATTATGCGGTGATTAAAGACAACCTGAACCGCATGGGTGAAGATCTGCGCGCGAGCATGCAACGGATTGCCACCGAAGCTTCGGCTTTAGCTTCTTCGGCGGAAGAACTGACAGCGACCAGCACACAAATGGCCGCTGCGGCCGAAGAAACAGCTATACAGGCGAATGCCGTATCGGCCACCAGCGGCAACGTTTCCAGTAACGTGGCCAGCGTGGCGAGTTCGGCAGAACAGATGCAAGCGTCCATCCGTGAGATCTCGAAGAGTTCGAACGAATCGGCAAAGGTGGCGCAGCAAGCAGTGGGTGCGGCAAAATCGACGAACGATACGGTGACGCAGTTAGGCGAGTCGAGTGTACAAATCGGCAAGGTGATCAAGATGATCACTTCCATTGCGCAGCAGACGAACTTGCTGGCGTTGAACGCAACGATTGAAGCCGCGCGCGCCGGCGAGGCTGGCAAAGGCTTCGCGGTGGTGGCGAACGAAGTGAAAGAGTTGGCCAAAGAAACCGCTAAAGCAACGGAAGAGATCGGTAAGCAAATCGAAACGATTCAGACGGATACCAAGAGCGCTGTGCATGCTATTAGCGAAGTAGTGGTGATCATCAATCAGATTAGCGATTTGTCGGGCACTATTGCGTCGGCGGTGGAAGAACAGACTGCCACTACGACCGAGATTGGCCGCAACGTAGGCGAAGCGGCGCATGGCACGGAAGAGATCGCGAAAAACGTGGGCTCCGTGGCGCAAGCGGCGCAAAGCACTACGCAAGGCGCGGGTGATGTGCAGAAGGCGGCGCTGTCGCTGAGCCGCATGGCATCGGAACTGCAATCGCTCGTTGGGAAATTCGTACTGTAAGAAAGCAACAAAAAGCGCGAGGCCTCCGTCAAGGGGAGCATCGCGCTTTTTTCTTATTACTTGGAGTTTTTCGAGTCGTCGTCTTCGGGGAAAACGGCGTAGCCTTCGGGCGGCGGATATAAGCCCTTGAAAAAGGTAAGGCGCTTTCGCAGATGGCGGCTTGGCAATTGGCGCGGGCCAGTTTCCACATCAATGTCACAGCAAATGCCGTGCAAGTAGAGCGTCAGCGTATCAATGAAAGATTGGCGCGCGTATTCTTCAAATAAACGAGTGTCGCGCTTCACGCCGGTCTGGCGGCGCAACAAAGCCTGCTTGGCCTGCCAGCTTTCTTCATCCACTTCGCCATGCACACCATTATTCAATTCCTCGCGCATGTTGGCTTTGTAGCCGTTCCAGGAATCTTCGGGAAGATTGTCCACCACCAGCGTGGCCAAGCGACGATATAAGCGGTAATGGTATTCGGCAACGTCTTGTTCTTTGAACGCGAAGACGAGAACGGTTTCGTTTTCGAAACGCACTTCGGAAGCCCAGGATTGTTTCCCTTCTTCAGGGCGTTCTTCCACAACGAACTCGCCAATTTTTTCAGCGGCTCGGGAAGAGGCGCTATTGCTGCTCATGCTGCTGCTTGCTGTGCCCTTCGCTTTAGCCTTCGTCTTGGCAGAAACGCGGTCAGCGGCCCGCTCGAGATAAGGAACCAACAAAATAGAGATGCGCGGCAGCATACTCGCAATGTTGGTAGGCAATGCAGCAACAGGTTCTTCTAAGTATTCCTTCAATACTTCTTCGCTCATGGGCAAAGAGGCACAGAAGTAACCGAAGGTGTTACTGAGAGGAATTACTTCGGCCCTAAAACGTTCCGCGAACTGGCCTACGGCCACACGGGATAGGTTCCCCTGGACGACAATTCCCGGCGCTGGTTCACGTTGACTGGACATCTGCAATTTCGTTCACTATGCTAGCAAAGCCGTCTTGGTGGAAAATCGGAACAACTCGTCGTCACGAACGATTTGTGAACCGAATTGCTTTCAAAACGGCACATCATCGCAAACATCAGGACGAACGCCCTCCGGCTTCTCCTCGACTTCGATCAACTCCCACATTTCATTTTGATGGAGCCACAATGGGTCTGCATTGTTCCGTATAAACTCGTCCACATCCATGCCGTCAATCGTGGGCGGCCGGCGAACCCGCTTCTGTTTGCCATTGATAAAGATGTACATGAAGTCTCGCTTTCTGATGCGCTTTGCTTCTTTTTCCTTGGCCGTGAGTTTTCGTTTGCTCATGGATCAATCTCTTCTCGCCCTTATTCTGACATCCGCTACCGTAAGAAAAGTGGAAGCAGACGAAAACAGATTTTTGGTGTCGGCCGGTGAAGCGTCGGGTGACATGTACGCGGCTGGACTCGTAGCTTCTCTGCGTCAGTTCCTTCCCGCGAATGCCACATTCTACGGATGCGCCGGACCTAAACTGCAAGCGCAAGGTGTGAACCCTGTCATTGATGCCGGGAGCCTGTCCGTTGTCGGCCTTGCGGAAGTAGTGGTGCATCTGCCACGAATCTACGGCCAGTACCGCAAGCTGCTCCGTTACACAAAAGCGCACAAACCCGCCGCCGCGATCCTCACCGACAATCCCGATTTCCACCTCCGCCTCGCGCGTCATTTGAAAAAAATGAACGTGCCGGTGTTCTACCTGGTTGCCCCGCAAGTCTGGGCTTGGCGGCAAGGTCGCGTGAAAACGATCCGGCGCTTGGTGGACAAACTGTTTTGCCTCTTCCCCTTTGAAGAGCCATGGTTTCGTGAGCATGGCGTAAACGCTACATATATAGGACATCCATTAGCCGCCATGGTGCGCACCAGCGGTACGGCCGCTTCCTTTCGCGCCGCCCACGCATTACCGGCCGCTGGCTTGCTGCTCACCCTCTTACCCGGAAGCCGGCCCGGCGAAGCTCTGCGCCACATGCTGGTGCTCTTAGACGCCGCCCACCTTTTGCAGCAGCGCTGGCCCAAGGCTACCTTCGTGTTAGCAACACCCAAGGGTTTCGCCGAAAAACGCGTTTTCGAGAATTTTCGGGAACGAATTGCCGCCTTATCCATCAAAGTAATTGAAAACGAGGCTTGGGACTGCATAGGCCACGCTAGCCTTGTGCTAGCCGCCAGCGGAACGGTCACAATGGAGGCGGCGGTTCTGGGTACTCCCATGGTCACCTTCTACAAAGTTACGGCTTTGAGTTGGTGGGCCGGGCGCCGACTCGTCAAAGTTCCATATTTATCAATGGTTAACCTGATTGCGGGGCGATTGGTTGTGCCGGAATTGATTCAGGACGAGATGACAGCGGCGAACTTAGCGAGTGCGGCCACGGAGTTATTGGCATCGGAAAGCAGGCTGGCGCTGATGCGGGATGACTTGGAGGCCGTGCGCGCTTCGTTGATTTTGCCGGGTCCGGAAAGGGACCCCTTGAAGCGTGCGGCGGAAGAGATTGCCGCCAGTCTCGGAAAATTTCAAAACGTTCGGGAGACAATGGATTAGATGAAGCGTGTTGTTAGATCGACCCTTTGGCTGATGGCGCTTGCGAGCGTTTTGCCAGTTGGAACTATTTTGGCGGCGGATGAGTCTCGCACGCGCATTGATGTGCAGCGGTACACCATAGACGCAACCATTAACCCGCGTACGCAATCGATAGAAGCCACCGCGAAGATCGATTTCACGCCGCTGGAAAATGCCAACCAGGCAACCTTTGAACTGAACAACGCGCTGACTGTTTCGAAAGCAACGGACGCCAAGGGCGCCGTTATCCCGACGCAGCGCGAGGTCAGCGACTTTTCCATTCGTGTGGTGTTCCCGTCGGGCTTGGTGAAAGGCCAGCCGGTTTCGTTCTCCATCAGTTACGACGGCAAGCTAACGGGCAATGAAGACGGTCCCATCTCTGGTATCAACTTTGCGGCGCTGCATCCCGACTATGGTTATTTGCTCTATCCGGCGCGCTGGTTCCCAATAAGTGGTTACACATCGAATCGCTTCGCGGCAGAAATGCACATCACTACTCCAGCGGAATATCACGTGGTGGGCAGTGGTGATGTAAAGACGACTCCCGGCAAAGACGGAGGTGTGGTCACTACCCTACGGTACGACAAGCCCAGCTTTCCCGGAAGCATTGGCATTGTGAAAGGGGATGCCGTTCGGGTAAGTGCCGAAGGCATTAATACGCAGATTTATTTCCGCGGCGACAAAGCAGCCTATGCGCGCGCCTATGGTGACGAAACGGGAAAGATCATGACCTTCTTCACCACGCAATATGGTCTGGCGCCCTCGGTGAACCTGACGTTAGTCGAAACGGAAGATGGTGCCGTGAACGGCTATTCCGCGCCTGGCATTATTTTTCTAGCGCCGGGCACTATCGCCAAACAAACCAACACACGGCTGCTTTCGAACCAACTCTCACGGCAGTGGTGGGGCGGTTTGGTTTCGCCCGCTAATCGCAATCACCTGTGGCTGCAAAACGGTCCAGCGCGTTTGTCGGAATTGCTTTACACCGAACACACAGCGGGTACGGGCACCATGGAAGCCGATCTGCGCAACACCTATGTGGAAGCTATGACCGTAAAAGATCCTCCCGTGCTGCAAGCGTCACGGCTTGACGATTATTCGCCGGAGTATTGGGCCCTCACGGCCGCCAAGGGTGCAGCCATTCTCAACATGCTGCGCAACGTAGTGGGTGACGACAATTTCAAAAAAGGCATCAAGGCCTTTATGGATCAATACAGCGGCAAGTCGTTTGTGACGGAAGATTTCCGCAAAGTGATGGAGCGCGTTTCGAATGAGGAACTGCGCTATTTCTTCCTGCAGTGGCTGGAATCGAGCGGTTCGCCGGAGTTCAAGCTGGAATACACGGTGTTCCGCACGCAAACCGGCTTCCGCGTGGTTGGCAAGATTACGCAGGATCTGGATACCTTCCGTATGCCTGTTGATTTGCGCGTCGAAACTGAAGGCAATCCCGAAGACAAGAAGATTGAAGTGACGGGAACTTCTTCGGAATTCAGCGTTGATACCTTCGGCAAACCGCGCAGTTTGATTCTAGACCCGAATCACGTGCTGCTGCGTTTAGATTCGAGCATGCAAATTGCGGTAGCTATCCGCCGCGGCGAGCAGTTCACCGCTATCAACGATTACCAGAACGCGCTCCGTGAATTTCAACGTGCGCTGGAGGTAAATCGTAACAGTTCGCTGGCGCACTATCGGATTGGCGAATTGTTCTTCAAACAGAACAACTTTCAATCGGCCGCCGGCGAGTTTCGTTCCGCCATCAACGGAGACCTTGATCCCAAATGGACCGAAGTCTGGTCGCACGTCAATTTAGGCAAAATCTTTGACGTCACCGGCCAGCGCGACCGTGCCGTTAACGAATACAAACAGGCCATCCGCACGCACGATAACACCTCCGGCGCGCAGGAAGAGGCGGCTAAATATACCGCCAAGCCGTACGAGCAGAAAAATAGCGAAATTTAAACGGTACGACACCGTCCAACAACTAGGCTGAGAAGGCGGTTAGAGATAAATCCTATGGTCAGGATTATTGACCGCATACCACTAGTACTAAAGAGGCGTGAAACGATCGTGGGCTCATGTGCTGTTTTCGCTCGCGTAACCTGGTTTCAGTGATAATCTGAAGATTCCAGGAAAGGGGTTTTTTTGGACGAGAAATTAAAGGAGTTAGTGCAGGAGTTGGGGAATGCCATCAATGAATCCCTTTCCGACTCTGATCGCATCGCCGGTGCCATCGGCGAAATCAAACGTGCCGGCTATGACGTGTTTCTAGTACTCGAAGCCACGATTGGTTTTAACAAACGCGATGAAGAGGAAGAATCGGGCGAGAGTGGCGTTGCAGATTCATCTGCCGAACCCGTGCACGATGCCAACGGCAAGATTCGCCTTACAACCCAAGACCAGAAGTTTCTGCGCGCTTTGAAGATTTCCGTCGAAGAAGACCATAAATCTTCCTGATTTGATCAACCTCTTTGCGCTAGAATCGATCTTCATGCGGCGCGGCTTCGCCATCCTGCTTGCGGTTGTTTTCCACTGGATGCTTATCCTGCCGGTGCTTGCGTTCACAAACGGAACCAATGTCCCCGCCTGCTGCCGGAAAACCGGTAAGCACCATTGCCAGATGATGCAGAAGGACGTTCCGCTCAATCCTGATTTCTCCGCCATCGGCGAAAAGTGTCCTTACTGGCCTCAGATCTCCACTGCTCCGCACATCGAGAGTTTTGTGCCCGCAACGCAGCAAGCGATTTTCGCCGGATTAACGGCGCACCCGGCCGGTTCTCCGCAAACCGAGGCTGGCTACCGAGCTTCCTACTATCGCTCCAAACAGAAGCGCGGTCCCCCTTCGTTCTTCCTTTCCTAAAAACAAATAAATCATCTGTTCTCGAAAGGGAGGTTTATGAACCAGTGGAAGGTTCGTGCAGTATTGCTGTTTGTGTTTGCATCTGTCAGTTCGGCCAGTGTTCTGGGTTCATTGCGCGGAATTGTTCACGACCCCGATCATCGGCCAGTGGCGGATGCGCGCGTCATCGTGAAAGCAGTCAGTTCCGATTACACGCAGACGCTGAAGAGTGGGACCGATGGCGCATTTGAAAGCATAACGCTACCGCCTGGTCAGTATCGAGTTACTGTTTCGCACGACGGTTTTCAAGCGGCCGAGCAAGAAGTCGTACTCTCATCGCGTGAAGCACCCATCCTGCATTTCCAGTTGGAACTTGGCACTACTTCGCAGGTGGTGAATGTGGAAGACCGCTCGCTGAGCGTAAGTCCGGATTCGACAACGCCTACAACGATCATCAGCCGCAAAGAGATTCGCGATACCCCCGGCGCGGATCTAACTAACAGCATGACCATGATTACCGATTTCGTGCCCGGCGCCTGGATGACGCATGACCAGTTGCACGTGCGTGGCGGTCACCAGGTTACGTGGGCCATTGATGGCGTGCCCATTCCCAATACCAACATCGCCAGCAACGTGGGCCCGCAAATTGATCCGAAAGATATTGATTACCTGGAAGCCGAACGGGGCGGCTATTCCGCCGCTTATGGCGACCGCACCTATGGCGTGTTCAATGTCGTCCCGCGCACCGGCTTCGAACGCAACAACGAAGGCGAATTCTATTCCACATTCGGTTCGTTCAACCAGACCAACGATCAGGTGAACTATGGGAGCCACACCGAAAAATTCGCCTATTTCGCCAGCTTCAATGGCAACCGCAGCGACTATGGGCTTTCCACGCCCGGTCCCGACGTTTTGCACGACCGTGTTTGGGGATTGGGCGGAATGACTAGTCTGATTTACAATCCAAACGCCAATAACCAGTTGCGTTTTGTAGCTTCGTTGCGCGGTGACGATTATCAAATTCCAAACGACAGCGATGCGCAAGCGGCGGGCGTGCGGGATTTGGAACGCGAACGCGATGAGGTGATCAGTTTTTCGTGGGTCCACACGATCGCGCCGGGCTTGCTGTTCACCGCCTCGCCGTTCTATCACTTCAATCGCGCCGATTACGATGGCGACCCGAACGATGTGCCCATCAGCACCACGCAGCATCGCGGNNAATCTGGTGGCCGGTCTCTACGCCTTTGGTCAGCACGACAACGAGTTTGTCGGATTGATCGCCAACGACGGCTCTGGCGATTCGCTGGCCCAAACGAGCATTTCCACCGGGCAGCTAGAAACAGTCTTTGTCGAAGATCAATACAAGGCCACATCCTGGTTGACTCTCATCGGCGGCCTGCGCTTGACGCATTTCGGCGGCTCGATTTCAGAGAACGCGGCCGATCCGCGCTTGGGCGGCGCCATTACTATTCCGCGGCTGCATTGGACGCTGCGCGGCTTTTGGGGCACTTATTATCAAGCGCCGCCGCTGTCAACCGCGAGCGGCCCGCTGCTGGCTTATGCCGTGGAGCAAGGTCTGGGCTTTATCCCTTTGCGCGGTGAGCGCGATCAAGAACATCAATTCGGCCTGACTGTTCCGCTGCGTGGTTGGTCGTTCGACGTGAATAACTACCATCAGCGCGCGCATAATTATTTCGACCACAACAACATCGGCGATTCCAACGTCTTCTTTCCGCTCACGGTTGATCACGCGCGCCTCTACGGCTGGGAAGTGGCGGTGCGCTCTCCGCAACTGCTGCATCGTGGAGAAGTGTATCTGGCCTACGCCTACGCGCATGCCGAAGGGGCAGGTGCTATTTCCGGCGGGTTGACCGATTTCTCACCACCTGCGAGCGGTTACTTCTTGCTCGATCACGACCAGCGTCACACGTTCCATACGGGCTTCAGCTGGAGCTTGCCGTACAAGATCACCACCGGTGGGAATGTTTACTACGGTTCGGGCTTCACGGACGGTTCGCTCGATTATCCAGGGCATCTGGAAGGACACACGACGGTGGATTTCTCCGTCGGCAAATCGTTTGGCGAGCGCTTCACTTTGTCGGCCACTGCATTGAACCTGGCAAATCGCCGATTCTTGCTCGACAACAGCTTCACCTTTGGCGGCACCCACTATGCCGACCCGCGGCAGATCTATTTGCAACTCCGCTACAAGTTTCGGCTCTAGTTTCCAGCGCACTGCCCTAATCCGTACTTTCCCACGCGCCCCCCCAGTACCCTTTCTAGTCAGCGCATTTGATTCCCTTACGCTGCAAAAGCTAACCTTTTTGGTGCGGCATCGGTCTGTTGAGTCGAATTGGGAGCAACTATGCGCTTCGCTTATAGAAATTGGATCAGTCTTTGTTTACCAGCCTTGCTGGCAGTGCAGGCGTTGGCGCAAACCACTACACCCCCCCAAAGCTATCTCAGAAACAATAGCTTCGTCAACTTCGAGTCGGCCCATGTGCATCCGTTGGACATCACGCCCGATGGGGCGAAGCTTTTGGCGGTCAATACAGCCAACAATAGCCTCGAAGTCTTCAGTGTCTCCAACTCCGGGTCGGTCTCTTTCGCAAAAAGCATTCCGGTTGGACTCGATCCGGTAACGGTACGCGCCCGCACCAACTCCGAAGCCTGGGTTGTCAATGTTATCTCCGATAGTGTCAGCATCGTTGACTTAACAAATGGCATCGTGACGAAAACCCTACAGACGAATGACGAGCCGGCCGACGTCATCTTTGCCGGTGCATCACAAAGCGTCGCTTACGTTTCCTGCGCGCAAGCGAAGACACTTCTTGCATTCAATGCCACTGCGCCCACCACTCCCACGGCCTCCATCGTGATCGCGGGCGAACAACCGCGCGCCTTAGCCGTCGACAAGACAGGCCGATATGTCTATCTGGCCATTTTCGAATCCGGCAACGGTACTACAGTACTTCCAGGCGGCGTGGCAAACGGCTTTGAACATGACATCGTCCGCGATTCGCGCGGCCCATACGGCGGGGTCAACGTTGCACCCAACAACGGCAACAGCTTTAAGCCCGCTTTCAATACGGCCAACCCGGCTCCCATTCCTGTCAGCGTGATTGTGAAGCGTACGTTAGTGGGCAGCGCCATCAAATGGCTCGACGACAATCTCAAAGACTGGAGCGTCTTCATCTCCGGTGCTTTCGCGCAAAACGGCACGGCCGCCGATCGCACGCCAGGTTGGGACCTCGTTGATCGTGACGTAGCTATTCTCGATACAACTACCAACCAAGTCACCTATCAGGGCGGCTTGATGAACATTCTCATGGCCATCGGCGTGAATCCAGCCACCAACGAAATCACTGTTGTCGGCACCGACGCCACCAATCAGATCCGTTACGAACCAGTCCTAGACGGCACTTTCGTGCGCGTCAACTTCGCTCGCTTCACGCAGGGCGGAAAGAGCACCATCTCAGACCTCAATCCCCATCTGACTTACGCGCAGCCCAACATCCCCGTCGCTCAACGTCAGTTCTCCATCGGCGACCCGCGCGGCATCGTCTGGAGTGCCGACGGCTCCAAGGGTTACGTTACCGGCATGGGTTCCAACAACGTTGTCATCATCAGCAATACTGGCGCTCGCTTAGGTCTGATCAACGTAGGCCAAGGCCCCACGGGTATCGTGATCTCCAATACCCTTGCTTACGTGCTGAACAAATTTGACGGCTCTATTTCGACGGTAGATCTGACACAAAACGCAGTCACCGCAACCACCCCTCTCTACTTCGACCCCACTCCTGCCGCTATCAAAGCGGGCCGCCCGATTCTCTACAACACACAGCAAACCTCTGGACTGGGCCAAGCCTCTTGCGCCTCCTGCCACGTTGATGCCCGATGGGATCGCTTGGCGTGGGATCTCGGCAATCCTGCCGGGACGGTAGCGACTCTCCCGGGCGCGACGAACTCGGGCAATCGGATCGCGTTCCATCCGATGAAAGGACCGCTTCTCACACAGACCTTGATCGACACCATGCAGGCTCCAGCCCTCCATTGGCGTGGTGATCGTCCGCAACTCGAAATGTTCGAGGGAGCGTTCCAAACTCTGATGGGCGCCGACAATCCGGCCTCGCAAACGGATATCAACAATCTCCGCAACTTTCTTGCAACGACTACCATTCCGCCCAATCCAAATCGCAATCTCGATAACTCATACCAAACTGCGCTGCCGATTCTCGGTGTCGGCAACGCCGTGGTTCGCACTGGAAACGCAGCCGCCGGCGCACAGGAATTCGAACAAAATTGCCGCAGTTGCCATCCGGGACACACCAACCGCTCGCCACTTTACGTGGACACCAATACACCCTTCGGTGTGGGCATTCGCAATCCTCCCACGTGGAAGAACTTCTACAAGCGCACGGGCCTGTGGTTTAACAGCCAAACCGGCAGCACTGCGGGTTTTGGATTCCAGCAGGACGGCACGTTTGATTCCAGCCACAACGGTTCTCGCAGCGACAACATGATGGCTTTCATGATGTCCATGAACGGGGGATATCCTTATGAACCGTCTGGACTGAATGCCACCAACTGGAGCAATAACGCTCACGCCGCAGTCGGCAAGCAAGTCACCTTGAACCCCGCCGTTCCGACTGATCCCACCGGCCTGCTTCCTCAACTCCTGACGCTGGCAGATTCCGGCGTCATCGGCTTGGTGGCCAAGGGCGCGGTGGTCGGCCAACCCATCCGCGGTTATATGTATCTCGGAAACGGAATCTGGCAGTCGGATCACTTATCCGAAGTGGATACAACGGCTGTGATGAACGCCAAAATCTCAAGCGGCGCAACCATCACGTTTACCGCAGTTCCGAACGAAAGTGCGGCCCGCATCGGCATTGATATGGATGGGGACGGCATTCTGGACGCCGACGACGCCCAACCCAACTTCGCCAATGCCACGCTCACCGACTTAGCCCGCAACGGCACCGCTACCTCTGTCTCCGCCTATGACTCGCTTCATACGGCCGCGCAGGCCATTGACGGCAACACCATTGGCTACTTCGACCAGAACTCAATGCTGCACACAGCGGGCGGCAACAACGATTGGTTCCAGGAAGACCTGGGCGTCAACGCGCAAATCAGCTTGATCCAGCTCTTCAACCGCTGGGACTGTTGCGCTAGCCGGCTGGCCAATGTGTCGGTCTTCGTGTCGCCGGTTGCATTCGTCTCTACCGATCTGACGCAAACTCGCGCCCAAGCTGGAGTCAAAGAGTTCTTCCTTTCTGGCACGCAAGGCGCGCTCGTGCAAATTCCGATGCAGATGGCCGGACGGTACGTGCGCGTGCAACTGAACGCCACGGCCACCCCGCTGCAACTGGCGGAAGTGCGGATCATGGGCTACTCGACCACCACCGCGACTGTGTCCATTCCAGCGGCAACCGTCGCGTCAAATACTTCAAGCTCCATCACCGGGTCCATCTCCGGCCTGACCAGCGCTCCCACCACGTTAGGCTTGGGCGGCAATCCTTGCGTCAATATCGCGAGTTGCGCTGTGAACCTGGGCGGCAGCAGCGGACTCCTCAACTTCGAATTCGGTAACGTCAGCAACACCAGCGCGTTGTTGACCGTTTATGTGAATCCCGCCGTTCAGGCCGGCACTTACAATATTCCGATCACTATTGGCACCACCCAAGTAGGCTCCTTTACGCTCACAGTTCCCGGGACCCAAAACTCCCAGACCATCACTTTTAACGCCATCGGCGCGCAAAACGTGGGCGCCTCGATTGCTCTCAGCGCGACGGCCAGTTCCGGATTGCCAGTCAGTTTTTCAATCGTGCCGAACGGGAATTGCAGCCTGTCGGGCAGTACTGTCACGTTTCTAAACGTCGGCAATTGCGGAGTGATTGCCAGCCAAGCCGGGAATGGCTTTTATGCAGCCGCGCCGAACGTTGGCCAAGTCATCGTCATAAACGCGACAGGGATACCGGGTTTCTCGCTGTCGACCAGCGCCAGCTTGACGCTTACGCGCGGGACCGGTGGAACCATTCCCGTCACCATTACACCCAGTCATGGATTCAGTGGCTCCGTTACGCTTTCTTCAACGGGTATACCGACTGGCGCAAGCTCTGTCTTTTTGACGAATAGCGCCACATCTTATACGTTCGTTATCTATGTCCCGGCAACCGTCAAAACCGGCACTTACCCGGTTACCATCAACGGTTCCTCCGGCAGCATCACCGGCTCCACAAAATTCAACTTCGTAGTTCAATAAACAGTTCGCCCGGTGCCCGACGGTGAAGAAGGACGGCAGCGGGAAATATGAAAAAACAAACCCAACTCACGGGACCTTGTGGGGCAGAAAAAGCGGACCCAACGGAGGAGAAGGGAAGCGCGGCAAAAAGGGAAAAATTGGGAGAAGAGCGGGCGAAAGCAGGGTGAATATTTGGAGTCTATTAATAATAACAGCGAGCGATGTCAAATATTCATGGTTTTTGGGGTTGTCTGAGGTGAATTTTTCCCTCTCCGCCGATATGAAAAAACGAAGCCAACCGCAGGGCGTTGGGGTGGGCTGAAAAAACGAACCCAATGCCTGCGGAGGGACATGAATGAGACGGGAGACACGTCTGGCTTTGCGGGGAGTTGTGCGATTTAAGTTTTCAAAGAACTGTCGGCCAACGCTTCGAACACCTGACGGCGAAGAGAGATTGGCACGAGGCTGAACAGTGAGACGCGGGAGGACAGCGCCTCAAACGGT
>PMQB01000181.1 GCA_003169195.1 Bryobacterales bacterium
GTGGTATCGCCGTGCTTGCGTTCGCGCACCAGATTGGCCATATAGCCGAGCGCCAGAATATCGCCGCTGCGGTACATGGTGACCCCATCCTCATAAGACAGCCGTTCGGCCGCCTGCACCTTTTCGTAAATGGATTGCAAGCGGCGGTCTTCAATGACGGGTTGCTGCGAAATTTTGTGCGTAAGAGATGTCATGAGAGTTTAGAAATATTTTCGATGCAGAAGAATATCGGCGGCCCAAAAGGCAAAGAACAGAAGGCTGACATAGCCGTTCACCGTGAAGAACGCGGCATTCACGCGCGATAAATCGTGCGGCTTCACGAGGCCGTGTTCGTAAACGAGCAAAATCAGAACGGCGAAAATGCCCGCCACGCTGAGCGCGCCCAGATGAAACACGATGACGAGCGCAATCAGTGACGCAATCATGGCCAGATGCAACAGCCTGGCAATGAGGAGCGCACGCGCGATACCCACGCGGCGGGGAATGCTGAAGAGGCCTTCGGCGGTATCGAACTCGAAATCCTGGCAGGCATAGATGACGTCGAACCCGGCGGTCCAAAACATAACAGCGGCTGTGAGCCAGCAGATGCGCCAATCAAGCGAACCGCGGATGGCAATCCAGGCGGCGGCCGGCGCGATGCCCAAACAGAAGCCCAACATAAGGTGCGCGAACATGGTGAAGCGTTTGGCGAACGAATAGGCGAACAGAATGGCCAGCGCGACAGGTGCCAGCACAAAGCAGAGAAAACCGAGTTCGCGCGAAGCCCACAGGAAGAGCAGCGACGCGGTGGCCGTGAACCCCCAGGCGAACTTTGTGGACAGCAAACCGGCAGGCAGATGGCGTGCGGCGGTGCGGCGGTTGCGCGCGTCGATATCCGCATCCAGAATGCGGTTGAACGCCATAGCAGCGGAACGGGCAGCCACCATGGCCACCAGAATCCATAAAAAACGCCAGCGTAAACCCGCCACTTGAAAGCCGCAATCGCGCCAGGCCAGAAGGGCGCCAGTAAGCGCAAACGGCAGCGCGAACACAGAGTGTTCGAACTTGATCATGTCAAGCGTGAGCCGCAAACGCGTCCAGAAACGGTTCATAAAGAGCTAACGTTACTATTTTAGGGGATGCTGCCTAAGCATCGTTCGGCTCATCTTTATGGATATACAGCAAATTCAACAACTTTTGGGCCCGAACAGCACGAACTCGTGGCATATGCTGGGAACGCCTTATGGCGAGGAGCAGCGCAATGCGCTCTCACTTCTGCGGCGTACGACCCACGCGCCCGGCCCCGCCTTTGACTTCACCGTCAAACTGTTCCCCAACACTCAAAGAACAGAAGTAGCTTCTTCACTCCATCGATTTGAAACGGGTCATCCCACGCATTACAAAACGGCAGACCCAGACCGTAGTTAGTTTCGCAGACCCTACCAAAAAGTCTGGCAATTGTGCGGCCCCTTTACGTGGGCGAGATTTTCAAGGGTCGCCCCGGCACCACATGAGTATCCATGCACAACAGAACGGCCCAGTCAATTCCAGCGGCCCCTAGGCGTTCAGCGCTTGCAACATCAATGCCACGAAATTCTCGCTGGCACAACAAATGCCTTACACGAGCGAGGCGACGATTCCGTAGGCGAGCCTTAGATTCTGCGTTTCAATGCGCTTGAATCCATGTTCCGTGTCAAGCAGAGCAATCGGCGGATTGTCGTCGCCAGTCGCTGGATTTGGCCTATGCAGCCATTCATTAGAGTATTCGACACCTTCGAAGGTTTTCGTTGCCAGCCGCTACAATGCGATTCATCTGATCGATCCGCTTCTGGTGGGGTACTCGCAGTCATGTTCTTCGGTTTCTTGGTCTGCGTTCCGCGACAGGCTGCCATACCTCATTAACAGCTAACGTTACTATTTTAGGGGATGCTGCTTTAAGCATCGTTCGGCTCATCTTTATGGATATACAACAGATTCAAGAACTTTTGGAACAGGTGCAGAGCGGTAAAACCACTGTTACAGCCGCTTTAGACACCTTGCGGCACCTGCCGTTTGAGGATTTGGGGTTCGCGAAAGTGGACCATCACCGCGCTGTGCGACATGGTATGCCCGAAGTCATTTTGGGCCAGGGCAAAACGCCGGATCAAGTCGAGGGAATCGCGAAGGCGCTTTTGGCGAAATCACCCAATCTGCTGTTGACGCGCGCCACCCAAGAAATGGCCGAACGCGTTTCGGCCATTGCGACACAGGCCGAACACTTCCCTGCCTCGGGCGTCGTGCGCGTGTGGCGCGACCGCACCATTTATGGCAAAGGCAAGATTGCGGCGATTTGTGCGGGAACAGCGGATCTGCCGGTCTTGGAAGAAGCGCACCTGACGGCCGAGGTGATGGGCAACACGGTGGACGTGATTACCGACGTCGGCGTGGCGGGCATTCATCGGCTGCTGAATCAGCGCGACAAGCTGGTGGAAGCGCGCGTGGCAATTGTTTGTGCAGGCATGGAGGGCGCGTTGCCGAGCGTGGTGGGCGGATTGATTGGCTGCCCGGTGATTGCGGTGCCAACAAGCATTGGTTATGGCGCAAGCTTTAATGGTTTAGCCGCGCTGCTGGGCATGTTGAACAGTTGTTCGAGCAATGTGACGGTGGTGAATATTGATAACGGCTTTGGCGCAGGGTATGTGGCGAGTTTGATTAACAGGCTGTGAGGAGAGCGTTGCATGCACAAGCATTTTTGCGCTATAGCATTGCTGTTGATGTCTGTGACCCACGCGGACAACAACGAGGCAACCTATGAAGATCTGGCCAGGAAGGCATCCGCGGGAGACCTGTCCATCGATTTCCAAGCACTGCGCTTCGCTTGTTTGAAAGCAAAATCTTGCGATGCTGAGGGTGACCGCAAGCAACTGCTGGCTGGACGCAAAGCCATGCACGAAAAAGACTACGCAAATGCCGCGAAAATAGCCGAGGGCATGATTGCGAAAGGCTTCCCGAATATTGAGGCGCAGGCGCTAGCGGCTAACGCGTATGCGGCGCTCAATGATGGGGAGAAAGCCAAATTTCATCACGATGTGACTTCCGCTTTGATCCAATCCATTCTGAAAAGCGGAGATGGCAAAAGCAAAGAGACGGCTTTTGCCGTGATCAACGTTCACGAAGAGTACATCGTCATGAGCGTGCTTGGACTATCGCCGATGGGCAGTCAATCGCTGATCACGGGAAAACCGCACAGCTACGATTTGCTGGAGCGTGATGAACCTAAGAGCGGGACGAAGGTGAGCGTCTACTTTCTAATCGACGCGTTTTTTCCGATGAAATTGTGAGCCGCAGCAACTACGCCGGCCCACAGAAAACAACTTCGACGCGATTCTTATCCAGGCGGTTAATCTCCAACCGCTCGTGAAACGCTTTGCCCACGCCCTTAATAAGCCCAATCCATAGCTCTTCCAGGTTGCGTTCGGACGAATATTGCATTACGAGTTTGCCAGGGCCTTCTTCTTCATATTGAAAGTGAGGAGGGCTGGCCATCGGCATGTTCTTGTTTGCGCGCACGTGCACGCTCTCCATTTGCAACAGAAACTCGCGAGCATTAGCAGCGCGCTTGAAGTAAGGATCATAAATGCGGGGTGCGAAGATGGTGCACCAGTGTTCGCCAAAGGCCTGCGCGGTTTGTTCTTGCGACAACTTCAAAACCTGCGACGTGGCTGCTAGTAAATTCGTGAAGTCTTTGTCCGAAGTGGTCTCAATCAGCAGGAACTTGCGCGTTGGCTGTAAACCCGCGGCCGTCATGATTTGCTGCCATTTATCTTTGCCGAACTGCGCCTCCACCAGTTCCGCCAAACACATTGTGATGACGCCTTTCAAAAATTATCCCTCAGTGCGCTGCACTCCTCACCAAAGGAAGTCGCGACCGGTACTGGCAATTCTCTGGCAATTGTCGAATCTCGATAAATGTGAAGTTAAGGGGAAATCGGCCGGATAAATCCTACTAGGAATAGATGCCAGGCGCTTCATGCCCAAGCGCTTGCACATATTCAACATAGCTGCCCGGATACACTCTGGGTTCGCGTTCTGTGCCCGTCTCGCCGCCTAACTCAAGCACTCGCGAACCGAGACCGCGCAGAAACATACGGTCGTGCGAAACGAAAATCATGGTGCCCTCAAATTGTTTGAGCGCTCCCACCAACATCTCTTTTGTAGCCAAGTCCAGGTGGTTCGTAGGTTCATCCAATACCAGAAAATTCGGCGGATTGAAGAGCATACGCGCAATCACCAGCCGCGATTTCTCGCCGCCCGAAAGCGAGCGGATTTTCTTATCCACATCATCGCCTGAAAATTGAAAGGCGCCCGCAAGCGAACGCAATGAACCGATCCCATCTTTCGGAAAATCGTACTGCAACTGCTCAATCACGGTTAGATCGGGGTTCAGCACGTCGAGCGACTGTTGCGAAAAATAGCCCATGTTCAGACTGGCGCCCAGGCGCACACTGCCAGAATCCGGCTCGCTCGCACCCGCGATCATCTTCAGTAGTGTGCTTTTACCCGCCCCGTTGCGGCCCATCACGGCCCAACGTTCCCCGCGACGAATGTGCATGCTAAAGCCGTCGTAAATCACGCGCGGGCCATAGCTTTTGCGGATGTTCTCCACCACGGCGACTTGATCTCCCGAACGAGCCGGCTCGCGAAAATCGAACTTCACCACTTGGCGCTTCTTCGGCAGTTCGATCTTTTCAATTTTGTCCAGTGCCTTGATGCGGCTCTGCACCTGCGCCGCCTTGGCCGCGTGCGTCTTAAATCGTTCAATAAAGCGCTGTTCTTTGGCGAGCATCGATTGCTGCCTCGCAAAGGCTGCCACCTGATTGGCTTCGCGAATGGTGCGCTCGCGTTCGTAGAAATCGTAGTTGCCGGAGTAGACGATAATTTCGCCGCCATCAATTTCGGCGATCTTTGTCACCAGCCGGTTCATGAACTCGCGATCGTGCGAAGTCATCAGCAGCGTGCCTTCGAACGCTTTTAAGAACTGTTCGAGCCAAATGATCGATTCCAGATCCAAGTGATTCGTCGGCTCGTCCATCAGCAGAACATCAGGACGGCCCAACAGCACGCGCGCCAGCGCCACACGCATTTTCCAACCGCCGGAGAGTGCGCCCACATCGCCATCAATCTGGTCATCTTTGAAGCCGAGGCCGTGCAGCACCTCGCGCGCTTGCGCTTCCAGCGTGTAGCCGCCCAGGTGTTCGTATTCTTCCTGCACCTCGCCAAAGCGCTCCAGAACTTTGTCGAGCTTGTCCGCCTGCTCTGGATCTTCCATCGACCGCTGCAGGCTTTCCAGTTCGTGATGAAGATCACCAATGCGCCCGCTGCCGGCGATCGCTTCATCAATCACCGAGCGGCCCTGCATCTCTTCGACATCTTGGCGGAAATAGCCGATGGTNNTTGCCGGCGCCGTTCGGACCAACCAATCCCACCTTTTCGCCCGGGTTGAGTTGGAAGGAAGCATCGACGAAAATCAACTGCTTCCCGTATTGCTTTTGAATGTTGGAAAAAGAAATCATTCGAAAATTCAACGCTAGCAGATGACGGAACCCATTCGGCCCGTCCAGCACTGATCAGAATGATCCCACGAACATGACATACGGGTACGAATAGCCAAAATCCGCTTTGGACTGCTTGAGATAGGCACCTTCAAACAAGTGCCCGAAGCCCGCCCCAAATTTCCACATTTTAGACCACTGATACAGGCCGACCGTGTTGATCTCCTCGCCAATCCGCGAACTGGTGGCCGCCCGATTCAATACCACTGATGTGCCGCTCGATCCGTAAAGGGAGTCTTTCACATTCGCGAGATTGAAAGTGTTGTAGTCGGTGCGAAGCTTAAACTTACGCAGCGGTTGGAGGTCGAAGCCGGTACGGAAGTTCTTCAGATTCTTCCAGCCAAACTGATCGATCATGCCATAGTACCCGTGATTGCTGGGATAGAACTGATCAAACGTGTTGCGCAGTCCGTCTTTGTTTCCCGCGTCACCTGAAGCGTAGCTATATTCCACGCTGAGTCGCGGCTTCACAGAAGTGTTCAGAACAGTCCAGCCGAGAACGCCGGAATAGGCATGAGCCACCACTTTATCGCTGGAGTATGATCCTCGTTGCACGATTCCCTCCCCAACGTAATCAAAACGCAGCGGAAGCGCACCAAAGGCGCGAATCCCAGGGCTCATTACTAGTCCGTCGCCGATTTTCGAAGTCTCGCTCTTCACCAATTTGTTGGTCTTAAAAAGAACATAAGGCTCCAGGTTGAGATGCGGCAGCGGGTTCTTCCAAGATCCGTACGCGCCGTAGAAGTGCTCGCCCGGTTTGTGACGATCAAGCCGGGTGTCATCAATCAGCACAGCCGAACCGGCAAACAAATCCACTTTATGGTTCCCATCTCCCATAGTCAGGTCAACGGCATCAAATGTGCGCGACATCCCCCAATCCGCAGGCCCGATTAAACGCTCGCCGCCAAAACTGAGTTCCTGGCGGCCCGCACGAAGAGACAACGGTACGTAACCTTCCTCTTTATGCGAAACGCTGAAGTAGAGCTGTCGGACGTCAATAGGGTTGTAAAGCGTCGTGGGAGCGACCGGAGAGTTGTAGCCCGCCGTTCGAGCATCCTGTGCTTCGGCGTAAAATCTGAGCCAAGACGTGGGTTGGATGCCGAGCGTAACGCGCAGCCGGCTCGCATAATAGCCGTCCATCGCATTGTTGATGATCGACGTCCCGGATGGTATTTCGAAGCGGCCGCGAATCTGACCGCCGAGTGTCAGCCAAGAGGGCAACAGGTTCGCTGGAGACCAATCAACCATGGGTGTCCCGACATTCGCGACTGTCGGCGATTGGGAAGGACTAGGATTACCCTTGCCTTCATTCCCTGCATCAGAAGCGCACAACTGGGCTGCAAGCGCGATGGATAAAACAACAACTCTCACCTTCATATTGAAACCATCGGGAGCGGGCGCTAAAAGGTTTAGTCTTTCTTACCTAGCACCTCAAAAATCCCCTCATTGGTCCCAATACAAGTGTTAGTGTTCCGATAGCGCCTCGGTTGGCGAAATTCGTGCTGCCCGCTGCGATGGAATGAGGCAAGCCACCAGCGTCACGAACCCCATAACGCCGATCGCCGTGGCAAACGCCGGCCAGTCTAAGCACGACACATGAAAGAGCACCGTCTGCATGACGCGGCCGGCGAGAACAGCGCCGATCAATCCCAGGAACGTGCCCGCCACGAACAGACGCCAAGCCAGAGAAACGAACTGACCGCGAATCTGCCCCGGTTCCGCCCCCAACGCCATACGAACACCAATTTCCCGCCGCCGCTGCGAAACCGCGTAGCTCAAAACTCCGTACGTACCAATGCCCGTTAGCAACACCGCAATGGCGGAAAACAAACCTGCCAGCAGCGCGGGCGAACGCTGCGCAACCAGGCTGTCTGCAATGCGAGCCTCCATCGTTTGCAAGTCATTCACGGGAAGGTCTGGATCAATGCGACGCACCAATCTCGGCAGAGTCAATTGGAGTGACTCCGACGAGAAACTCGTGCGAGCCACAACGAACATAGCGTTTGAGGGTTGAAAAAGAAAAGGGTAATAAACGGCGCCTTGCGCGGCTTCGTCAACCAGCCCTGCCTGCTTCACCCGACCCACAACACCCACCACTGTGAATGCTTCGGAATCCTTGCCAAGTTCAGACCCTTGGAACAGGCGCTGGCCCAGAGCATCGCCATTCGGCCAGTAGTAACGCGCAAAATCTTCATCCACCACACAAACGCGTTCCGCGCGATGCGAATCCGCCGCCGTCAGAAAACGCCCGGCCCGCAGAGTAAATCCCATTGCGTTGAAATAATCGCCGCCCACGCCGTAAGAATAATGCCCGCGCGGCGATTCTCCCGGACGCATAACATGCCCAACAACCGCCGCCGCACTCTTGCCGCTGTTCCCGCTAAACGGCACGTTATTCACAATGCCCGCGGCCAACACCCCAGGCTGCTGCATTATCTCGCCGGTCAGCCGTTCTGTAAACGCGAGGGTTGAAGCACCGTTCGCGTACGTCTTCGAAGGGAGAGCCAGTTGGCCGGTCAGAATGTGATCCACACGGAACCCGGGTGAGACCGACGTTAAACGCCGCAGACTCATTCCCAGCAAGCCGGCTCCCGCCAAAAGCACGAACGACAGCGCGATCTGCGCCACGATAAAGCCATGCCGCACCCGCTGAGCGCCGCGACTAGACGTGCCGCCCCGTGACTCAGCTTGCAACGCCTCCATCGGTTGGCCGCGCAAGCTAACGGAGGCAACCGGAATCGCTAGTATCACGCCGAGCGCAATAGAGCCCAGTAACGCTACAAGAGCCCAACTCAAATCAAATCCAATTTGCGAGCCCATGGGTAATCGTTCGGCCCCCAGATAGGCCAGTAACCGAATTCCTCCCGCAGCCACTCCCATTCCCAGAAGACCTCCTCCAAGTGTGAGCAGTGTGGTCTCAATGAGTACCTCACTAACGAAATAACCGCCACTCGCACCCAGCGCCCGCCGCACCGCCGATTCCTTCAAGCGCGCGTTGGCTCGAATGAGCAGCAGGTTCATCAAGTTCACCACGCCAATTAACAGAAGAGCAACAACGCCTGCTTGCAGCAAAAGCAAAATAGGACGGATCGCTGCAACGTGATCCCCATGCAGCGGCACAACCAACGTTCGGAATCCCGCCTCCGCCATCATCTTCGCTTGTGGATCGTCTAACTCCAACTTCGCATTCTGCAGATCTATTTCCGATTGAGCCTGCGCCGTGCTGACTCCCGGCCTGAGTCGCGCAATCATCTGGATCGAATTACCTCCAGAATGACGCTGGCGCGGCAGACGCTGTTCAGGATTAGAGGAAAGCGGGAAATACAGTTGCGCCTTCGAGGAGAGGAAGCGAAAGTCAGCAGGCAGAACTCCGATCACCGTCCGAGCCAAGCCATCCACCCGAACTTGCCGTCCAATCACCTTCGGATCGGAGTTGAAATGTTCCCTCCAATAGGTGCAAGTAAGAATGGCAACTGAGTCCGTTTGATAGGTGGTTTCTTCATCAGAGAAGACGTGCCCTATCACAGGCCCGCGCCCCAGAGTCGCAAAGAAATCCGGCGACACCCAGGTAATCTCTTCTCGCTGCGTGGAACCTGGCTCTCCTAAGATGGCCGTCCCATAACGATAAATCGCGACCGAACTGAAGGCAGGAATCTGCCCCCGTCGCTCATAGTAGTTCGTCAGCGAAGAGCCATCCCGATCCACACCAGCTTTCGGATACGTGTTGAACAACGTCATAAGCCGATCGGCATCGGGAAACGGCAGCGGTTGGAGCAGCACAGAGTCAATCACCGCAAAAATCGTAAGGTTCGCCCCGATGCATACTGCCAGGGTCAGAAGAGCCGTCACCGCGAAACCTGGCGATTTGCGCAACAATCGAACCGAATAACTCACTTGCCGCTTTATTTCATCAATCACTTGCAAACTGCGCGCCTCCCGGCATTCTTCCTTCACGCTATTCAGTCCGCCTAGTTCCATCCGCGCGCGGCGCCTCGCCTCTTGTTCGGAAACGCCAGAGCGCATCAGGTCTTCCACACATTGATCAATATGAAAGCGCAATTCTTCAGTCATGCCCTCCTCGAACTGGCTTCGCGTAGTCAGCACACGAAAGAGAGAGCGGAGCCGCTGTAGCATGTCAAACCTCTTCGGATGTCGTATTCAGAGCCGCGGCAATGGCAGTGGCCAAGCGGTTCCAACCAGCCGTCTCTTCACGCAACCGGCGTCGGCCCGCCGGTGTCAGTTTGTAAAACTTGGCGCGCCGGTTATTTTCGCTCTGTCCCCACTCTGCGGCAATCAGTTCCTGATGCTCTAAGCGGTAAAGCGCCGGGTACAAAGAGCCTTGTGGAATCTCCAGCGCATCGTCAGAGATCTGCCGGATGCGCACTAAAACGCCATAGCCGTGCAGTGGCTTCAAAGACACGGCCTTCAGAATCAGCATGTCAAGTGTGCCCGGAAGTAGATCAGCAGTTTTGCCCAAAGTGTAAGATTCCTAGTCTGGCTAGGAATATAACACGGTCTCACCTAGTTTGGCAAGGGGACCAAGAGACGCGCTCTATTTCGAGCTTCGAAGGATAGCGGAAGCAGCCTTCTGCAGAGCGGCAGCTCTCTTTGGATTCTCCAAAAAAGCCCATTCCGCAGCCCGCAGCGGTAAAGGTAGTTGGAAATCAGGATTGATCTCCCGGCGGCGCGTAATAAGCTCCGTCAACATTTCGCGAGGATGCTCCCTCACTTCGTCCAGCATCGCCACTTGGTGCACGCACGAAATACTGCAATGCGGAGCACATGCCTTCTCCGAATGAAACTCCCGCTCCAAATCCGCTCTCGTATACGAGGCGAGCGGCGTGCCTGGGTGCCCCCGCTGTTGCGAACAGTAGTGCACTAAACCGTCCTCACAGATATAAAGGAAACGGCTGCCCGCGCGACACTGCCACTCATTCGGCAAGCCTTGCACGAGCTTAGTCTGAAACCGATCAAAATGCGAGAAAGAGAAAACAGACGTCTCCAACTGGCGAATTTGCTGATAAACCTCGATCTGGGCTGCAGGCAGGGGCTTCGTTTGCCCCGTGCCATCATGCAGGACGCCAACCGTACTGTTAAAGCCAAGGGCCCGCGCCCGCCGCGCAATCGTCAACGCATCCTCCGGCGTCCGCACATCAGCGCCCAGCACTGTGTTGATCGTAACCGCAAACTCACCGTGCTCAGCCAGCCACTCCAGTTTTCGATCTAACACTTTCAAACTCTTCTTTGACGTGTCATCGGGCTGCACATTATCAATGCTGATCTGCAGATAGTCCAAACCAGCCGCATTCAGTTCCTGGATGCGCTTTGGAGTGAGCAGATAACCGTTGGTAATCACAGTGGCCATCGCTCCCACTTTGCGGATGCGCTGGATCATTTGATCGCATTGCGGATGCAACAACGGTTCACCGCCACTCAGCGTAATAATGGTCGTCCCAAGTTCGCCTAAACGATCAATCCGCTTCAGCATTTCATCTAGCGGCACTGGCTTCGAAACGGCGTCATACTCGTTGCAATAAGTGCACGCCAAATTGCAGCGCCGAATGGGAATGATCTGCGCCAGAATCGGGTGATGCTTTGATTCCATAGCGCGCGCAAACAGCGCAATCTCGCGGCGTCGTCTATCGATCGCGCGTCGCCTGCGAGACAATACACCTTGAATGCGCATCTAGGGAATATGACGTGTCCCAGCGACGCGAGGATTCAAGGTGATGGAGCGGAATGAACACCCAGCGCGTCCAAACTCTGATGATCGTTCCAGTGGCAAAGCACCCGCACCATTCTTTGATTCCTCACTGGGTGACTCATTTGGGGGCCCTGGGACTTTTCTCAGTGGCAGTCCTTGATTCGTCCGTCCTCCCACTTCCCCTGCCCGGCAGTACAGATCTCCTTTTGCTCTGGTTGGTTTCCCACCGCGGCGAACCTTGGCTCCTTTTCGCAACAGCCACCATAGGTAGCATTCTCGGAGGTTATACATGTTGGAGCAGCGGGAAACGGGGCGGGCACGCCGCACTGCAGCGTTATTCCCAATCGCCGTTTTGGACACGCCTCTCTGATTGGGCTAAGGAACACTCGTTTCTTTCAGTGTTTCTGCCCGCTCTCCTCCCACCACCAGTTCCCTTGTTACCCTTCTTAATCGCCGCCGGTGCATTGGGTGTGTCTCGCCAGCGTTTCGTCCTGGCTTTAAGTGCTGCTCGCAGTGTGCGCTATGGACTCATCACATGGCTTGCCGCAACTTACGGACGCCGCGTAGTTCGATTGTGGTCGAGTACTTTAGAGAAATGGTCGGAACCGCTGCTTTGGGCTTTCACCGCAATCTTGTTGACCGCTATCTGTTACGGCATTTGGCAATTTCGCAAACAACGCTCACAGTCACCGGGAGTCGGCCTACCTCTTTCACCTTCCGTCGATTGAACTCGCTATGATCGCTCTTTTCTTGCTCCTCACTTCATCTAACGCAGTCACAACTCCTGAATTAGCCAATACCAGACAAGCGTGGACGATTGTCCAGGACGGCGCAGCCGACAAGAATGCCGGCCGCCGCGCCGAAGCGGTGCACGCCCTAGGCCTGATCCATGACCGCCGCGCGCAGATCCTGGCCGAACAGGCTCTTAATGATCCTGACAAAGGAGTTCGCTCGGAAGCCGCCACGTCACTCGGCCGAATGCAGGCCGGCAGTGCGCGTGCCAAGTTACGAAGCTGCCTGAACGATAAGGAAGTCCAGGTGGTGCTGGCCTGCACCAACTCTCTCTACATCCTAAAAGACCCCATTGCCTATGACGTTTACTACGCCTTACTCACCGAACAAAGAAAAAGTTCGAAAGGACTTTTGCAGTCGCAGCTCGACACCTTACGCGACCGCAAGCAACTGGAGAAGCTAGCTTTCGAGACGGGCATTGGCTTTGTTCCATACGGCGGCATGGCCTGGACGGCCATCAAAACGGTCGCGCATGACGATATCTCCCCGGTCCGCGCCCTGGCGGCCGAACGGCTTGCCACTGACCCAGACCGCCGCAGCGAAGAGGCTTTAACCGACTATCTAAGTGATCGTAAAACCAGAGTCCGCGAAGCCGTGATCGAAGCTATCGCGAAGAGGCGCGACCCGAAATTACTTAAATCGGTAGTTGCCCTTCTCGATGACGAGGCGGACAGCGTTCGCTATGACGCGGCTGCTGCGGTGATCTGTTTGAGCGGGCATTCCGTTCGCCCCGTTAACCGTCCGGGCAAACTCCAAACCGTCAAGTAAACCTCCCCCTTCCGTAGGGAAACTCATCTCGTAAGTGTGACAGTTCAACTACAAACGTGCTTGGTCCACAGTGGTTGTGGAAATGAAGCGAATCCTGCTGATAGACGACCACGAAGTTGTTCGAATCGGACTGAAGAAAGTACTTGAAGATGCATTTCCCCTCAGCGAGTGTAATGAAGCTAACACTCCCGAGAAAGCCCTGAATCTGGCTAATTCCAAAGAGTGGGATTTAGTCATTCTCGAGCTGGCAATCGACCGCAACCGCGGCCTGGAACTCCTCAAGGAAATCAAACGAACACGTCCCAAAACACCTATCTTGGTGGTGACGGCGCATTCCGAACAGCAATACGCTTTGCGTTCCCTGAAAGCCGGTGCATCCGGCTACGTCGCCAAAACATGCCACGCCTCCGAAATCTCCAACGCCATCAAGAGAGTGGTGGAAGGCGGTCGGTACGTAAGCGCATCCCTGGCACAAACCCTCACTACCGACCCACAAAGAAACGATCCGGAAGCCATCCATGAAATGCTTTCCGACCGCGAATTTCAAGTTATGCGCCTGATCGGTTCAGGCAAAACAGTCGGTCAAATCGCCGCCTTGCTTTCCATCAGCGACAAAACTGTGAGTACCTATCGAGCCCGAATTCTTGAGAAAAGCGGGCTGAAAAACAATGCCGAGCTTGTTCGCTATGTTGTGGAGCGGGGATTTCTCGATTAACACCAACGGTCAAGCCTTCCGCGGTTCACCATCTCCCGAGCCGGCATTATCGGAATTCAGTTTCAACAGCAATAGAGAGTGTGCGGTCACCCCATATTCCTGGCCCGTCCGAAGTGTCGCGTCTACACTCTTACAGGGTTCATTCGTATCAACTAATAAACTCCACGTTTCCCCGCCCACGCAGGCCGGCATGATGAAGTTCACCATATCGGAGTGGTCATTCAAAACTAGAAGGAGCGTGGCCTCCTTCCCTAGAGCGCGAATGCCGGTTGGCTGCGCTCGCCCATCCAGCAGCATGCCAAAGCAGCGCATGCCGGAATCACCCCAATGTTCGTCCTCCATCTCTTTGCCGTTGGCGTTGATCCAGGTCACATCCTTCACACCAAGGTCCTCTAAATATTCACCATTGACGAACCGGTCGCGGCGCAAAATCGGATACCGGCGGCGCAACCCAATCACTTTCTTCGCATACGTGAGCAGGCACTGCCCCTTTTCCTTGATATCCCAATTCACCCAGCTGATTTCATTGTCTTGACAATAGGCGTTGTTGTTGCCGCCCTGCGTCCGCCCAAACTCATCCCCTGCCATCAGCATCGGTGTCCCTTGTGACAGCATCAGAGTTCCCAACATGTTGCGGATTTGGCGTTCGCGGAGCCGATAAACATTCGGATCGTCACTCGGGCCCTCCGCTCCGCAATTCCACGATCGATTATCGGAACTCCCATCTCTATTCTCTTCGCCGTTTGCTTCGTTGTGCTTCTCGTTGTAACTCACCACGTCGTTCAAAGTGAACCCATCATGCGCCGTAACAAAATTCACTGTAGCCCACGGCCGCCGCCCCTGCA
>PMQB01000078.1 GCA_003169195.1 Bryobacterales bacterium
GCTTCGCGTCGTACGTCCTACCGTTCAGTTCGCGCCCAGCCACCTTCTTGCGTACGCCGCCCCATTGCTTACAGAAAAACGCTACGTTCTGCGTGTCGCATTGGTGAAGGATGGATTCCACCAAGATCTTTTGCATAGGCCGCGCTCCGTGGCCGGATTCGCCGCCAACAATCGCCCAGTCGATGCCGGTCAGATCCAGATTGTCGAGCGGCCCAAGCAGAGGCTCCAGCGAAAGGAACTTGATCTTCGCGCTGGTCGCTCTCAAGTGATCGATGCGAGAAGCGTAATCAGCCGATTCAACAGAGACGCCCATCCAGACGTTCGGCGGCCAATCGATTTGCTCCGAAAACCCGAGCAATCTCCCGGAGCGTTTTGTCAAGATTTGAAATCGATGCCAGTGCGCCCGCCGCATCGTGTCGAAAACCTTCAAAATGAAATCGAGCGGCACATCAACGTGGAACAGATCCGACATTGAATTGACGAAAATGTCAGAGGCTTTTCGCCATGCTAAAGGTAGTTCGAGAGTGTCGGGATGCAGCGTCAGCTTAAAGTCGTTCGCGTACTTTGGTTGGCCCATAGCTTTCAGCCGGTGCGAAAGTGTTTCGGCGTAGCAGTGATCACAACCTGGGCTTGCGTGATCGCAGCCGGTCGTCGGATTCCAGGTTTTTTCCGTCCATTCAATTGATGATTTAGCCATGAAAATATCGCTTTCCTTAGTCGATTGGCTTGGGATTACACGCCTCCTGATTAGGCCATCGCATATGCGAGCAGCTCTTGGTAGGCGAGCCCAGCGGCATCTACTCCATCGAGCGACAACGGCTCTTGATGGTTCCGGCGTAGCGCGGCTACGCGCTACGCCGGGAGTTCTTGGTCTTCACAAAGAGTATATGCCAGAGTTAGCAAGCATGGCAAGATAATGTTTGCCAAGCAAAAAGGTGGGCGCGGGAATGATGCCCGTGTTCTGCCACGATTCTCCCGCATAGCCTTTGAGTTGATCGCGAACTATAGAACAGATCCGGCAGCGATGCGCCATACGCGCGAAACAAAACTTTAGCGGGGTTTCAGTGAGGCGACGTTGATTTGATTAGGCCAACCGAATGTCGATCTGCCGGTCACGCCTTCCTGAAGAGGCTGGAATGTGGAGTGGCATTGCGACTGGTTGCAAGTGTGCGAACGAAAATCTCCTTGAGATGATCGCAACGAGAGACCCCTAGCACATTCTAGGGTCAAGGCTGTTCATTTGAATCGCCCGTAATTGCTAAGGGTGATCGCTCCCGAAACTTCGCAGGGGATGCTCCGAACATCTTGACGAGGTAACGGTCCAATTCCTTTTGATCATCTGAGATTTTCATCAGTGTCGTGAGCATCGCGATCTGTTGATCTAGGTACGTATTCCCAGTGTCCGCCGCGAAATCTGACCAACGCAGTCGGCGCTGGTTTTCACTAGAACGTAGTCGTCTTAGGTCCTCAAGAACTTCCTCGGGGAGATGCCCGAAAACGTGATCTTTTATTAGATGCTTTACAAATACAGAGTTCTTGGCGGTCCCTGGTTTACGAGCCCATCCGCTTATACGGTAGATCTCACGAAAGAAATTCCTGGGGAATAACGGAGTCCAGCCCCGATAATCCTTTTCCAGATAAGTGTCTATTATGTGCATTAATTCTTCCATCGCCCTTTGTTCTTGATAGCCTGTGACCTCATCTACCGAGGCGATGATGCCATCCTTCAGGCCCTTTGTCAGGGCATCACAAGCGGTGGCGATAGGCTTCTGGGAATTGTATAATTTCCCCTGATCTCTTACCTTCAGGTAAAGTTCACAAACTAGTGGTAGCAGTAGAGCGTCATATCCAACCGAGCGTAAACTCTCCAGATTTCGAAACACAATCGGAGTTGTGGACTGTTTCAGATCGTCGGTCAGAAAGGACCTAAGATTTTCCTCAACGAGGAACTCTGGCAATCCTTCGATCAGCCTTAAACCGACTGCCCGCGACTTGGTCTTCTGTGGTATCCCGATTGCTGCGAGGAATGTTCCCTGCGTTAAGACGCGCTTTCCGTTTTGCAAAACCGCGCACGTGATGCTCCTATTTCCAACAACGAGATCTCCCGAATGTGTAGCTTGAGGTAACGCAAATCCCCAACGGGCCTCTGCGGCTTTCGCTGCGATTTCTTTGCGACTTCCCGCACTCAGACGCGAGGCCCTAGTGCGCCCACCTTTTGCTTGGGGAGAATCTGGGCTCATCCTTAAAAGATAACCGATTAGGGTATCAGTCTCTGCGACAAGGTCTCCAAGAGGTCACCGACCTCCTTCAGAGCAAATTATGCGTCGGCTTAAATCCATGTCATCTGTGTCTTTGATATATCAGCAAATGTTGTCAGAAGTCTGAGTCCTCAAACCTACCGGCCCGCCACTGACGGTGGTTTCGTTGCCCAAAATGATGTTCTTTCTGACGGGCACTAACAAACCGATCCATGGAATCGACGAAAGATTCTCCCCTGCCTAAAAGAAACCGTGCCACCGACAAAATGCAGATTTAGCCAAATCTAAAACTTGCAGTTCGGCGTGAGCCTAACCGAGCATCTGATTTGCCTTGGGAAAAGAGTCGAACGTACTAGAGTTTCCGTTGATTTGCGCAGAAGAGTGGTGCTCAGAAATGCCAGTTGGGGTTGCGATTCTGCGCCCGCTTGGATGGTTAGCGTGCGAAAGCTTTTCCAGGCTTGGCCGTATCCGGGATTCGCTCACACGTTCAAAGTAGAGCTTCGTTCGCCCGGCGACCATCTTCTCAACTCGATTCTGCCCTGTTCTCAGGGATTCTTGAAAGTCGCGAATTCTTTGCTTACAAGATAACAATGCTCCCTGCTAGCATGATTACTTGTTGACATGCTAAGAGTAGTAAGCATATCATTCTTGCAGACGCGGAAAGCGTCCAACTTGCGGCAGGCGCTTGCTATAGCTCTTCCCGTTTCCGAGGTGCCGTTGTTGCGCCTAACCCAACTTTGAAAGAGCTTGTTCTCGCGGCGGTCCCGTCAAGCGACATTGGAACGGCAAAAACTTGGCCGGATATCGTGGCGGAGCCCCAGATCTCAGCCAATCGGGAAACTCAACACAGAAAGGTGAATAAGGATGCCCCAGCGACAGGACCTGTTCAGCGTGCCGGACCTAAAAGAGAGGGGCTGGACCGCGACGGCGATCAAAATCTTCCTACCAGTTCACGATGATGAGCGTGAAAACCCGATCTACAAATGCGCATCGCCGATGAAATTCTACCTGAAGGCTCGCGCGAAGAAAATTGAGCGATCCAATAAGTTTGT
>PMQB01000240.1:0-23053 GCA_003169195.1 Bryobacterales bacterium
GACCTCCATTGAGGCCGACCCCTACTTGTCTTAAGCCTTCTAGTAAAACCAGATGACGTCCGCTGCGAACATCAACTGACTCTTCTTCGTGCCGTTGTTATAAGCCGGCGCATCGTATGCATGTTCATAGCGAAGCTCCGGCCGGAACACCACCGTACTGCCAATCCAATGATTCCAAGCGATATCGTGTTCGGTGTATTTTGTCGCGAACCCGGTGCGTTGGCCCTTGATGTCGTCAACGTATTCGTTGCGCGCGATGACTGCGTCGTGTTTGCCGAATTGGCGGGTGATGTAATGCACCGTTGCCCAATCGGGCGCAAAGCAAGTCAGCTCAGTGGCCGTTTTGCAGATGGCGCCGTTCGAGTTTGGGATAAGAAGAGATGCGGACGCGGGATTATTAACGTTGGGCGTGTCTTTCATGTACTGATACCAAGTCTCCCAATCCATATGCCATTTCGATTGGCCGAATTTGTGATACCAAGTGGTGTAATAAGCTGCCAAATTGTTGTAGTTGTATTTGCCGTTATTAATGGAATTGGCGCAGATGTAAATGTTGTCGCCGCCATCGGACCAGGTGTAGCCGACGCAGGCATTGCCTGTGGCAGTGGCATCTTTCGCCCAAGGCGCGGCCTCGCATCCTCCAGAGAGTCCAACCTGCGTGGTCCAGTGATTGCTCCACTTAGTGGTCATATTGACACCGGTTTGTGTGTAACAATCGTATGTGTAAGTGAGTGAGTGCGTGTAAGTATAGTTATTGGGCGCCAACTGGGCTTCGATATCAGGCAGTGAAATATACCTGCCTATCCGCACGTCCGTTCCTTTTCCCAAGTGTGGGAAATAGAGATCCACATAGGCCATCACCGGGTCATAACCATATTTGTTGCCGAGGGAGCCGTTCGCCTTGGGGTTGTTGAGTAATTGCTGACTAAAGTAGCCTTCGGCTGTGGTGAAACGATAGTCGAGGCCATAGAGATTCGTAAAGCGGAAGCCCCAGTCAAAGTGGTCGGTCTGAATGGTGTCGGGTGTTCTTTCGAAATACAGGGTTGCTTGATCCACTTGAAATGTGTTGGGCGCTTCGGCATACGCGGCGGGAAGATTGCCGTAGGGCTTCGCGCTAGAAGTGCTGATATTCATGCCGACATCGAGCCAGCCATAGATCTGAATGTTTGCCTTCTTCCACCAGTCGCCATGTGGACCGTTTTGCAGCGCAGTGGTGAGCGGATAGGCGGTTGCGTTGGGATAGCCGATGAGCACTGTGCCGCCTATAGGCCAAACGATGAACGGATAGGGAGGGTTGGAGATAGGCGCGGGATAGCCGCGGTGGGGAGCGGCAGCGTCAGGACCAGGAGCGGGATGCCAATCGTCGGAATAGGCTTGGATGAATCGGTTCCAGAAGCCTTTAGGGGTGGGGCTGGGCGCAACTGCGGTTTTGGGGTCAACGATCGGGTCTACATGGACGGGAACCGACGATTGCGGAGGCGTGTCGGAGTCTAGAGATGAAATTGACGCAGCGTTACTGTCGGCCGCTGGAGGAGCGAGCGGAGAATCTTGTGTTTCCGCAAACGCCGCAGATGTCGTCAATAACAGAGAGGCCAATACGACAAGACTGAATTTTGAAGATTTCATGGTTGAAGGGAGCCCGAAGCGGGGCGGTGATTCAACTGTAGGTGGGTACTGCGAAAGAAATCATAAAGAAAGTGTTAGATTTTCCTCAAGCTCATATGCACGTGTTGAGCGTAGTGCCAGAAAGGCGCGCGATTTTTATGCGATCCTTATGTCGAAGGCCAAAACAATATGGAAAACTTACTCATGCCTCATTTCTTGAGTAAGTGCTTTCTTGCACGGATAGGGTAGATTGAAAGAGCAGGTCAAGGATGAAACGAGTGCTTGTGGGAGGAGCCGGCGGCTTCATTGGAGGCCATCTTGTCAAGAGGCTTAAAGCGGAAGGGTTCTGGGTTCGGGGCGCGGATATAAAGCAGCACGAATACAGCCCGAGCAAGGCGGATGAATTCTTGGTGGGCGATCTGTGCGACCCGCAAATCGCTCGGGCCGCATTGGAAAACGTGGAAGACGTTTACCCGTTAGCGGCCGATATGGGAGGCGCTGGCTACATTTTCACCGGTGAGCATGACGCGGCCGTGATGCGCAACTCAGCAACCATCAACCTCAATATTCTTGAATTTGGCCGGCAGGCGGGGGTGAAACGCTTTTTCTATTCCTCATCCGCT
Organism: Bryobacterales bacterium; assembly: GCA_003169195.1. Classification (GTDB taxonomy): domain Bacteria; phylum Acidobacteriota; class Terriglobia; order Bryobacterales; family Bryobacteraceae; genus Bog-105. The sequence continues at coordinate 2,229 of PMQB01000240.1, forward strand.
TGCATTTATCCTGAATACAATCAGCTTGATCCGGATAATCCCAAGTGCGATGAACAGTCTGCTTACCCTGCTGCGCCCGACAGCGAGTATGGTTGGGAAAAACTATTCAGCGAACGTCTCTACCTGGCGTACATGCGCAATTATGGGCTCAAGGTACGCATCGCCCGCTTCCACAATATCTTCGGACCGGAAGGCACGTGGGATGGCGGCCGTGAGAAGGTGCCCGCTGCGATTTGCCGAAAAGTGTCGCAAACTCCAGAAGGCGGAGAGATCGATATTTGGGGTGATGGGAAGCAGACGCGTTCCTTCCTGTATATAGATGAGTGTTTGGAGGGCGTTCGGCGGCTCATGGAGTCGGCGTTTGCGGGACCAGTGAATATTGGTTCGGAAGAGATGGTGACTATCAATCAGTTGGCGGACATGGTGATCGATATTGCGCAGAAGAAACTGTCCTTAAAACATATTTCTGGGCCGTTGGGCGTGCGCGGGCGGAATTCCGACAATCGCTTGATTCGCGAGAAGCTCGGTTGGAGCCCTTCGAAACCTTTGCGCGAAGGTATGAGGAAGATGTATGACTGGGTTTCCGAACAGGTAACGATAGCACGGGCTCAGGGGCAGGTTGAGGAAGTTGCGGGCGTTGGAGCAAAGCGGTAAGTCAGCCAGAGTCAGGTTCTTCGTTTGGCTGCTGCTCATCGGTTGGGGTCTTACGGTGACGACCGTGTCACTCTCGTCATTGAGCCGCTACAAGCTTGGATTGCGGTCTCCGGTTCCTTCGGCGCAGAGATCTGCTCATCACAACCATCGCCTGGCCCATTTCGCCGCATTTGGTAGTTTGAGCGTTCTTCTGGGGCTGTTAACGCGTCGGCCTTCGAGTCGAATCGTTTCTGTGGTGGCTGTGATTGCTCTGGGAGCGGCCATTGAAGTGGCTCAGCCTTGGATCTATGTGATTCCTGTTGAGACTGCGGATATTCGGGACGATAGCTATGGCGCCGTTGCTGGTACGCTGTGCATCGCGGGGTTGATGGCGATCGTTCTAAGGAAAGAGAGTAAGTCTAAGGACCCACCCTATTCCTGATATCCTGAAACTGGTCCGTTAAGGGTAGATAATACATTGATCCAAGAAGTTGTGTCCTCCGCCGCGTCCACGGCTGCTGATCTCCAAAACAAAATAAAAACCAAAAAAGCCCGCGTGGGTGTCTTGGGCCTGGGCTACGTTGGTCTGCCGCTGGCTGTCGAATTTGCCAAAGCCGGATTCGATGTCGTCGGCATCGACGTTCAACAATCCAAAGTTGACGACTTCAACACTGGCCACTCGTACATCAAAGACGTCCCTGACAGCGTGTTCAGCCCACTTGTCAAATCCGGAAAACTGCGCGCAACCAGCGATTTTTCCGTGATCCGCACTCTCGACACCATTGACATTTGCGTCCCCACGCCCCTCCGCAAAACCAAAGATCCCGACATGAGCTTCGTCGTCGCCGCGACTGAAGCCATTGCGCAGCACATCCATCCGGGCCTTTTGGTGATGCTCGAATCCACCACCTATCCTGGCACTACCGACGAGTTACTCCTACCTAGACTCTCCGCCAGCGGCCTCGAAGTCGGCAAGGACTTTTTCCTCTGCTTCTCTCCCGAACGTGTAGATCCGGGCAATCCGAATTTCCAAACCAACAACATCCCAAAAGTCGTTGGGGGCATCACACCCCTGTGCACGGAAACTGGCGCGCTCTTTTATCAGCAGGCTCTCGAAACCGTTGTTCCTGTGAGTTCCACGCGCGTTGCCGAAATGGTCAAGCTGCTCGAAAATACCTTCCGCATGATCAACATCGGCTTGGTGAATGAACTGGCCATCATGTCATCGCGCATGAACATCGACGTCTGGGAAGTCATCGACGCAGCCGCCACCAAGCCCTTCGGTTTCATGCCATTCTATCCGGGGCCGGGCCTCGGCGGCCACTGCATTCCCATCGATCCTTTTTATCTTTCGTGGAAGAGTAAAGAAGCCGGCATCGAAGCCCGCTTCATCGAACTCGCTGGCCATATTAATGGTCGAATGCCCGAATTCGTTGTCGAAAAAATTCAGAATGCCCTTAACGACGCCAGCAAATCCGTGCGCGGTTCCAACGTCCATATCCTTGGCATTGCTTATAAGCGCAACATTGACGATGTCCGCGAATCTCCCGCCCTCGACATCATGATGCTGCTGGAACGACTGGGCGCCAAAGTTACGTATTCCGATCCGTTCGTGCCCAGCGTGACCCTCAACGCCAGCGTCTTGAAGAGCCAAGAGATGCTGCCCTTTGTCGGGGCAGCCGATTGCGTTGTCATCGTTACAGACCACACCGGTCTCGATTACGCCAAGATTGTCGAACAGAGTAAAATCATTGTGGATACCCGCAACGCTCTTAAGGGCTTCCGCTCGCCCAAGATCGTTCGCTTGTAGGATCGAATGAATAGGGTCCGATCGTTACTCCTTCTATTTGCGACGATCTGCGTGTGTTCCGTCCAGGCCCAACAGACAACATTCACCGTTGAAGAAAATATCGTTTACGCTTCCCTCAACGGTGTCGAATTGCACCTCGATATCTATCAACCCTCGCCTCGACCGACCGCCGCTCGTCCGGCCGTCCTCCTCATCCATGGCGGTGGCTGGAATTCATTGGACAAAAGCACCATGCGCGGCATGGGCCAATTTCTGGCTCGCTCCGGATTCATCGCATTCGCCGTCGATTATCGCCTTTTCCAAAACAATCAAAATCTCTGGCCGGTTCAACTCGATGACGTGCAGCGCGCCGCTCGTTGGGTCCGCGCCAATGCAGTGCAATACGGCGTAGATCCAGCCCACATGGGCGCATTCGGTCACTCTGCAGGTGCACAACTCGCTTCGCTGTTAGGTATGGAAGACACGCGCGACAACTCCGACCCCTCTCTCGCCCAATACTCAAGCCGCGTGCAAGCCGTCGTCGACGTGAGTGGTCCTACCGATTTTACTGCCGATCATGACGCCGAAGGCACCGCCTTTCTCAACAAGTTTCTCGGCGCCACCTACAAAAACAACCCACATCTCTGGCAATCGGCCTCGCCCATGTTTCACGTCGCCAAAGATAACGCGCCATTCCTGATCGTGCACGGTACCAAAGACGAAAGCGTATCCATGCAACAAGCGCAAAAATTCTCTGACAGGTTGCAATCCGCGGGCGTCCCTGTCTCGTTCGTAAAAGTGGACGATGTGCATACCTTTCAAACTCCGGAAGCCCGTCGCCGCCTCGCTTTCGAAAGCCTGGTGTTTTTCACCCGCTACCTCGGCCTCGCGAAGTAAAAAACAGAGAGAGTCAAGCCCTGGAATTCTTGCGTCGCTAAGGTCATTATTTTCAGATACATACACGGGCGCGTCCGAAAAATACGGCAACCAAACCCTTGAGTCACAAGACTCGAAAAAAATCTCTAGAAATCTTTACTCCCTTATTTTCAATAGTTTCCCGGGAATTTTCAGCAACAAATTGCAAAGCCATGGTTCGGAATGAGGGGGGCTGCATGCTAACTTCAAATCGCTCCCGCAATAAGTTTCGGTGAGAGGAATTCTAAAGTAGAGAAACGAAAACGGCCAGGATGGCGAATCCTGGCCGTTTTCTTTTAGGAGATACGCAAATGGGTGAATTGATTGTGATGCCGTCGAGCAATAACGAAACGAAAGCAACTCAGCAGCAACCTGCTGTCGAAACCAACAACGCAGCCACCGCCACAGACTTCTCCGTCTGGAAAAGTGCGCCCCGCGAACGCACCGCAGCCTACTTCCCCACCTACTCAGCGGTTTCCAAAGCCATGCAAACGGCCATGCGCGGCTGGGTGCGCGAATGGTTCGCTGCCAACATGGAAGTTCTGCAGAAGCCCCACGCCGCGTATTCTGTTCTTGTCTATCAGTGCACCCATCCATTCGCCGGGCGCCCGACAAATATCTTCACTTACGAAATTCAGCAAACCGACACGCTCACCAGAGCGTTCCGATCAGCTGCGAACAAGCTGGGCCGCTATCTGCGATCCCTCGATACTAGGCGCCTTGAGTGGTTCACACGAGAACACTATTTCGCCTATCGCAGTGAGGAAGTGATTAACTACGTCTCCAAAAATCCGCGCGCTCTCTACCGCATGCTGCACGTGGAGACCATGCTGATGGACGCCATCCTCCGCTTCAGCATTATCGACCTTCCCACCATGGGTATGGAAGATTCGCTTGTCCGGCTTCGCCGTACCTTCCGCACGCAGTTACACCGTTTCTCCGAACAGTTCGATCTCAGCCCGCGCAGCGAAGATTTATTGCGCATTGCCACCGACGCGCTTGTCGCCAAGCTGGCTGAGGATACGGCCTGCCCTGGGCCTCAGCAGGCGGCCTAAGCGCACGTCGTTGTGCCTTTCATTTACATCAGGAGTCTTTTCACATGTCCCGCTTTGCCCGACGTAACCGAACCGCTCGCTACTTGCCCAATCTCCAAATTTTCAAAGGAACATCGCCTCGTACAATGCCAGCCTTTGGCGGCCCGTTGATGGCCCGCCACGAAGCGGTTCTTATCGTTCGCAATCACCCGCCAATGCACCGCCGCCGCGGCACGCACCACTTATGCCATTTATTCCCGCTCGCAAAATCGTATATTGCAAATCGTGCAGCCACTGCGCGCACAATATCTTCCTGTAGCCGCCTAAAGCCCAGTCTTTTGCCTAGGAGGTGTTTTAATATGCGGAGAGTAAGATCGAATCTCTAGGAGAGTGCCGCCATGCAACATATTGATGTTTTGATCGCCTTTGCCGTTGTGATGTTAGGAGTGAGCCTGCTCATTACCATCCTTACCCAGATGTTGTCTGCCCTAGCCGGATCACGTGGAACCAATTTGAGATGGGGCCTTATTGAACTCATCAAGACTGTCGACCCCAACTTAGAAGCGCAGGCTGGCCCGCTCGCGGACAAAGTGCTCACTCACAGCCTGATCTCGGACTCCAGCATATCGAGCCTTGCCTCGAAATACCGAAACAATCGTGTTTTCGGTCGCTTGCTGTCTCGCATGCATCTGGCATCAGCCATTCGCGTCGAGGAACTAACAGGCATTCTCCGAATCATCGCAAGATCCTCTGCGACAACGGCGCCACCCCGTGCCGTAGCCGCCGCTGCCGGCGCGGGCGGAGGCTCCGTCTCTTCGCCTTCCAATACTGCGGATACGACTTCCGCAAACGAGATCGCCCAGGCCGCCGGCAGTCTGTTAGCAAAGTTCGAAGATCCAATCGCCGTCTCCCAGACAATGCCGCCTGTCCTTGGAAGCATCCGTTCCCTCATCCCTGAAAATGCACAGAGCGCCAGAGAACTCGTGGATCGCCTCGCCGATACAGGCGAGAAGAGAGTTCTGAGTCTCGACACATGGTTCAACACGGCCATGGATCGTGTCAAACAACGCTTTGCTATGAATATGCGGATCTACACCGTTATCTTCGCGATTGTGCTGGCGTTCGCGATGCAGATCGATGCGATTCGACTCTTTAACCAACTCTCGTCCGATTCAACCCTGCGCGCCAAGTTAGTCGAAAACTCGGCAGCGATGAGCAAACTTTCGGCCGATTTCGGCAACGCCATGACGACGCCGACTGACGGCACGGCGCAGCCAGCTAAAGACGAGGATAGACAGAAATTGGAGAACCTCGCAAATGAGGCTCGTAAAGTTGAAAACTCTCTCGCTGCGTCAGGCTTTCAGCTTCTCCCCGCCAGTTATCACGCGACCGATTTTCAAGACATGAAACATGTGCTGGGTATTGTTATCGCAGCCGCCCTCCTAAGCCTGGGTGCCCCTTTCTGGTTCAACGCACTCAAGACCCTTTGCTCGCTTCTGCCATCGCCCAGTGTCGCCAAGGCTGCCGATTAGCGTCTGAAACTACACCTTCACTCGTTTCCACTTTTTGCCTAATCGGAGCACCACAGTCCCACTCGCGCCTGTGAGTAGGATGTCTTTGTGAATCTCGCCGTTCACTTCCACGGCTCCTGCTTTTAACTTACGCGCCGCATCCGTGATACTGTCCGCCAGTCCAATCGTCGCCAACAGTTTGTCAATGCGAATGCCCTTATCCGTCACGACGGGCGGCGGCACATCTACTGTCTCCGTGTCGGCGGGCTCTTTGCCTTGCCGCACTTCCCGATCAAATGCCTCAACCGCGCCATCGGCTTCGGTGGTCGAATGAAAATCGCCCACGATGCGCCGTCCAAGTTCCATCTTCACTTCCATCGGATCTCGGTCGCCTGCCGCCACCGCCATCCGCAACCGCGCAATGTCCGCCAAACTCAAATCCGTGAGCAATTCGTAATAGCGATACATCAAAACGTCGCTCAACTGCATCACCTTGCGGAACATTGCCTTTGGCGCTTCCGTGATGCCGATGTAATTCCCTTTTGACTTCGACATCTTCTCCACGCCATCCGTTCCTTCCAGAATCGGCACCGTGGCGACAATCTGCGGCTTCTGTCCGTAGTCTTTCTGAATCTCCCGGCCTACCAATAGGTTGAATGTCTGGTCGGTGCCGCCCATCTCCACATCGCATTCCAACGCCACCGAATCGAACGCCTGCGTCAGCGCATACAACAACTCATGGACTAGAATCGGGCTTCCCGCTTTGAACCGCTTCGCAAACGCATCGCGCTCCAGCAGTCGCGCCACCGTGTATTTCGAACACAGGCTAATTACATTCTCCAGCGTCATCGGCCGCAGCCATTCACTATTGAAGCGAATCTCCGTCTTCACCGGATCCAGAATCTTGAACACCTGCGCCTTATACGTTTCCGCATTGCGTTCAATCTCATCGCGCGTCATCGGCGGCCGCGTAATGTTGCGCCCAGTTGGATCGCCAATCAACCCCGTCATATCGCCAATCAAGAAGATCACCGTATGGCCTAGGTCTTGAAAGTGCTTCATCTTGCGCAGCAGTACTGTGTGCCCGACATGCAAGTCGGGGGCTGTTGGGTCAAAACCAGCCTTCACGCGCAGTGGCCGGTTCTCTTTCGCCGCCATGGTTAGGCGCTCGCGCAGGTCTTCTTCGCGAATCAATTCCGCAAGACCCTTCTTTAAATAGGTAAGTTGTTCGTCAACAGGAGGAAAGGGCACGTGTTCTTCTACGATTGTAGTGGGCCAGCCCTCACCCGCTTTCAATCCAGTTAATCCGCGGCCGTGCGAACTCAGTTAAACTAAGGTTTTGCTCTTCCACCTCGAACCCCTCCGCTTCTCCTTCCTCGCCCGCCAACCAATCCACTTCCCTCCCGGCAAATCCGCCAACATTCTCCGCGGCGCGTTCGGCACCATCTTCCGCCGCATCGCCTGCCCATCCGATTGCGCCGACGCCCACACCTGCTCCCACCACCTCACTTGCCCCTACGCTCGCCTCTTCGAACCCACCGCCACTACTCACGCTGGCCCCAGCGGCCTCGCCGACCACCCCCGCCCCTTTGTCTTTCGCGCCCTCCACCTCGACGCCCAATCCTTCGCGTCCGGCCAGCCCTTCCACTTCGACCTGAACCTCTTCGACACCCACCCCACCGCCATCGCCTACCTCATCCTCACCTTCGCCCAACTTGCCAGCGACGGCCTCGGCCCCCAACGCAGCCGTGTCGAACTCACCAGCGTCTCCAAACGCAACCACCTCGGCACACCAGCCCTCACCATCTACCAAAACGGAGTCATCCAAAATCAAGACGACCTCCCACCTCTGACTCTCGACCTATCTCCCAGCACCTCCGAACGCACCTCGCATCTGCGCCTCCAGTTCATCACTCCTACCGAACTCAAGAGCGTCCATCAACTCGCCGCTCAACCCGACTTCGCCATCGTTGCCACCCGCGCCCTCGTCCGCATCAGCACTCTCCGCGAACTCTACTCCGCTGACGGCCCACTCCCCATCGACTTCCGCGCATTCGCCGATCGTGCCCACTTAGTAAGGATGACCCGATGCGATATCCATGCTATTGATGTCCAACGCCGCAGCTCCCGCACTGGACAAACACACTCAATCGGTGGCTTCGTCGGCGAAGCCGAATACGAAGGCGATCTCACGGAGTTTGTTCCCTACTTATGTGCGGCGAAGTGGACCGGCATTGGTCGTCAAACCGTCTGGGGCAAAGGCGAGATTGAAGTGAGCTACCCATGACTACCGGCCCCGCGACCACGGACAGCCGCTTCGCTCCGTCACCCCTCAGGCGGCATTTCCCATAGGTTTCGCCGACATCGGCGGGGCCGTCTCCGTTTGTCTCATCGAAGGGAACTTGTTTGAGCCGTTTACAGTTGTGGGAAAGCACGAGCATGATTACCCATGGCTCCTGGATTGTCCAGCCCTCGAATACAAACAGCAGGTCCATGGGCACAATGCCGAAACCGTCGGCTCCATGGGAGAGCGCAAAGGTGGTTGCTTCTCCTCACAATCACTACAAGAGAATCCAAAACCGCTCAACTGAGAAACAGTTATCACTAGTCACCCACTCCCTTGTCCGCTCGGGCGGAGGTTGCACCGAATGAAGGCAAACGCAAACCCTCGCCTGGACGGAAACAGAAATCAAAACGCACGACCTTATGCTGCGCTATCAACCACCCGCTAACCGCGGGTTCCAGCGCCAATCCCGTATGCTCGAACATCATTACAAAACGCACAAGCCGATTCCCGCAGAGTTGATCACGGAAGAGGAGACTTTCGAAAAACCGCCCCGCTGCGGCATTCACGTAGTCGGCGGCACCAACTCTTCGTCGAACCGTCTGAACCGATCGAGCATCCTCTAGCCGAGCCACGATTGCAAAGAAACGGTTTTTCCGGTAGCGCCCACTCATGTCCCGATCCGTTAATTGACGGATAATGCAGAAACCCAAAGATGAAAAGATGAAACGTGCTCAACAGTTCAAAACGTGCGCCCAGAAAATCCTTCACCGCAGTCACGGTCCCGCTATGTCTGGCGGCCATTTTTGCCGTCGTAGCCGTGCCGTATGTTCGGCGTTACGGATTGACTATAAGCGCGGCGGCCGGAATCTACGGATGCTTCGTGTTGCTACTGCTGCTCGCATTGGCGCCCGGCCTGGCATTTTCGCGCGATTCGATTGGACCACGGATCGCTCGGCTGCTTTGGTTCTTGCCGTTGCTATGGTGCGCGCCTTACCTGATCTACGCGGCGGGCACCTTTGATTTTCGGTGGCCGGCACTGACGCGGCTCTTAGTAGTCGGCGCCGGCTTACCGCTTATTTACCGGCTCTCGCCCGTGCGCGATTTAGAGCGTTTTAACTGGCAGGATTTGCTGGCGGCGGTTTGGCTCATTGCCGCGCTGATGGGTCATCAACTCGCGGGCATTTGGACCGTTCCAACGAACCTCGACTTCCTCGGCCGGCTGTTTCTCATCTGCATCGGCTCGTGGACCTGGACCTTTCTGCGCCCCGTGCCGCGCTTGGGCTACGATTTTTCCATTTCGCTGAAAGGCCTCGGCATCGCCGCTTGGAACTTCGCGCTGTTTGCCGTGATTGCGCTGCCCGCGAGTTTGGCGTTGCACTTCACACAGTGGAATCCGCCGCACACAGGCCTCGCGGCGTTCGCCGTTTCCTTTTTAGAGATCTTCTTATTCATCGCGCTGCTAGAGGAACTCTTCTTCCGCGGATTTTTGCAGACGCTGGTTTCGCGCAGCATCGGCTCGGCGTGGGTGGGGCAGGCGGTGATCTCTTGTCTGTTCGGGTTGTTTCATATTTTGCACGCGCCGTTTCCGAATTGGAAGTACGTTCTCTTGGCAACGGTGGCCGGGTGGTTTTACGGTACGGCCTTTGTCAAAAGTGGAGGCCTAATGGCGTCCGCGTTAACCCATGCCATGGTGGATACCGTGTGGCGCGCGTTTTTTTCGAAGAGCTAGTTACCTTTAGACATGCGACTTTTTTCGCTTTGCCTATTTGGTGCGAGCCTGCTGCCAGCGCAAACGATTCCTACGTTCGCCGGAACGTTTACCACCGGCAGCCAGACGTTTACTTATACGATGGCGGGGCGGAAGCCGGAGAGCGGTGGCACGACCACCATTCCTACGGTTGTGGTTCCCGTAACCGTTTCGTTCACTGCTCGCGGACGCATGGTAGCGGAGACCGCAGTTCGCCGGCTCGTTCATTCGCCGGTGTTTGAAGCGTTTGGTTTTGCGAACGGCAGCACGCAATATGGCGACGCCCTCCAGCGCGCCCAGTTCAGCCAAACTGCCACGGGCGATTGGCATACTCTGCTCGGCAAGCCGAAAGTGGCCCGGCCCATGCGGATTGAGATTCCAGCGGCGAATGGCTACCTCCTGCATTCGCGCCGGACGCACAAGTCGCTTGCTGTGGTGGACCTTGATTTCTTGCAAAAGGAGATTTTCGCGCATCTGCCTGAAGGCGCAGCTGCGGATCAGCTTTTGATTTTTGTGACGCGCAATGTCGGGTTCTACTCTCTGGGTGACGCCACGGTTTGTTGCTCGGTGGGTACGCACGGAAGTAACGCAGGCCGGGCATTTGTGATCGGTTCGTATTTTGATAAAGGCGTGATGCCGCGCTTCGAAGATATTCAGGGAATCACTCAGCAATTAGGCGAGTGGCTGAATGATCCGCTGCATGGCGTGCAAGCGAGCGAGGTTCCGCGCTGGCTGAAACCTCCCGCGAACTTATCTTGTGGAGGGAAGGGTGAGAGTAGCTCATATTTGTTAGAACAGCCGGCTGACTTCATACCCGGCGCCAACGCGGCCGAGGTGAGTTTGCATGGCAGGCGGTATCACTTAGAGAACATGGCGCTGCTGCCCTGGTTTGCACAGACGCAAAATGCCGTATATAGTTTTCCCGACGCAAAGGCGTTGCCCGCAGCCGCGCAACCCTGCGCAACCGGACGCGCCTATGCGCCTCCGACGGCAACACCATTGCCTCGGCCCGCGGGTTTGTCGAGACACATGCTAATTGGCTATTGGGAGGGTTATTCGTCGGTCCGCTCGCCGGTGCCCTTGCGCGATGTGTCCCCGCAGTGGGACATCGTGATCGCGACATTCGCGACTCCGGTGAAAGGCTCCACCGCGTTACTGCATTTTTCGCCACCGGCGGCTTTGGGAGAAGAGCAGTTCAAAGGGGATGTGAAGTATCTGCAGAGTCATGGGAGGAAGGTGCTGATCTCCCTAGGCGGTGGCGGCCAGGTTGTCACCATCAACACGCCCCAGGACTTGCACGATTTTGTAAGTTCAGTTTCGGAGATTGTCGAGAAGTATGGCTTCGATGGAGTTGACCTGGATATCGAGACTCCCTCGTTGCTGATCAATCCCGGCGATACCGACTTTCGCCATCCGACCACGCCGTCGATTGTTAACTTGATTACCGCCATGCGGCAGATGCGAGAGCATTTCGGGCCGGCGTTCATGATCGGCGAAGTGCCCGAGGCGGCGCAAGCGCAATCGGGGATGCAAGTTTATGGAGGCCAGTTTGGCAGTTTTCTGCCTGTGATTTACGGTACGCGTGACATTTTGTCTTTCGTCGACGCGCAGGATTACAACACGCCTCCGTTGGAAGGCTTGGATGGACATTACTATTTTCCAGGCAATGCCGATTACCACGTGGCCATGTCGGAGATGCTGGTCCATGGATTTCCGATAGCCGGGAATCGTAAGGATGTGTTTCCGCCGCTCCCGCCGGAAAAGGTGGCCATCGGACTACCGGCCACTCCGAGTTCGGCGCGCAATTATACCGAGATACCGGCCATCGAAGATGCTCTGCGGTATTTGACTGAAGGCAAGAGCTACCCAGGCGCAGCTTACCGGTTGCGACGTAAGGAGGCTTACCCGCGATTCCTGGGAGCGATGTTTTGGGCAATCAATGAAGATCGGAGGAACGAGTACAAAATGTCAAACGCAATTGGGAGTTTCTTGCATGAACTCCCATGAATTGCGGAAGGTTGTTACTGAGTAAAGACACTCTCGAATACACGTCGCATCCGGGTTTGCAGCGTGAGTAAATCTGAATCGAGGCTGGGCGCGGCGATGCGCCTTCCAGTCCAGCGCTGCATCAACTCGGCGATCATCTCGCGCTGTTCGGGAGCGGCCGGGATTCGCTCTTCCGTGCGTCCGGTCACCACGCGCAGCGCATGGTCAAGAGCACGGAAGTACGTTGTTGCTTCCAGAAGAAATTCAGCCTCCGAGCAATCGAGGTGGCCCATCTTTTCCACAACGTCGATGCGTTCGGGCGTGTTCAAGCTTTTGTAGAACATCCCGGCGCCTTTGAGTCGCAGGTACATGAGAATAAAATCGGCATCGTAGTAGCCGCCCTCGGCTGCTTTGAGAGGAGTCACGGTGCCTTGTTCTCGCTGCAGGCGAAGGCGCATCTGGCGCAGGTCTTGGCGCGAACGGCCACTCTGTCCCCAGCGACGCCAGTCGACTTTCTGCAGTTCGTTCAGGAAGGCGGTGGCTCGATCGGTGTCTCCGGCCACGCCGCGCGCCTTCATGTAGGCAATGCCCTCCCATGCCTCAGCCTTNNGTTAAGATCTCGATCAGGTGCTCTGCCACGCGTGTCCAGAAGCGCTGGCGATGGCCTTCAGCATCCGGGATAATAAAGAGCAAGTCGCCATCGGAGGCAAGATCGAATTCGCGCATGCCGAGGCGGCCCAAAGCCACCACCATCATTTCGTTTTGCGGATCGTAGAACGGTTTGTCCAACGTGGCGCGCGAGCGCGCATGCGCCAACGCCTTTTCGAGCGCGATGCGGTAAGCGCGGGCGATGACGAATTCCGCGAGAGCTGACGTATTGTCGAGAGTTGCAAAAACAGGTTCGCGCAAGCAGATACTGGCGGCCAGAATGCGAAACATTTCGCGCCGGTAGAAGCGCCGTAAACCGCCGATATCGTTCAATGGGGCTGCTAAGCCCTCGAAAGCCCAGCGTCGCGTGGGGTGATCCACCGCTCGCCGAATCTCTTCCACTAACTCCGGAAAGCGGGCCAACTGTTCTCCCAGATACGGGCTGAGTTCGAAGATCTCGAGCATCCAATCAGCGAGCGCAGGGTGACTGTTCAGCAGCGGTAACTGCTGTGGTTCGCGAAGCAAAGTAGATAGAAAAGCATTCAGCGCTCGTTCGGAGCGATGCACACCACGCTGGCGGAGGCGTTCGGCAAACAGCGGCGCTGGTCCGGCAAGAGCGTCGAGTATTTCTCCGGAGACATCCGCTTCGCCCCGCTCACTAGATGGATGATGATTGCCGGAGGCGTGATTTGAACTGATTGGGGAATAGTGCAGAGGCCGTTGCGCATGCACGATTCGTTCGTAGATGACCTGTACGTTTTCCAGGCGCAGGTTCAGATCTTTGAGTAACTGCTGAGCAATGCTGGTGGAGGCGCGCGGCAGTTCTTCGGTAATGCTCATGCGGCGTGCCAGTCGTTCCAGATCGGCCGGGCTGCTGGGCAGGCGGTGCGTTTGCCGGTCGTCTTCCAATTGGAGCAAGTGTTCCAGCCTGCGGAGATATTCGTAAGCGTCCACCAAGCGGGAATACTCGGTGGTGGAGAGCAAATCGCGATCGTGCAGGCGGGCCAGGGCGAGTAATGTGCCGCCGTGCCGCACTCGCGCCTCGCGCGCGCCGTGCAAACGCTGTAAGCATTGCACCAGGAATTCGATATCGCGAATGCCGCCGCGCGCCAGCTTTACGTCGAGTACGTCTTTGTGGAAGCGTTTGCTGGCAAGCTTTTCCGTGATGCGCTCGCGAGTCACAGACATCGTCTCGATGGTGGAAAAGTCGAGAGTTGTTGAGTAGATGGAGGGCTCAACAAAATCCAAGAGCGATTGGCCCAGTTCGGCATCGCCCGCGGCTACCCGAGCTTTGATCAACATCTGCAACTCCCAATCGCGCGCGCGTTTGGAGTAGTAGTCTTTGGCGGCAGGCAGAGATAAGCAGACTTCACCCAGCGTTCCTTCGGGCCTGAGGCGGAGATCCACCCGATAGCAAACGCCGGCGGCTGTGTAGGTAGAGAGCAAGTTGGTGAACTGGTTCGCCACCTTCTTGAAAAACTCTTTGTTGCTGATGATCTGCGGACCAGCCGTTTCCCCGTTCTCGCTGTATAAGAACATTAAGTCAACATCCGAGCTGTAGTTGAGTTCGCGACCGCCCAATTTGCCGAGTGCTAAGACACTGAAATGAGCTTTGCCTTGGCCACTTTCTTTCAACGGTTCGCCATGGCGCAACTCTACTTCGTGAGTGACCGTGTCGAGAGCGCAACCGAGAATGGCATCGGCCAAGCTAGAGATTTCATCGGTGACGGCCGCTAGAGCCGCTACTCCCATGCGATCGCGCAAAACGATGCGCAGTAACTCGCGCCGGCGAAACATAGCGAGATCGAGGGCGGCAGGCTTGAAGACGACGCGCTTTTGTAGGAAGTCGGCCAGCCGATCTTTGTAGTCATCAACGGTAAGTTGCTGATGAAAGTCGACAACGGTTGATAGCCAATCGGGGTAGCGCAAGATTTCTTCCGAAAGAAAAGCGCTGCAGCCGAAAATGACAGGTAGCCAGCGCGCCCGCTCCGCGTCTGAGGCGAGTAAGTCAAAGGTAGCGCGATGGCGCGCGGCGAACTCATCTATGTAACGTGAGACGCGAACCGGATCGGGCGAACCTTCGATCCAAGCGTGAATGAGGCGTGGCACAACGGAGGTCGGCGCTGGGTCGATGGTAGGCGGGGGCATATCTCCACTTCGAAGGAAGTGCGAACAGGGCTAGGAAATTCGCTCCACTCTCTCGATTATAGCGTCCGGCAGCAGCGTGCCGCCGGACAACACTGCTGCGTAAAAGCCGCTTTCGCCGGGATGGACGCGCAACCTCTTTTGGATTCCGCGCCCATACGGGTTCAAGGTGCGGCAGGGTTCGCGTGGGGTAGTAAGTTGCAGTAAGACGTCGCCGGAGCGAAAATACTGGTCGGTTTGCCAGGTACGGTGGTCTAGGCCGGAGGTCGTTAGATTCTCTCCCAAGGCGCCGTAATAAAGTGGCCAGCCTTCGGCGCGCAAAGAATCGATCACTTCTGACGCAAGCAGCAGGATCGCTTTATCAGGGCCGCCGTGGAGACGGAAGCGGTGGCCGTCTCCAGTGATGCCCAGGGTTCCCACCTCTGCTTTTGCGATGGGCATCTTTGGTACGCCGCCCGCGGAGACGTTGATTTGCAGGATTCGACCGCGCTGGCCATCAGACGCGGGCAAGAGTAACTCTGTGGCCTTCGCGGCAAGATTGATACACGCCGAGTACAAATTCGAGCGCACGATAACCGTCTTCGCCATTCGAGAGCGGCTCGCGTTTGGTACGGATAGCTTCGGCGAAATCGGTGAACTGGCGTTCGAAAGTGGTGACGGAGATGGCCATTGGGTCTGATGAGCCCGAGGCAACGGCTTGGGCGACGGGCGCGGGGTCGGCGATGTTCGCCTTTTCATCGTCGACGATGTCCCAGGAAGTTAGTTTGTCCCCGGAAATAATGGCGCTGCCCCTGGTTCCATGAATTTCGATGCGCTCAGTGTAGCCGGGCCAGAAGGCGGTGGCGGCTTGGATCACGCCCATTGCTCCGGATTGATAGCGGAATTGTGCACTGACGACATCTTCCGATTCAATCTTGTGGCGTGCGCCTAGTTGCCACATGCCGTTCACTTCGCTGACGGGGCCGATCAGGTGCAGCAACACATCCACTTGGTGGATGGCTTGGTTAATGAGCGCGCCGCCGCCTTCGGTTTTCCAGCTGCCTTTGATGGGCCGGGAGTAATACTCGTCGCTGCGGAACCATTTGACATAGGCGTCGGCTTCTAGAATCTTGCCAAGGCGCCCAGCGGCAATGGCTCGCTTTAAGAAGATGGTTGAATCGTCAAAGCGATGCTGGCTCATCACCCCGAGCGTGATTCCCGCCGCCCGTCCGAGGTCCACCATCTTCCGCGCTTCGGCGAGGTTAGTGGCAATCGGTTTTTGCAGCATGATGGCCCGCTTGATCTCCGCGCAGATCTTCACTGGTTCGAGATGCGAATCAGGAAAGCTGCAAACGTCGACATAATCAAGACCGGGGTAGTGGCACAACTCGTCGACTGAGCGGACCAGTTCCGCACTCCACTTTTGCGCAAAATCGCGTCCGCGCGCCTCGGTTTTGTTGTAACAGGCAACCAGCTCAAAGCCGATGTTGTGATAAGCGCGCGCATGCATGTTGGCAATTGCACCCGTTCCAATCAATCCGACTTTCATGAATTAGAGTCCTGTCTCCGTGCCGCAGACCGATACATCGAGGCCGGCTTCGCGAAAGAAGGCAGCCTTGGTGGCCAGCGCCTTCCGAGCACCGGCAGCATCGGGCGCATAGGCAACTTGAATGTGATTGGCTTTGTGACGCGCCATCATTTGATCTCGCGAGATGCCGTGAAGAACCGCATGCATGACAGGCCACTGTGGAGTCGTGATGTTCCAGCGTCTTTCTGTTTCTTCTTTCGGTAAGGCAATAGCTTGCGCCAGGCCGAGGTCGGCTTTCAACTTTCCGTCTTCTATAAACACGCGGCTCCAAACAACGTCCCCCGGTTTGGCGACGCCCTTAAGCGACCCACCTCCCAAGCGGAAGTACATGGGCGGTTGCCGTTCACTCACGCTGCCCGCATAACCTCCCACATTGTGAGCGGCCGGCACTGCCCCAGAGATCTCAAACACCCAGACGAACTGGCCTCGATATGTTTCTCCGTAACGCAAATCATGCAAAGTGTTCTCAGGTGCGAAGCCAAGCGCTCTCCAGACGCGATAGGTAACTAAGCCATCCAGGCCGGCACACTCATCCACTTCGTTGAAGTGCGGCAGAGGCTGGCCTTCATACAGAACGCGCCCGTCGGCCGATGTCACCGGAGGACGGTCCGAATTGTTCAACATGCCCTCAACCAAATCAGACGCGGGTGCCAAGTCTTTCAAGCCTTGTTGATATTGGATGCCGATGGTGTGACAACCGAAATCATCGGCAATGCGCAAGGCCGCGATGTACATGCGGCATTGATCGAGAATCTGATCGTCGGTCAAATCGGTTTCTGGATTCGGGCCAGTCTTGAATTGGAGACCCTTTGCATCGAGCCAGTACCTTACGGCGAGGGCTTCGGCGGCGGGAACATCGCGCATGGCGGCATAGAGCGCCGATTGACTAAGCCGCTCTTTGTAAACGCCAGTGGTGTTGAGCAGATGATCCGGCACGATGGCGTTAAACATCCCCATGCAGCCTTCATCGAAAACGCCCATAATGGCTTTTTCCCTTTTGAGCTGGCGGGCGAGAGTGACGCCTAACTCTTCGGCATCGCTTGGGAGTTTCGTAGCGGCAAGAGACTTTACGTGGCTGGTGTCATGAGTCACGGCCTGCCCGTTAAGCCATGCTTTGAGTTTGTTAAGAAATGCGTCGTCGGTAAAATCGTCAGACCACAACGTGGAGTAGGGCACGCCCGCTTTGGTGAGTGAGCCATTCAGATTGAGCATGCCCACCAGGCCGGGCCACTGACCGCTCCAATTGGCCACCGTGAGGATCGGACCTTTGTGCGTGGCTAAGCCATGCAAGACATGATGGCTGTATTGCCACACAGCTTCCGCCACAATGAGCGGCGCATCTTCCGGAATATTCTGGAAAACGGCCATGCCGTATTTTTGCGAATCGATGAAGCCGTGTTGCTTTACAGGATCAAAGCTGTGGCCGCGCTGCACATCAAAGCCGAAACTGTTGACAGCTTTGGTGACGGCGGCTTCGACAGAAGCCTGTGCCGGCCAACACACACGGTTAGCAGAAAGACGAAGATCGCCGCTTGCGATCAGAACCACGCTCTTACGCATGGTTCCTATTTTTGCAAACTAATAAACCCAACCCAGGGTGACTTGCAGCGCGCGCGGTGTTACCCAGTGGGTGCCGCTGAATGTGGACAGAAAATTGTAGAGTGCGGCGTTGTTGGTAATGTTCAACGCGCTAAGCTTCAAATCTGTTTTGAGCTTCTCTTTGTGGAAGAGATTGTCGGTACCGATACCGGCATCGAACAAATTGCGTGCGGCGATGCGGGGCGGATTGTGGTCGGCATTGAATGTGCCCGCGGCCGGAATGACTAAGCGAGTTGCGCCGTAATTGCCGCTGCAGGAAGTGATGGGGCTGGAAACGCTGGCGTATTGGCTGCCGCAGTAAAAACCAATAGCGGCCTGCTGATCACCGCTGAGCGCGAGCGCATCGGCCAAATCAGTGACCGATCCGGCGACTTCACCTGAATCGAAGCGCCAGGTGAACATGGCCCACCAGCCTTCTTTGCCATGCTGATAGCGAAGGAAACTGGTTTCTTGCAAGTTTTGATCGTGATCGATGCGGAAGACGCCCGTATCGAGCGGGGAATTGAAAATCAGACCGCCGCTTTCGGGACCGAAGAAGCGAGACCGTGTGTGGCCAACGGTTGTGTACGCTTGAAAGCCGTGGAAGTTGGAAGTAGAGACACGCAACGACACGCCATCGATTTTCGATTGCTTCCACTCAATGGGGAAAGCAACTGAGGTGTTGAAGAGCGTATCGAAATCGAAGGCGTCTTTGGTGAATTTCCAAAAGTAGTTAGCTTCAATCTGGACATACTTCTTGATCGCCTGTTCCAAACCAACGCTATATTGATTGCGGTGGCCAGGACGGAGCGGTGTGCTGGCGTATGCGCCGAAAACGTTGGTTGCTAAACCGCCGGAACCCGTGTCGCTCGAGAGCACAAGGTTCTCGTTATAAGGCGTTTCCATAGCGCGCGTGTACGAACCGCGAACGACTGTGCCGGTCATTTTCACGAGGTAAGAAAAACCAATTCTGGGCTGCAGGAGCTTGTCTTCACTAATGCCTTCGTAATTATCAAAGCGTAAGCCCGCGCTAATGGTTAGGTTCTTGATAGTGATTTGATCCTGTGCGAAAACATCCTGCTGGTTGATATTAGCGGCGCCGTGGAACATGAATAAATGTCCGCCGCGTGTTAAATCAAAGGGCAGCAATCCAGGAGAAAATGCGGGATTTGCCACATAGCCCGCTGTGCCGCACTGGCTTGGATTCACAACGCTATCGCCAGTAATGGCGTCGCCCGCCGTTGTAACGCAAACCGCGTTAAATGTTGGATCGGTGATGCCCAAAGAAAAGTTTTCTACTAAGCGAGTCTGCTGAATTTCTGTGCCGATCTTGATGTTGTGGATACCGCTAGCGTAAGAAAAGTCAGCACGTGTTCCCCAATTCGTCAGGTGGCGATTCTGGGCCAAAGTAGCGGGCGAATCGGCAAACGGATTGTCACTTGGATAGTAATCCACGCGGTCCTGCCGGATGAAGGGACTGATGGTCATCAGCATTTTGGGATTAAACGTGTGCTGAAAACCGAGCGCGAAACTGAACGTCCGCGCTTGCTGACGTTGATCCTGGTTCACCTGATCATACGTGTTAGGAATTTGAAACCAATTCCGCGCGCCGAATACATCCAAATGGAAGGAATCACGTCCGGTAGGCTGATAATCCATCCGATCAAAAATCGATTCATTGTTGCCACGATCGTGAATGGGTGAAAACTCGGGACTGTCTAAGAACCGTCCGGTGCGGCTCGTGTCAACCAAGAAGAAGTTGCCCCATTTTGCGCCGCCATCGGCAATTGTGAAATCTTCCCCCACCGTGCCAAAAGAGCCATAGCTGGCGTCGAAAGAAACGTGCGGCGGTTGGCCCATGCCGGAGCGCGTCACTGCATTCACAACGAGACTTGTTTTGCCGCCAAACTCGGCGTCGGGCGCGCTGCTCACTAATTCGAGCGACTGAAAAGCGTTGGAGGGAAGTTGTGTGGAAAACGTCTTGCTCTGTTGATCGCCAATCTCGTAGCCATCTACGACATAACTCGTTTCGCCGTGGTCGCCTTGTGGATGGAACATGCCGTTCGAATCTGCCACCACGCCGGGAGACGTCAAAGTGATGACTTCATTTAAACCCTGCGACGAAGAGGAGATCGGCAGGTCGCCAATCAGATTCTGGCTGACATCCACGTGCGCCGTAGCTACGTTTTCAATCGTGTCGGGCGTTGCTTCCACGGTAATCGATTGCTGCGTGCCCGCCAAAACCAGAGCCACGTTCTGTTCAATAGGCACCTGGGTGCGAACGTTAACGGTTTGGGTAAATGCCTGGAAACCGGGCGCCTCAATCTTCAATGTGTAACTATTCGGCGGAATGTTCGTGAAACGGAAACTTCCGTCAGCTTGGGTCTTGACGCTTTGGTTGTAAGCGGTAACGCCATTGGTGAGAGATACTGAGGCGGCCGCTACGGGCGCGGCGGTGGGGTCAGTCACATTGCCTTGAATCGTACCCCCTTGACCGGTGGCCTGCGTAGTAGTGTCAGACGTTGTTGTCAGAGCAAAAAGAGAAGGCGCGCCGAGCGCGAGTATAAGAGCGGTCGAGGGAAAGAAATGGCGAAGCAAAGCAGAAAACTCCTTAGGGGGTCAATCATGGAAGACGTGCCGCGCGCGGAAACAGATACGCACAGCTCATCCAAAACTAGAGCGAAAGGAGCAAAGAAGGCGGAGAGCGCGGAATCCGAACTTTATGTTCGGAATCATCGGCCATGGTACGGCCCGGATTCTTATCCACCACGAAAAGCGTGGAAGCCACCGGTTGACCGGCTGCACCAGCAGGCACAGACCACTCTGCTCGCGTGGTAGCGTGGCAGAAAAGACAAGACGCATCTTGGCCGGTATCGTGCTTATGAATCGGTGCGCAGAAAGAGGCCACCAACAGCAGGCTCAAACAGATCAAAGCGCAAAAACGCATTGCGCTATGACGAGGAACCAATGTCGGCAACATTACTC
>PMQB01000240.1:23100-25170 GCA_003169195.1 Bryobacterales bacterium
GAAACGGTCACCGAGACACCCGCACCTCAGCCTGCCATGCCGCGACCCGCGCTGGTGTCGATCATCGCCTGGTTTCGCGACCTGATGCTCTCAGTGCTTATCGCCGTGCTCGTCATTCTTTTCCTTTACCGGCCAGTAAAAGTGGAAGGCACCAGCATGATGCCCACGTTGAATGACGAAGAGCGCATCTTCATTAACCAGTTCACCTATCGCTTCGGGATTAGTCAGATTAGCCGGGGCGATACCATCGTTTTCTGGTATCCGTGGGACCACTCCAAGAGCTATATCAAGCGCGTCATCGGGCTGCCCGGGGACACCATCGAGATTGAGGAAGGCCAGGTCTACGTCAATGGCCGCGAACTCTACGAGCCTTACCTGCACGACGAGTACCGCACCCGCTCCTCAATGGAGCGCAAAGTGGTTCCGCGCGGCGAATACTTCGTCCTCGGCGACCATCGCGCATCTTCCAACGACAGCCGTGTCTGGGGTACGGTGGCACGCAATCTGATCTTCGGGAAGGCGGTTTTCGCCTATTGGCCCGTGGATAAGATGGGCGCTGTCCGTTAGCTCCCGAGGGCTGGCTGTATACTCTTTTCATGCGACTTGCCCTTCTTGCCCTCTCCTTTTCACTCGCGGCACTTGCCCAAACCCCCGCCGACTACTGCAGCCAAACGGGTGGCCAGGTGTTCCTGCGAGAGGCCGTCTACGGAACCAACGATCCGCAAACAGAGCTTCCACTCGCGCAGATCAAGCCTTTCTGCCAGTACACGTCGGCTTCCGACGGCTCCCGCATCCACGTGCTTCTGGACACCCTGACGGCAACCAAACCAACTCTCGCCGCGCTCGCCTATTACAATAAGCCCGCCATGACGGGAACCTGCGTCGGCAATCCAGCCTCCTGCTACTGCTCGCAACTGGGCGGATCGGATCTATTCGGCGGGATCAACGCGGCCGGCGGCGGATGGGTGAACGACAAATCCGTCGATCAGGCTCTCGAAGCCTGTATCTTCCCCGATATGTCTTCCATCGATTCGTGGGGTTTGGCCTACAATACCAACGGCATCATTCGTGGAATTGACCTTTCCACCGTGCTTCGCTACAAGCCATAATTAAGGGCTTGACACTCGTTCTGCTGCACGCGTTCCCGCTCGACAGCCGGCTCTGGGAAAATCAGCAGGCGGCGCTGGGGGATGAATTCCAGATCCTTGCGCCAGACCTGCCTGGCGCGCCTGTGGACGTCGCGGCGGAAGCCGTCATCCAGCTGCTGGATGACCATCAAATCGCCCGGGCGGCCATCGCCGGAATCTCGCGTGGAGGATACATCGCGATGTCCCTGGCCCGCCGGTATCCCGAACGCGTGAGCGCCCTGATTCTGATGGATACGCGCGCCACACCCGCCGATGAGGAGGAGAAGCAGCGTTGGACCCAGTTGGCGGAGCGCCTCATCAACGAGGGCATCTCCTTCCTTCCGGAGGCGATGCTTCCCCGCTTGCTGACGCACCAGGAGCTGGCTAGCCAGATCACCGAAATCATCTTGTCTCAGAACCCCGAAGCCGTAGCCGCCGCCGCGTTGGGAATGTCTGACCGGCCGGACGCGCGGCTGGCGCTCGAAAGCATCCGCGTTCCCACGCTAGCCATCGCGGGCATGAATGATGCCGCCTTCGAGAGCACCCAGGACATCGCTGCCGCCATACCCGGCGCCCAATTTCTGGCGGTCCCCGGCGCAGGCCACCTCAGTAGTCTGGAGCAGCCGGAGATCGTCAACGAAGCGATCCGCCGCTTCCTGCGGGCCGCAGTTTCATCCGGCGCGCTGGTCTGACAGCGTTATCCTGAGAGCATGCGACAGATCACGTCATTTCTCGCACTGGTCGCACTTGCAAACGCCGCAGCGGCGGCGGCCGAAGTGCATTACCCCGTACTACCGGTAGGTTCCATCTCGTTGCGGCCCGACAGGATGACAGGCTCGATGCGGTCGATCGAGGCCTGATCGATGCCGGTGGCGACCCCGGAGACGCGCACCACGCCGTCGAGCGAAGTGTCGAAGGTCGCGCCGAGGATGATGTTGGCCTC
>PMQB01000404.1:0-267 GCA_003169195.1 Bryobacterales bacterium
ATCGATCAAAAGGACGTCCAGGCGAGCCAGGCGATTGAGTAACTGGCGTGTGGAGCGGTCGGCCAGCGAGGCGTACATCTCGTCGAACAGGTCTTGCGCGCGAACGAACCGGCAACGGTAGCCATTCTGCAAAGCTTTCAACAGAATCCCGCAAGCTAGTCCGGTTTTGCCAACACCGGTAGGTCCGACAAACACAAGATTCTCATGTTTGGCCACAAAGTCTAGCTCGGCGAAAGCGCGGATCTGCTTGCGATTGACACTGGGCTG
>PMQB01000404.1:280-4451 GCA_003169195.1 Bryobacterales bacterium
TGAGATTCTTCAACAGTTGTTCGAGTTCTTCATTCATCGTTTCCACCCTCCGTATCGAGTAAGAAGTAATCGCGCGCGACACGCCGCAGGATCATACGCTCCAGGCGGTCGAGATCATAAAGGCCATACTGTGCGGCTTCCCGAACGGCGGCGAGGAACGGCTCGCGCGGATACTCGCGCAGCAGCCGCAGCAGTTGCCGCAATGACAACGCCACCACTTTGCGGCCCTTCTGTTTGAGTTCGGCCACATAGCCGCCAATCTCGGGTGCTGCCTGCAGGATGGTTTGTTCTTCCGGGTGTCGCTCGTTTTTCTTGACACCTTCGCCCCAGGCGCGTTTGTGTTCGGGCAGCGTGATTCGTTGCAGCGGCGCCAGTGTCCGCACATGCGTTACTAAGTGGCGGGCATCGAGTTCGATCTCGACCTTATCCTTGGTCTCGCGCACCTCCACACGTCTACCGATCCAAGAAACTGGCACCGAGTAGCGCGTGGCATGCAGGCAGACAAAGCCTTCCACATCGACCGAGCGTTCATGCACTCGATACACTTCCGGAATCCACGCGGGCAGCGGTTTGAGATGCAGTCGCTCCACGGCAAAGAGTTCGCGCGGCACGGCGTGGATATGTTTCTTGTAAGTCGCATTCACGCGGTCGCACCACTGGCGCGCCTGTTGATTCAGATCGTTCCAGCTGGCGAACTTGCGTCCTGCTAAGAAGTTATTTTCGATGAAGGAGAAGGGTTTATGTGCAGCTGCGCATAAACCCTTATCAGCGTAGTCATTGTTTATGCACAGTCGACGGGAGAACCGACGCGCATTTCCCCTATTTTTAATGGAAAAGTCACCTCGATGTATCGAACAGCTTTGCATAATCAGAGACGTCCGAGCGGTCTCTAAAGCTCGTTCAAAGGAGAAAGCAAGTGATCGAGAAGTACTTTAAGTGGAATCAGTCTGTCACCCGACTCCTGTCGACCCCAGCCGGCCCGTACCTTTCAGCGTTAGCTCAGAAACTGGAGGTACAGGGCTTCAGCTACTGGATTTTGCGTCATCGCCTACGAGGTGCCGCCCACTTCAGCCGCTGGAACCAGCGACAGGAGAGGTCTATAGAGCAACTGCATGAGAATCTGTTCGAGGATTTCCAGGCCCATCTGGACAGATGCCGATGTCAAAGACCGCTGAAGTCATCCAGGCATCAAATCGTCAGAGTGCTTGCAGGTGCCCAGTCGCTCGTGGAGCAGCTGCGGGAGTCCGGTGTGGTTACGTCTTCGCCGCCGTCGAAGGAACACCCTGAACTACCCGCGTTAGTTTCGGGTTTCTGTCGTTGGATGCGGAATCAGCGCGGCAGCAAAGAAGAGCCACTGAGCCGATACAGCATCATCATCAAAGACGTATTGGGAGGGTTAGGGGCAGATCCCAGCGTCTATGACGCTGAATCGATCCGCACGTTTATTCTCAGCCGGACCAAAGGAAGAAGCCGGGCGAGAGCCAAGGAAGTCGTCTCGGTAATGCGAATGTTCTTACGCTATCTAATTGCCTGTGGAATGTGTCGGACAGGAATGGACGATGCAGTGCCGACCATTGCCATGTGGCGCCTTTCCGCGCTGCCGCGCTACCTGCCAGCGGCCGATGTCGAGCGCGTCATCGCTACCTGCAATCGGGACACCGCCGTCGGATTGCGAGATCGAGCCGCGATTCTGCTGTTGGCGCGACTGGGGCTGCGTGCTGGCGATATCCTCAAAATGGATCTCGCTGATATTGATTGGACACACGCCACTGTCCGCGTGTCGGGGAAGTCTCGATACGAAGTAAAGCTCCCACTTACGCAAGAGGTAGGTGATGCTGTTTTGGATTACTTGCGAGAAGGGCGTCCACCTGTTCAGGACACGCATCTCTTTGTCCGTATGCAGGCCCCCTGGAGGCCGCTACATGTCAGCGCTGTGTCGGCAATCGTGGCACGGGCCATCGCTCGCGCCGGCGTAGAGGCTCCCTTTCGCGGCGCGCATGTGCTGCGGCACTCTGCTGCCACAGGAATGTTACGGCAAGGAGCAACCCTGCAACAGGTTGCGGCGGTACTGCGCCATCAGTATCTCGATACGACCGCGCATTATGCAAAAGTTGACGTGCAGCGTCTCCGAGAGATCGCCCTTCCGTGGCCGGAGGTTTTCCCGTGCTGACTCAGCTGGTCGATTCTTATCTTGCGCTTCGCCGGTCCATGGGTTTCCGGATGGAGGTGCAAGAATATCTGCTCCGCGACTATGCCTCCTTCGCTGCAGAGCGGGGCGAGACCAACCTCCGGACTCGCACGGCGGTCGAGTGGGCGGCCCAAGCGCCATCCGAGGGACAGCGCGCCAATCGTCTCGGGACGCTCCGGGTCTTTGCTCGGTTTGCACATGCCGAAGATGCAGGTCATGAGGTCCCTTGCGAACGAGTGTTCTCAGCTCGTCGGGTCCGTTATCGTCCGTTCATCCTCACCCCTGACCAACTACACGAACTGCTGACGCGAGCGTCGAAACTCCCTCCCACGGGATCGATCCGGCCGTGGACTTTTACAACGCTTTTCTCACTGCTGGCCGTAACCGGCTTGCGCATTTCCGAGGCGTTGAATCTCCGTCTAACTGACGTTACTGACGACGGATTGTTGATTCGAGAGACGAAATTTCAGAAGAGCCGCCGCGTGCCGCTGCATCCTACGGCGATGGCCGGCATCAAGAGGTATTTGGACCGCAGAGGAATCGCGGAGGATGACCAGGTCTTCATCTCACTCCGTGGCCGTGGCATGCGGTATACCGGCATTCTTACTGTATTCCTGCGCCTCGTTCGAACGATGGGAATCCATCCGGGTCCGGGAAAACCCGGACCGCGTATCCATGACCTTCGTCACGGATTTGCGGTCAGAGTCCTCGAGTCGTGTTCTGGCGACCGAACGGTTGTCGACGCAAACATGCTGGCTTTAATGACCTACATGGGCCACGGCCAAATTGATAGCACGTATTGGTATCTCCACGCGACTCCTTCTATGCTGGCGCAGGTCGCCGAACGGTCTGAGGCTTTCGGCAAAAGGAGCCAATCATGACGCCACTGGCACCCCATATCACCACATTCCTCCGCGAGCGCCTTCCCATCGATCGCCGCGCGAGCGAGCACACCTGCGATACTTATGCACACGCGTTCCGCTTGTTGTTTCAGTACGCTGCCACTCGCCTGGCCACGACACCATCGCAACTTCATCTGGAACAGATCGATGCCGCTATGGTGCTCGCCTTCCTGCAACACATCGAGACCGAGCGCAAAAACGGGCCTGTGACGAGAAACGGCCGCTTGGCGGCCATCAAATCGTTCATGCGCTACATCGAGTATCAAGTGCCATCCGCATTGAACCAGGTGCGGCAGATCCTGGCAATACCGCTCAAAAGGACTGATACGAAGCTGGTGGCGTATATCACTCTCGACGAAATGCAGTCGATCCTGAACATACCCGACCCCCATACTCGGTTTGGCATCCGTGATCGCGCCATGCTGGATGTGTGTTTTGTCGCAGGACTCCGAGTCTCCGAGTTGGTCGGTCTGAAGGTGGAAGACGTAACCTTTGCGCCGCAGCCTTCCGTTCGGATTCTTGGGAAAGGGAGGAGAGAACGAGTACTGCCGGTGTGGAAACGCACCGGCGCTAATCTTCGTGCGTGGCTGGCGATACGGGGCGAGGCTGCCGTCCCTGAACTCTTCCTAAATGCACGTGGTGGTGCAATAAGCCGGACGGGATTCGAATATGTACTCAAGCAGCACGTTGAGTCCGCAAAACAGAGCCGCCCTTCCCTGTGCAGCAAGCACGTTTCGCCGCACACTTTGCGGCACGGTTGTGCGATGTTGATGCTACAAACAACTCACGACATCCGGAAAGTCGCTCTCTGGCTCGGACATAGCAGCGTTCAAACCACCGAAGTCTATCTCCGCGCAGACCCGACAGCAAAACTGGAAGCCGTCAGCTCCCTGACGCCCCCCGCACTCCGCCGAGGCAGATTCAGTGCCCCGGACCAACTCGTCGCCATGCTGACGAGCGGAAAGACCGACAAAGATTATGCAAAGAAGACGACTTCAAAGCCGCCATGGATAGGCCCACGGCGGCGCCTTACTGTGCATAACCAAGAACTACGCTGATAAGGGTCTCTCCACCCGCGCGG
>PMQB01000404.1:4480-4630 GCA_003169195.1 Bryobacterales bacterium
TCATCACGCGCTCTGGTACGCCAGAGAAGTAGCGCAGTGCCTCGCTGAGAAACACTTTGCAATCGAAGCGTTGGAAGCTGGGATGGATCTGAAAGAACAACATACGCGAGTAACACAGCACCGCCGAAGCGGTCTGCGCCTTCTGCTTCT
>PMQB01000453.1 GCA_003169195.1 Bryobacterales bacterium
GGGTATTTGACTCTAGTGATTTCAGGCGACCGATGAGCATCTCCGCAGCTTGTTGGCTGGCGGCTTTCTTGGAAGAACCGGTGGCGCGTTCACTGAGCACATCGCCGACGCGGGCTTCGACGGTGAAGACTTTGGCGTGCTCGGGACCGGTGGTGGCGACAGTTGCGTAACGGGGCATAGGCAAGCCCATGGCTTGGGTGCGTTCCTGCAGCACGCTCTTATGATTCAGCAGTTCGATGGAGCCGCCCCCCATAGCCTCAATCTCAAAAAGCACGTGGCGGGTGACAAAGGCACGCGCTACGTCGGTGCCCCCGTCGAGATGAATCGCCGCGATTACCGCTTCGAACGCATTCGCCAAGACGGTTTTTCGTTCGCGGCCACCGTTGCGTTCTTCGCCTTTGCCGAGGCGCAGATAATTGCCCAAATCAATGGCTAACGCGCGGTGATACAAATACGCAGCACTGACGAGATGCGATTTCCATTGCGACAAATCTCCTTCTCGCGCGGCGGGGTAATGGGCCACGAGTGCTTCGCTTACGACAAAACCCAAGACGGCGTCGCCTAGAAATTCAAGCTGTTCGTTATCGGCGCACTGGTCTGGTGGAAACTCAGATGCGCACGAGCGGTGCGTGAGAGCGCGCAAGAGAAGCTCCCGGTTTTTGAACTGGTAGCCGAGCTTCTCTTCCAATCTCTCGATTGGAGGGGTCATATTTTTACCTTGGTGTCACTTCGCTCCTTTGAGCTTGATGGCATTATCCTTCTGCACTTGGGCGAAGGTCTTTACTTGAGGACTAGCATCGGCCATGGCCATTGCTTTGTCAGCGGCGGCAATGGCGTCGTCATATTGCTTGTTGTTGACGTAGGCTTTTGCCAGGCGCGCGGTGATGATGGAGCTGGGCATGATCTCAAGTGCGCTCTTGTAGGAAGCGACTTCGTCGGCATATTGCTTGTTCACCGAATCTGCTTGGGCGATGGCGGACCAAGCTCGGGCGGCTAATTCCTTTTGGAAATCGGGCCACTTGTCTGGCGGAATGCCGGCGGGCACTGAACCGGTATTGGACTTCATGAGATCGAGCGCCTTGTGTGCCAGATCATTTACCTTTTTGACGTTCTGGGCTTTGTCCAAATCGTTTTCGCGCATTTGCGAGGAGGTGGTTTCGGCGAGCGTAACGCGCGCGACTACATCGTTAGGATCGTTGTCCATGATCCGTTCGGCCCAGGTGGCCACCTGTGCGGGATCGTTGGTCTGTTGGGCAGCGCCCATCGCCATGGTTAACAACTGCGGCTTGAATTCGGTGTCGGCAAAATTCTCCAACACGTTGTTGATGGCGGCGAGTTCGGCCGTAGGATTATTGCTTTGCGCGGCGGTTTGCACCTGCATCAAAGCCTCTTGTTCTTTTTTCGATTTCACCTTCGGCTGCTTGGCCTGATACGCCGCTAGCGGAAGAGCGGCGTACAGCACAGCCATTCCCAATAAACCCAATCTCATTTCGCTTTATCTCCTTTGGATGAAGTACTCTCAAGCCCCTTCTGGGCTGCTTCAATCGCCATGGCCGAAATCCCATCGGTCGCCAGCGCGATTTTGAACTCTTCGTCAGCTTTTTTGTCGTTGTGCTCAGCCAATGCTATCCGTCCTAAATATACATGCGCCCACGCTGTGATGGACGGACCAGCGCCGCTGTCGGCGGTTCGTTCGAACAGATTCTTGGCTTCGTGCAGTTGATATTGGCGGATGGCAATGCGCGCCAAACCATAATAGGCACGGCCCTGCATGCCTTTGTCGGCCGTCTGTTCAAATACTTTCTTGAACACTTTTTCGGCAGTTTCCAGATCGCGCTGTTCGTAAAGACCCTCGGCGGTTTGCAGGGATTCTTCGGCGAGCGAGATTTGCATCTTCGCGGGTGCAACCACAACCTTTGGGGCGGCCACCTCTACAAATTGAATGCCCTCCAAGCGCTTCTTTTCTTTTTTGACATCGATGGCGGCAATGAGCTGCGGATAATACAGCTTGAAGGAATCGGGCATCTTCTCGTAGTGCTCCAAACCTTCGGCAAAGACTGCGGTGAGGATGAAGCCTTCGCGCATGGCTTGGTTGACGAACTCTTCGCGTTTAGCGGAACCGCCATGCATGAGGCGGCTATCAATGGCTTTGGTCATGCACCTGGTCACGAGCAGTTGGAAATCGTCTTTGTAGGCGAGATCGAGAGAGGGCGCCTCTTGAGCGTATTTCTCCAGGACCTTCTTCTCTTTAATCGCGGCGGCGTATTTGAAACCGAGTGGATCTACCAGATAGGTGAGGTAGGCGTCGCGAATTTCATCAACGAGAGGCACACTGCTCGGAGTGATGACGACGAAATAGTTGGCACGATAATTGCGGACCTGGGCCTGGTTGGGTTCGCCCAGCAAATCAAGGTAGATCTGGAAGCGGCGGCCTTCGTTTCCGGAAGGATTGCGCAGGTAGCCATTTGTCTCGAACAAAGTATTGATCACTTCGTCCTGGTAGGTCCTGATGGCCTCGGCATAGGCGCCTTGGGAACGCCGCCAGAGATCAGCGACATCGGCTTCTTTGTAGAAACGCGCCAGCAATTCGCTGAACGGGCGCATAGGCTCGACATCCGCGGGCAGTTCAATGGTGGGCAGATCGAACTTGGGGGCGTCGCCGGCCAGCAGCGAAAAGGAAATGTATTGGCCCAAATCGGCTCCGCCCGATGGCTTCTTATGAGCCTGGTAGAAGTCGCGAATTTCCGGCAGGCAAGGAATTTTGCGCTTGGCTAGAGCTTCGCGGAGTTGGGTACGGAGTTTGAACTGCTCGTTGAGAGGGGAATCAATACCTGTGTCGTAGCCGGCGGCGTTGATGGCGGCGAGAGCGGTGAAGAGGGTTTGGCTGACGCTGAATTGGTTCTCACCACCTGAAAGCGGGCGTTGCGCGAAGCCGAGGCGCGCGCTTCCGAGCAGCAGAGCGCAAGCCAAGAGACGATTCATCTTCCACGAGTAATGACAACGATGATGCAAGAAAATCCTTTTCAGCGAAGGGGCTTCCTTTATGCCATCAGTTTACCTGACGAAGCCGCGGTGTTGATTGAGGGGCGATAAAAGAGCGTATGGGCCGCGAAACATTTCTTTTCATTGTCGACTCAAACCGCCAGAGGTACGACAAATGGCAAATAATGCCCATAGAAAAGCCGCCGAACATCATGAGAATGCAGCCAAGTCTCACAAGACGGCCGCGGATCATCATGACAAAGGCAATCATGACGAAGCTATGAAACATTCCGAGACGGCACATGAGCATTCGACAAAAGCTCATGAAGCGTCCGGCAAGGCTCATACCGCTTCCTCTGAAGCGTCTAGCAAGGCCGGCAGTAGTAGCGGTTCCAAGAAATAATTGGAAACCGGGAGGGGTTCTCTGGAGAGAGCCCCTCCTTTTAGAGAGACGGCCAGAGTATCTACTATGAGTTCCATCCCCCTCCGCCCCTTTGGCAACAAATCTTCTGAAAAAGTTTCGGCTCTCGGCTTTGGAGGCCATCACTTGGGTGATGCGCAAGACGAGAAAGAAGCTGTGCGTATTGTTGCGGAGGCGATAGATGGAGGAATTACTTTCTTCGATAACTGCTGGGAGTATCACCGGGGCAAGAGTGAGGTCTGGATGGGCCACGGACTCAGCGGCAAGCGCGACAAAGTGTTTCTCATGAGCAAGGTCTGCACACATGGGAGAGACAAACATCTTGCGATGCAGATGTTAGAGGAGTCACTGAACCGGCTTCAGACGGACCATCTTGATCTATGGCAGATACATGGGGTTTCGTTCTATAACGATCCTGACTTATTCATTCGCCCTAACGGAGCGGCGGAGGCGTTGGAGCAAGCGAAACAGCAGGGGAAAGTACGGTTTGTGGGATTTACGGGACACAAAGATCCGCGGATTCATCTCAAGATGTTGGCCACTGGGTTTCCGTTTGATTCGGTGCAAATGCCCCTGAATCCCTTTGATGCAAGCTTTCTTAGTTTTCAAAACATGGTTTTGCCGGAGTTGAATAAGCGAGGGATTGCTGCGTTGGGGATGAAGCCGATTTCAGGGCACGGTGAAGCGGTGCAGAAAGGTGTGCTGACCGCGGAGGAAGCGCTGCGCTACGCGATGAGTCTGCCTGTTACGACAACGATTACGGGTATGGAGCGGCTCGATGTGTTGCAGCAGAATTTGAAAGTGGCGCAAGATTTTCAGCCGATGAGCGAGCATGCTATGCGGGAATTGGAATCGCGTTGCAAGCCGCAGGCGGGCGATGGGCGTTTTGAACTCTACAAAGTGTCACTCAAGTTCGATAATCCGGAAGCTCGTCTGGCACACCAATTTCCGCTGGACATGCAGCAGGCCGAAGTGAAAGAGATGTTGAAGGCCACTGAGAATACGGGCAAGCCGTTTCCCAAGAAGCAATAAGTTATGGCGCACACTGATGGTTTTACGCGAAGAGTCTTCGTAGGAGGATTGGCAATGGCTGCTGCCGGTGGTAACGCAAAGGCTCAAACGGGATTGGTGCCTCATCGGAAACTGGGCCGGACCGGCGTGGATGTCTCGGCATTGGGCATTGGAGGATTTCATCTGGGCTCGACGAAGAACCAAGCGGAGGCGACGGAGATCGTGCATCAGGCGGTTGATGCGGGTGTGAACTTTTTCGATAATTGTTGGGAATATCACGAAGGCCTTTCGGAAGAGCGGATGGGTGTGGCCCTGCAAGGTTTGCGTAAAAACGTTGTGTTGATGACCAAGGTGTGTACGCATGGGCGCGACAAGAAGGTGGCGATGCAGATGTTGGAGCAATCGTTACGCAGGCTGCGGACGGACTACTTGGATGTTTGGCAGATTCATGAGGTGGTGTATTGGAACGACCCTGATTTGATCTTTGCGCCGGATGGGGCTGCGGAAGCGCTGATGCAAGCAAAGCAACAGGGCAAGGTGAGATTTGTAGGTTTCACCGGGCACAAAGATCCAGACATTCATCTGAAGATGCTGTCGCACAATTTTGCGTTTGACACGGTGCAGATGCCGCTGAACTGTTTCGATGCTACGTTTTTGAGTTTTGAGAATAAGGTGCTGCCAGAGGCGTTGCGGCGCGAGATGGGAGTCCTGGGGATGAAGAGTATGGGCGGTAGCGGAGAGATGGTTACTCATGGCGGAGTTACGGCACGGGAGGCGCTGAGTTACGCGATGAGTTTGCCGGTAGCGACGACAATTAGTGGGATTGATTCGTTGGAGGTGCTGGAGCAGAATTTGGGGATTGCTCGGAATTTTAAGCCATTGGCTTCGGAACAAATGGGCGAGCTGCGGGAACGGTGCCGTGAGAATGCGTCGGATGGGCGGTTGGAGCTTTTCAAGATGAGTAAGAAATATGACGGGGCGGAGGGACGGAAGCAGCATCAGTTTCCAAATGAGGAGGAACTGCCCGTTTAGGGGGGGCAGACGAAAGCGTCTGCCCCCCATTTGCCTTAGGCTTGCTGGCTTTCGCTGATTTCTTCGATCATCTTTTTGTTGAAGGCGGGAATGTCGTCGGGTTTTCGGCTGGTGACTAGGCCGTGATCGGCGACCACTTCCTGATCTACCCAGTTGCCTCCGGCGTTTTTGATATCGGTCTGCAATGAAGGCCAAGAAGTGAGTTTCCGCCCCTGCAACACATCCGCTTCGACTAACATCCAGGGACCGTGGCAGATGGCGGCCACGGGCTTGTTTGCGTCGAAGAAAGCTTTTACAAACTGAACGGCGTTTGGATCTTGACGTAGATGGTCTGGATTCATCACGCCTCCAGGCAACAGCAGGGCATCATATTTACCAGCATCGGCTGATTTGAGGCTGACATCTACTTTGACCGAGTCACCCCAATCGGTGTGATTCCAGCCCTTGATTTTTCCGTCTTTGGGAGAAACAACCTCAGTCTTCGCACCGGCGGCCTCCAGAGCTTTCTTTGGCTCTGTTAGTTCGACGTATTCGAATCCTTCGGTCGCTAGGATCGCGACGCGCTTGTTTTTCAAGTTACTGCTCATATAGATTGGACGAATTGTCCGTCGCTGTGTTTCGAGTTGTATAAATATTTAGCCAGGGTGAAACGGTGGACTCGGAATTGTCACATAATCAATGGGGCTATCTGCCTTTGAATCGGAGGAGCGTGCATGCGGTTACTGACAGTTCTTTTATTG
>PMQB01000215.1:0-279 GCA_003169195.1 Bryobacterales bacterium
GTCCGTCGGCGTGCCGAAGGGAATCCCTGGCCCGGGGTTCAACGCAATCAAATTCACCTTACAATTTAGCCGCGATATCAGCCGGACCACCCGCCGGGCGTCCGCATCGGTATCATTTACATCCTTCAGCAGCACATATTCGAAGGTCAGCTTCTCCCAATTCCTTAAGGGATACGCTTTGCACGCTTCCATCAAATCGGCCAGATGATACTTGCGCGTGATGGGCATCAACTCGCGCCGCTGCTCTTCATTCGAAGCATTCAAAGAGATGGCGAGCTT
>PMQB01000215.1:291-4420 GCA_003169195.1 Bryobacterales bacterium
GTCAAAAGGCGCGTCGCTTTCAGCACATTATCGAGGTTTAGAAGCGGTTCGCCCATGCCCATCATCACAACATTCATGCGCGCATCATTCGCCCGTAGGCCGTTTTCGCGTGCCACAAACAGCACTTGTCCCACAATTTCGCCGGCTGTGAGGTTTCGCTCCAAACCCATCAAGGCGGTCAAACAAAACTTGCAATCGACTGGACAACCGATCTGACTGGAGATGCAGATCGTATCGCGATGTTCCTCCGGCATGAGCACTGTCTCCACGGTTCGGTTGTCTTCCAAGCGCAGCAGGTAGCGCTTGGTGCCGTCGACCGAATCGAATCTCTTGTCGCTTGTGGGGCCGCCCAGGGTGGATATCGTAACTAATTGATTTAAAAGAGGTTGTGGCAAATTCGAAATCTGGGAAAAATTCGCCACGTGTTTCTTATACAAAGCGTCAAATAACTGCTGGGCGCGGTACTTGGGTTGATCGGGACCGAGCAATTCGCGTAGGTCCGCCAACTCCATTCCGACGAGAGAAACGTTTTTTGACACTTTGAGGCCTCAGATCCAGCATAGCCTCGTCGTACACTCGATTAGGCGTAATTCTTATGGTTCAAGCACTTACAACAACTCGTGAAATCCAGCGTGCCACTCTCCCGAACGGAGTTCGACTCGTCACAGAGTCGATGCCGTACGTGCGCTCGGTCTCCTTGGGCGTTTGGATCGGCAGTGGTTCGCGCATTGAGCACGGTCCAGAGAATGGAATCTCGCATTTCATCGAACACATGGTCTTCAAGGGGACCAAACATCGATCGGCAGAGGACATTGCGCGGTCGGTAGACTCGGTTGGCGGCGGCTTGGATGCCTTCACCAGCAAAGAATTGGTGAGCTTTAACACCAAGGTACTTGACGAACACCTGCCGTTGGCCTCTGACATTTTGGCCGACCTGGTGTTGAACCCGCTCTTTCGCGAAGAAGATATCGAGAAAGAGAAGGGCGTGATTCTGGAAGAGATCAAGATGGAGGCCGATCAGCCGGAGTTCGTGCTGCATGAAACCTTCATCAGCAACTTCTGGAAGGGCCATTCGCTGGGCAAACCCATTCTGGGCACAAAGGAAACAGTAAAGAAATTCGGGCGCAATTCCTTATGTGAATACTTTTCGCGGGTGTATGCGCCGAAGAACATTCTGATTACGGCGGCCGGGAATCTGAATCACGACAAGATTGTGGAGTTGATAGGCGAAAAGTTCTCGGGTTTGGAAGCGCGGGACGGCAGCGTGGCCGATACGGTGCCGAAGACGTATGCGCCGTTCATACTGAAGAAGAAGGAATCGCTCGAGCAGGTGCACATTACAATTGGCGTGCCGGCGTATCCGTTGGCGCACAAGTTGCGCTTTCCGCTCTATATCTTGAATACAGTGCTGGGCGGCGGCATGAGTTCGCGGCTTTTCCAGAACATTCGCGAAAAGCAGGGGCTGGCCTATGCGGTGTATTCGGAGCTGAATCTGTTCCGTGATACGGGCTGCTTCATGATATATGCCGGGACCGCGCACGAAACAGCCACTCGTGTGGTGAATTCGGTAGTGGAGGAATTCCGCAAGCTAAAACAGGAACTGATTGGCGAGGATGAACTGCGACGGGCTAAAGAGAATTTCAAAGGTTCGCTGATGTTAAGTTTGGAATCGACTTCGAGCCGGATGTCGAACTTAGCGCGGCAGGAACTGTATTTTGATAAGTTCCTTACGTTGGATGAGATGCTTTCCAGTATTGAAGCGGTGACTCGGGAAGAAGTGCAGCAGATTGCGCAGGAGTTTTTCCGGTCGGAAAGCATTGCGCTGGCGATGCTGGGACGGTTGGGGAATGTGAAGCTGACGCGTAAAGATCTGGAGTGCTAACGGCGTCAATGCAAAATGGTGGACCAAATCAACTCGTTCCTGTTCCAGCTCATGAAACCGGCGCCAAGCCCTGCCCGACTGTCTTGCGATGAATCGGGTCTGGTCATTACTTGCGATAAGCGGGGAGTGGAAACCTCGGTCGCTATCCATTGGCAAGATGTCTCTAAGCTCGTGGCGTTTAAGCGAGACTGCTTCGGCGTCGACCTGATTTGCGTGCTCATCGGAATTGAAGCCAGCACTTTTGAAGTCAATGAAGAATTTATCGGATGGACGCTCTTCCTTGAGGCAGCGCAACAAAACGTTCCCGGTATGCTTTCTTTCGAAGTTTGGTGGCCGCAAGTTGCCTTCCCTGCGTTTGAGACAAACCCAACCATCGTCTTTGATCGCGTCGAGGTTAAATCATGACTGATTCAATAATCCGGCTGCGCCACCAACTTGGCTGTTTACTGATAAGCTCCTCTTTGTTTGCCCAATCTCTCTTTGGCCAAAACGTGCCGGCCGCCTTGCAGCCACCCAAAGATGAAGTGGTGCTGATGCATCTGGTTGGCAAGGGCAAACAGATTTACGTTTGCCAGGCTTCTGTTTGGAAATTGAAAGCGCCGGACGCGCAACTCTATACAACAACTGGCGAATTGGTGGGCCATCACTTCGCCGGACCAACGTGGGAACACAGAGACGGTAGCCGGGTTGTGGGCAAGGCTGTGGCAAACGTCCCGTCGGCCGATCAGAATTCGATCCCTTGGCTTCTGCTAGATGCGGTGTCACATGATGGCAAAGGCGCTTTCTCTAAAGTGCAAAGCATTCAG
Organism: Bryobacterales bacterium; assembly: GCA_003169195.1. GTDB lineage: Bacteria > Acidobacteriota > Terriglobia > Bryobacterales > Bryobacteraceae > Bog-105. The sequence goes on from PMQB01000215.1 coordinate 2,980, forward strand.
CGGTTGAATACGAAAGGCGGCGTCGCTCCGGCTCGTTCATGCACGGAGAACCAAGAGATGGCTGTTCCTTACCAAGCGGATTATAACTTGTTTGTGAAGCCGGGCGATCTTCGCTGATTTCCTATAATCAGACTGAATTCAGAACGCATTTCGATTACTTAGCAGTTTCGAAGGCGGCAGACCGCAATTGCCATCCCACCAGAATGAACCATATAGTGTGCGCCCCCACGACGATCGCCATCGCATGCACATTCAGCCGCACGTGTCCGACGGCGATGGCCGCCGCGATGAGAACCGCCACCACGCAACCATAAAGGGCAACAGCGCGGTGCAACCCTCCATTCCGCAGCCCTGCCACCGACCACAACAGAATCGCCATTGACGAGCCCACTGCATAAATGCGTGAGAATGCCTGGTTGATCTGGAAGATCGCATCAATCACAATCTGCCATTGACGCGCCGCCGCCGGAACATCAAGTATCATGTGCTGCCAAATGTCGGGGATGATGAACCCGCTCACCGCAGTGGCAATCAGGACAGCCACGCAGGCGAACGCGAGCGTCACCACCGCCACGAACGAAATCCGGTCGGGAGACGCCATCCGCCGCGCCAATCCGCAACCACCTAAGAACAACAGCAGCGTGCTCACAATAGCGATCGAATGCGCCACCGCGGAGACAAGCGACAGATGGGCCACTTGCTCTGGTGGCAAGAGCGTCCCCGCTCCCGTTGGATGAATCGCCATGGTGAACTCGACCGCGCAGGAGTGGGCCGCTCCACTTTCTATGTGCACTACCGCGATAGAGAGGACCTCTTTCTCAGCGATGTTGAAGATTTCTTTGCGCTGTTCTCAACCGTTCTCAAGCATCGAGGTGCGAACCCGCAACGTCTGGTTCCTGTACAAGAACTGTTTGCCCACGTCTCGGAAATGCGGGATTTCTATGCGGCTGTGGTCAGGGCAGGGAAGATGAACGATGTGCACGCACTGGGCCGGGGTTTCTTTGCCCGTTCTATTGACGAAAGACTGCAAGCCGCCGGAGTCTATCTCGATCCAGTGACACGTGCCGCTAAAGCTCACGCGCTGGCGGGCAGTTTGTTTTCGCTGATCGAGTGGTGGATCGACAGAGGAATGAAGCCTGATAGCAAGGAGATGGATGCCTTGTTCCATCAGATGGCGTGGAAGGGATTAGCGCGCTAACCGAAAAAATCCCGCCGATAGCGCAGACTCAAAAACGATATCATCGCCATCCGCGCCGAGCAATCGCGGCGTGAAGGAATATCCGCCCAGCGCCGGTACATCCAGCGGAATCCATTTCGAACTCGCGCGGTCAAACAGAAAGACTAGCCGCCCCTTGCGTCCCGCGTTTTCCACTGAGGCCAGCACCTCTCCTCCCACCGTCGCGGCCACTCCCTCGATTTGGCCGTCCCCCATCCGCGCTGA
>PMQB01000275.1:0-7603 GCA_003169195.1 Bryobacterales bacterium
TTATTTTTTGGGCGCGTGATTGGATTTGGGAACAGGCACGGGTTCGGATCTAGAAGCAAGTTTGGATTTCTTGCCAATCCATGAGGCAAGCACTTCCTGGAGTTCGCGGGGACGGAACGGTTTGGCGAGGTAATCGTCCATACCGGCGGCGAGGCAGGCTTCGCGTTCGCCACTCATGGCGCCGGCGGTGAGGGCGATGATGGGAATGGAGCAGCCCAACGCGCGGATTTGGCTGGTGGCTTCGAAGCCGTCGAGAACCGGCATTTGGCAATCCATCAATATTGCGTCAAAGGAGACGCCGGACTGAATCGCGCTGACAGCTTCGGCACCCGTTTGTGCCAGCGTCACTTGGCAGCCCATTTTCTTGAGGAAGGTCATGGCGATTTTTTGATTCGTGCGGTTGTCTTCGGCGAGCAGAATGTTGCCACCCGCGACACTGCGTGGCTGTAGAGACGGTTCGGCGGCTTCCAAATGAGTCTCGAGCCCCACTTTCAGCGGTAGTTCCAGCCAAAACAACGAGCCCTCCCCAGGCTTGCTAGATACGCCTACGGAGCCGCGCATCAGTTCGGCGAGGCTTTTGGAAATGGCAAGGCCCAGGCCGGTGCCGCCATAGCGTCTGGCAATGGAAACATCTGTTTGTTCGAAACGTTGGAAGAGACGCTGACACTGTTCTTCCGTCATGCCCAAGCCGGTGTCTTGGACGGTGAGGCGCATTTGTCCGCTTGCATCTGCCGAAGCGGTGGGCTGCCATGACAACGCAACAGTGACTGATCCCTGCTGGGTGAACTTGAGGGCGTTGGAGATGAAGTTGGAGGCAATTTGGCGAATGCGCGTGGAGTCGCCTACGAGGACAGCAGGAACCGTATCAGGCAACTCCAAATTGAGTTGCAAGCCTTTGCCTGAAGCAGTGGGACGCATCAACTCGACGGTGCCTCGCAATAGCGGAACGATGGCGAAATTGACGTGTTCAATTTGCAACTTGCCGGATTCGACTTTGGAAAAGTCGAGAATGTCATTGAGAAGACGGAGAAGGCTGACCGCGCTGGCTTCCGCAGTTTGGGCGTACTCGCGCTGCTCCTCACCGAGGGGCATATCAAGAAGAATACGAATCATGCCGAGGACACCGTTCATGGGCGTGCGAATCTCATGACTCATGTTGGCGAGGAACTGGGATTTAGCGTCGTTGACGCGTTCGAGGGCGGCGGTCTGCTTATGGACCTGACGCTTTAATGAAGCGATCCAGGCGAAGGCGAGCGAAACGACCAGGCAAAGAGTGGCGAAGCCGATGCCCCAAGGGAACGATTCGTACCGGGGCACGCGAGAGATGAGGTGGATATCTGACGGGGACCGCAGGGTTAAGTGAAGGCGGAATGGCCCCATGGCGGCGGTATCGTATTCGGCTACGCCGGTGAGTTGGACGGTGTCGCCGGGACGGAGATAGGCAGTGGCGGGTGGTGCTGGGCCGCGCGCCAGAGTGGCGGTCTCGCCGCCCGTTTTAGATTGGATGGCGAGCACCTCATTCTTTGGGCCGCGACGAATGCCTTCGAGTCTAACGCGGGTGGTGATGAGTTGTCCGCCAAAGAAATCCAAAGAGTCGACATGCGCGAGGCGTGGCAGAACGTTAGAGACAGCCACTGTGGCAGGCCGCAAAACAGCCTCACTGATCACATAGCCGCTCTCCTTGCTGGCCTTGAGGCGACCCAAGATTTCCAGATGTTGCCCGACCTGCGGGAAATCAGCAAACGCTGGAACGACGGGGATGCCGGCGGTGTCGTCCTGAAGGTAGAAGTTATTGGCGGTAACGGAGGTTACCTGGCCAGCGATGCGGACGGGATCGCCGATTTGCGTGCCCGAACCCCAAGTCAAGAGAGTATTGATTTTGCGGAGGCTGTGCAGAGTCCAGTCGATTTTTGCGGGGGTGATGACTTGGACAGCGGAGGGGCCCTGGACGAACATGGCGCAGCGGGTCCGCTGATGACGGCCGTTCGGCTCGGTACCCAAAATGCCGGTGACGCTGACGGTGGCACCGACCCAGGGAACCGAATCAGGAATGTCCGCTTTAAAGACCAGGGCACTGAAACTACGGCCTGCCGCTTCCAAGGTGAGACGGATATTCGGAACGTTGTCCCAAGGGTTTCTGGCGGCTTGCGTTACATGGGCTTCTACGCGGCCGAAGACGTTCTCGTACTTTTCTTGGTAGAGGTCGCGGCCAGGCACGTCGATGGCAGCGGGCATGCCGACGTGGCGAAGAACGCGAATGCGCGCAGGATGCAAGTTCGGGGCAAATCCGCCCTCCTCAGCGTTGCCTTCCAGTAGAATTTCGTCGCCGATCTCGATTTTGGTAGCCAATTGAGCGGCAAGCTCGGCATTCATATCAACATAGGTGCCGTGCCCCTGCTGCTGGACGATCATGTAGGAATGCTGAGGCGCGTAGGCGGTTACTACGGCGACAACCGATATGGGTGGCGTAGTCTGCAACACCTCGACGGGTAAGCGCTGGATATCGGCCAGTTGGGTGTAGGGTTTATGGGTCTGCGTTGCGAAAGCAAATAGGGCTCCGAACAGCACGAGCGATGTAACTCTGAGACAAGCCAACAGACAACTGGACCTCTGTCTACTTATCGACAGTAATAGGTTGAAGAGCATACAAAAGCGCAAGACAGACAGAGTCGTGACACGCGGCCGCCTGGAAGGGCTGGCTAGCTGGCAAGAATGCCAGCCCTACGGGAGGGATAAGCGAGGCGCGGCGTAGGGGGTGGTTACAGGACGGAAGTAACTCGCGGTTTTGCGCGGCAACGAAATGCATTTTTTGAGCACTAGATGGGTGAGAAGGACGGTGCCGCGTGAAGATGTGGGTGGGTGTGTTCCTGTTAGCGTTGCGGTTTGGATGGGCCGGCGATGCGTGGAGCGACAAACTGGCGGAAGGACAGGCGCTTTTTAATCGCGGCCAGTATGTAGCTGCCTCGACGAGGTTCCGAGCGGCGCTAGCGGAGGCGGAGAGTGCGCATGTGGAAGTCCGGCAACTGATTGTGCTGCACGATGCGCTGGCTGGTAGTTCGGCGGAGGCGGGACACTTTGCCGAAGCCGAGAGTGAGTACAAGCTGGCCATGGCGGTGCTGGCTAAAACGGAAGGGACCGATTCGCTGCACTATGCAGTGCTGCTGGCGAGTCGGGCCACGCTACCTACTCAAACGAATGACCGAGACAACATGATTCGTGTCTTGCGGAAAGCGGTGGCGCGCCATGCCGGCGATGGATCAAGCGTTGAGCTGGCCGTGGTGCGTGGGTGTTTGGCTAGTCTTTTGCGCGGCCAAGGGCAAGACGAAGAGGAGGAAGCGTTGTTGCTACAGGCGCTTGCCGATTTTAAGAAAGACAAGACGGCCGCGAGACACCAAGTGGCCGGCTTCCTCAATGACCTAGCGGTGTTGAGGCTCGATCAACGGCGCTACGACGAATCGATCGAANNTGGTGATTCCTTATAACAATCTGGCGACTACCTACGCCAACGTGAAGCGCTATGACGATGCCGAGGCGGCGTATGAGCGAGCGATTGCGATTTGTAAAAAGACACTAGGCGAGGATCACTTGAGCTATGGCGTGCTCCTGGAGAATTACGCGGTGGTGTTGAAAAAAGCGGGACGGAAGCGCGAAGCCAAAGAAATGGAAACGCAAGGGCACCAGATTGAGCGCGCGGCAGAGCGGCATAACGGAGTGGGTGCCACGATTAGCGTGACGGCGCTGCTGAGTAAGGATGAATGAGGAGCGCCGCCCGGATGTGTGGTGAGTTTGTTTTACTCCTGGAGGTGATAGGAGAAGCCGTTCGGCATTTTCACAGGCGGCATGAGGGTGCCAGTGAGTGGATCACGTACCTCGAGATTGTTCTGACAGCCACCTTGTACTTGGCCGGTATTGCCCGATAGCGGAGTGGGATTGAAGATTATCGTAGTACCAACGCTGGAGCGGCCGGATTAAAGGGTTGACGACGACGTAAGCTCGGGGCTGGGCCTTGCTGCGCGGTATCAGGCGGGATTTTCGCCCAGTTGTTTTGCGCTTGTAGGCTCCCACCAAGCAAGAGGGTTGCCCCAAGAGTTTAGGCCCGGCCGGAGCTTTCACTCCGTTTCGCAGAAAATTGTAAATCGGCTTTACTTTACGCTTGCCTTGCGCGCGAGTCAATAGCGGAGATTGGGGATGAGCGGAGTTATGCAAGTTGAAACGTTGGGCGACGGCTGGAAAGCCGCCGNNAAGCCGGGGAATTCGGAGGCGGCGATGTTTCCTTTGTAACCTAGATGCTCTCGTCGAATGAGGTCTGAGGCGTAGAAGCCGTCCACGACCGTACGTTTGAACTCGATGAAGAAACGGTCGAGAGCGGTCTGAGGGTTCAATTCGTGAGAAGCAAGTTCGGCGAGGAATTCTTGACGCTGAGCAACGGAGCAATTAGTAAAAGGCTGGTGGAAGCGTTGGTTGACGAGTGACTGAACGAGCGCTAACGAGCTTTTCCAGGAGAGCCGTCTGGGCGGAGGCGCATGAGTGAGAACGACATCGATGTAATAAGCGACATGAGCGTCGTGGGCGCCGGGGCCGGTTTCGTCGGCAGGGAGAAGGGTTTCGGCTAAGGCGTCGAGTAACTCGTATTCAGAGGGCGTGAAGGCTCTGGGTTGGTAAGCGGCAAAATCAACCGTGTGCTGCGCGAATAAATTTTGCGCGGTGGCGGCAGAGATGCCGAGGATGGTGAAAAATTCGCGGCGGGCGATGGATTCGCTGATCATGAGATCTCTCCTCGTTTCGCTTTATCGGCAAGGCGTTCGCTCATGCGCCAAGCGAGAGCGATGTTAGTGAGAGTAGGATTCTTTTCAGGGTAGGCGGAAAACACAGATGAATCTCCGATGAAGAGGTTTGGAATATCGTGGGACTGGCCATCGGCATTGAGGACGGAGGTGTTGGGGTCGGTGCCCATGCGGACGGTGCCAACCCAATGGTTGTAATCGATCTGGAGGGTTTCGGCGGAGACTTTGCGAGGTGAGGAGAGGATCTCACCATGGGCGGCGCGCACGATTTCTTCGGAGGTTTCGACCATGTCTTGCGCCATGGCGACGTCGTTGTCTTCATAGTGCAGATGAATGCGCGGCAAGGGTAAACCGTAAAGGTCTTTGCGATCGGGATCAAGATCGACGAACTTCTTAGCGGAGGGCAGGAGGGCGCCCTGCATGTTCATGTTGGCGGAGCAGATGGATTTTTCTTTGAGCTCGCGCTTGAAGGCGGAACCAAAACCCGGCAGATAGACGTTCCTGGTGTTGCTGGGATGTAGTCCTGAACCGCACTGAACTTGATAGGTGCCGGCGAAGTTTTTGTTGGGCTGATCCCAATAGAGACCGGTGAGTAAGCCGTGGTAGTAATCGGTGCCGTCGTCGTTAGAGGCATCGCGATTTTTGAGTTGGGGGAAAAAGGCTGTGACGCTCAAGCCGAAGTGGCTGGTGAGATTGCGGCCGACTTGTCCGCTGGAGTTGGCCAGGCCGGTGGGGAATTCGGGAGTTTTGTTGGCGAGTAAGTGGCGGGCGGTTTCGATGGTGCTGCAGGCAAGGACGAGAGCGCGGCAGTTCAATTGGTGGAGAGAGCCGGATTCGTCGCGATACTCGATCGCGGCTACGCGGCGACCGGTGCGATCCATAACGATGCGGGTCATAAGGCAGCCAGTGAACAGTGTGAGGTTGCCGGTGTTGCGAGCTAGGGGAATGGGCGTGTTGGCGGAGGTGTACTTGGCGTCGACTTCGCAGCCGTTCATGCAGTGTCCGCAATAGTGGCACTTAGCGCGCTGGCCGGGATGAGACTCGGTGGGCATGGCTTTGCGCAAGGGAACGAAATCCATTTTGCGGCCTTGAGCCTTGAGACGAGTGACGCCTGATTTGAGCATGTGTTCGGCGCAGCGGAGGGACACGCCTTTTTGAAAATCGCCATCGGGCATGTTCCAGAGGCCGTCTTTATTGCCGTAGACGCACATGAGGCGCTCGGCCTTGCTGTAGTACGGCGCGACGGTTTCGTAGGAGACAGGCCAAGGCTGGAAGTCTAACGGGCCGAAGCGCAGACTATGGCCGGCCCAGCAGAGGGAGCGGCCGCCTACGGCGCGCAGAAGGCCGTGGCCGGGACGATCGCCGACGGGGGTGAAGTGGTTGGAATCTGAGAAGTCAGTGACACTGAGCAGCGGGCTGCGTTGGGCGGCGAGACGTGCGTCGAGTGTCTGATAGATGGAAGAGTGATGACCGCCATAGTCGATGCCGGGGCGGAGCCATTTGCCGGATTCGACGAGAGCGACTTTGAGTCCGGCGGAGGCGAGGACGTAGGCGCAGATGCCGCCGCCGGGGCCGCTGCCAACAATGCAAACGTCATGGATGGTGGACTGCATGGCTGAGATCGAATTAACTGTATCTCAGTTGGCGTTTGGGAGTAAGCCTTGTTCCACCAGAACAGGCGGCTTGCGGTGGTGGGTGGCTTGTTCGTAGGCATAGGCGAAGCCGAGTAAGTCGCCGTCGTGCCAGGGGCGTGCGGAGATCTCCAAACCAAAGGGCAGACCACTGGGATAGAAGCCTCCGGGCACAACGATGGCAGGGACACCAAGCATGTTGACCCAACCGGTGGCGCTGTGCGGGCCGCCGCTGATTTGGCCGTCTTGCGGCATGGTTTCGTCAGGCGGAGGCATTTGGGTGGCGGGGTAGACGTAGCCATCGAGATGGAGGCGGTCGAGTGTTTCGGTGTAAGCGGCGAGTGCTTTGCGGCGGGGTGCGAGGACGTTGGCTTCGGCGTGTGGATCTTTTTCGAAGAGGACTTGCGGGGCCGAGGGACGGCTCTTCATAGTGATGGGATCAATGTCGGCGCCGCCGCCGGTGATGACGGTGGGTAGAGGTGCACCGACGGCTTGACGGTATTCGTCGACAGAATGATATTGGGCGGGTCCGAATTCGGCGAGGAATTTTTCGGTGCCTTCGCGAACGTAGGGTTTGGTTGCGACGTAGCGGACGGTTTCGGCAAAGCTATTGGGGAGAATGGCGTCGTCGAAAACAACGGTGGCTCCGGCGGCGCGTAGACCTTCGATGGCTTGCATAAACGCGGCGCGAGTTTCGGGGCGGAGCGGCGTTTCGGCGTCTTTCACGGCGTCGGCGATTTCTTGCGGAGAGGCAGACGAAGAGACACCTTGGAAGGGAATGCCTGCGCCGGTCAGAACGAACGCGGGGACGCCGAAACGTTTTCCTTTGAGGGCGTCGGGCTTGAGGTATTGCGTGTAGGGACCGGGCTGGGCTTTGGCGGAGGAGCCGAGTGTTGGCGGATCGAGCGGATCTTCGCCGGCCATGACGCCGAGGGTGATGGCGGCGTCGGTGACGTTGCGGGCGATGGGGCCGGTGTTATCGAGAAGCCAATCGAGCGGGGCGATGCCGGCGATGCTGACGAGACCGCGTGTAGGGAAGACGCCGACTACAGAACTGGTGGCAGCGGGCATGCGGATGGAGTTACCGGTATCGGTACCGTTGCCGAGGATGGCGTAGTTGGAAGTAACGGCCGTGACCGTGCCGCCGGAAGAGCCGCCGGGACTGAAGCGCACGTCATAGGCATTGCC
>PMQB01000275.1:7622-14775 GCA_003169195.1 Bryobacterales bacterium
ATGATGGTGGCGTCTTTGGGAGCGATGAGTTCGTGGCCGGGGAGCATGTAGCCTTTGAAGCCGTCGGTGGTGATGAGGCCTTTAATGCTGGTGTTGGCTTTGGTGACGATGGGGATGCCCCAGAGAGGAGTGCGCGTGAAGTTAGGCGTGGCGGATTTGGCTTCGGCATCGAGGCGGGCGGCGGTGGCGAGGGCGTTGGTGCGGTCGAGATTTTGGATGGCGCGGTAGATGGGGTTGTATTTATCGATGCGGGCTAGGTGCCAGTTGACGACTTGGGTGACGGTGTATTTGTGAGTGCGGTAGAAGTCTTGGAGTTGGGGGATGGAGATTTCGAAGAGGTCTTGATCGATGGAGGATTTGGGCGGCGGCTGGGAGCAGGCGAGTGAGAAAAGAGCGATGAGTGCGGAGGGAATAACGACCTCTCGGATCTTGCGGCGTTGAGGTTGTAGACTGATGCGGTGCGCTTTGGTCATTGGATTATTTATTATCTGACCCCTCGCTTTTCTTAAGGTTCAGTCGATTGTACCGACCGAAAAGAGGCGACTGGAAAGCCGCCTCGCTGCCAAGAATGGCCGCCCTACGTTGACGGCAGGACGGCCGCAGGCAGGAGGTGAAAGTCGGGTGAAACGCTGTGCGGGGTTAGCGTCAGTATCTCAAGAGGAGTCGCATCTTCGGCTCCACAGTGCTTCGCGAGATTGGGAAACTTCACGGGTGACGACTTCGATGAAGTTCTTACCGATTAAAGCGGCGTTTGGCGAGGGCAGCTAAGCCGAGGAAGCCTCCACCCATGAGCAAGAGAGCAGAGGGCTCGGGCGCGGCGGCGTTGGGGGCCGGGACCTGTCCCGACATCACCTCCAGCACGTTGAAGAAGTCGCCCTTGCCGTTGAAGTCCTGGCTATCCTCCCAAGTCGCAAAACTCCAAGCGGCGGTCGCATTCGTGTACTCGGTGCCAGACCAATAGAAATTGGGGCCGACTTGCACGTTGCTCTGAAAACCAGAGAAAGCGACGTAGCTGCTGTTGTGCGAATCGGTAAGGGCCGTTCCATACTGGCCGCCGAGTTCCCCAATCACCAATTCGGCCAGTTCGCTTGAAGTAGTAGTTGGTGTATCCGTGGAGCTGCCCGGCTTGTTCACGGTGGTGGGCAGACGCCAGTTTGAGTAACCCAGATAGCTAGTTTTGTTGAGGTAGTTGATCCACGCTTGGGCGCCGTACCAGTCCATAGTGCCATCGGTCAGACTGAAGTCGGCGGAAGTCAAGGTATAGGTGCCGTTGCCAGAAACGATCTGTCCGCCTGAATCGCTGATGATCGTATTCACAAAATTGGTGGTATTCGTACTTTGGCCCACCATGGTTTTGAAGAGGCTCGCATTGGCGGCCCAAGTCACGTTGGCGACATTGTCGTCGACTAGTTGGCCACCATCAACGCTAATTAGATCGGCGTTGGCCACAGTCGTGATGGCAGCCAGTGCTAAAACGAGGGCGCCGGCGCGATTTCGGGGTGAAAGGCCAAGGCTGGTTGCGGTGATTAAGAAAGATCGTAATAGTTTTTTCATGGTTTGCGCAAGTGGAGTTTCAAAGTTTCCCCACATTCCGTCGTAGTAAGCAACAAAGCCAGGCGAGAGCGCTCACGAAAAAGAAGAAAATCTGCGAAAAACTTTTCTTTTGTTAACATCGCTAGCGTGAATTCAAATGCAGTAGAGATTGCGGAACTGCTGCACAACTGGCAAAGCGGGAGCCGGGCAGGGCTGGACCATCTCATCCCGCTGGTTTATGACAATTTGCGGATGCTGGCGAACCATCATTTAAAGAAAGAAGCGCCTGGGCATAGTTTGCGGGCGACCGAATTAGTGCATGAAGCCTATCTCAAGCTGCTGGGCACGAACGCAAACATGACGGACCAAGTTCATTTCTATGCGCTGGCGTCGCGGATTATGCGGCATATGCTGCTGAATTATGGGAAGGCGAAGAGGCGGCAGAAGCGCGGCGGCGGGGCGGTTCGGCTCGTTTTGAATGAAGAATTGATAAGCGACGAGAGCGAGGGAACGGTGGAGTTTTTGGAGATTGACCAGGCGCTGGATCGTTTGGCTGAGGTGGATGAGCGCAAAGCGCGGTTAGTGGAGCTCACGTTTTTCGGAGGCATGGAACAGGAAGAGGCAGGCAAGGCGGTGGGCATTTCGCCAGCTACGGTGCGGCGCGAACTGCGATTGGCCAAAGCGTTTCTCTATCAGCAATTGCGTGAACTGCGGCCGTCGGAAACAGCCGGGCCCTAAATGACTGCGGACGAATGGAACCGGCTGCAGGCGATTGCGGGCGGCGCGTTAGACCTACCGGTGGGCGAACAGGCAGGGTATCTGGATCGAGCGTGCGGTATGGATGCGGAACTGCGGCGGCGGGTAGAGGAACTGGTGGAAGCGTCCGGCGAGGCGGAAGAATTCTTTGATCGCGCCTTGGGCAGTCTGGCCAGCGAGATGTTGGCCGATCCGGAAACGATAAGCGATCCCGCGAAGCCACAACCGTTGGGCTTGGCTCCGCGGATTGAGGCGGGTCAACGACTGGGCCGTTACGTGATTGAAGGAGTGGTGGGCGGCGGCGGAATGGGAGTCGCGTATTCGGCACACGATACCGAGCTTGACCGTGATGTGGTTTTGAAATTTGTGAGGCGTCCGATTCTGGAGAGTGCAGAGACCGCTGCCGACGAGGGCGCTGAGGACCAAGTTCGGGAAGCGAAGGCGGCGTCTGGCCTGAATCATCCGTATATTGTCACCATTCATGAAGTGCTGCGCACGGAGTTTGGTGTGGCCATCGTGATGGAGATGGTGAAAGGGGAAGCGCTGCGGACGCTGTGCGGACAGGCGCAACCCTTAGGCAAAGTGCTGCGCATCGGTGAGCAGATGGCGGAGGCGTTGGCGGCAGCCGGCGGAGCGGGAATAGTTCACAGCGATATCAAACCGGAAAATGTGGTGTTGCGTCCGGATGGCTATATCAAGATTCTGGACTTTGGTTTGGCGCGAAGAGCGGAGGCGGTTGCGATGAGCCATGCCGCCGTATTGGCAGGTTCATACCGGTATATGTCGCCGGAGCAAACGCGGGGGGAAAGACTAACGCCGGCGTCGGATGTATTTTCGCTGGCGACGGTGTTGTTCGAACTCGCGACGGGTATGCATCCGTTTGCGGGAGAAACGGCGCTGCAGGCGATGATGGCGATCGGGGGCAGCGAGCCGAAGGTGCTGGCGGACCTAGATCCGGCGGCGTCGAAGGAGTTCTCGGATCTGCTGAGGCAGATGATGGCCAAAGATCCGGCGGCTCGACCGGGCGCACATGAAGTGGCGGCACGGCTGCTGGCGATGCGGAAGGACGGAACGCGGGGGCAGGTCGGAGGCAAGCGCGGGCTTTCCTGGAAAGTGATGGCGGTAATAGGAACGGCGGCGCTGATGGCTGCTGGCGGAGTAGCGTTGTGGCGTGACGCTGGTGCTCGTCGGAGCGAGCCCATCGCGGAGCCGGTTCCGTTTGCCAGGAACGCGAGGGAAGCGAGCAGTTCCCCAGACGGATTAACAGTGGCGTACACGTGCCTGGAGCATTTGCAATCGCAGATCTGTATCAAAGAGCGCGGTGCCGGCAGCGTAGAAAAATTCGGCAAACGCGGCAGCAGCAATCCTGTTTGGTCGCCGGACGGCCAGACGCTAGCGTATTTGACGGTGACCGGGATGGAACAAGCCGCGATCGTTTTGCGGAAGCTGGCTGACGGCACGGAGCGTACGCTCACGACGATCGGGACCTCGGCGGGGCTGTACGGCCGGTCAATGCGCTGGTCTGCTGAAGGTGACGGCTTGATTGTTTCGGCGAAGCAGGGCACAGAAGATTCGTTCGCGCTTTTTTATATTTCGACGAACAGCGGTGAGTTACGGCAGTTGACTGCGCCCGTTCCCGTGGGAAGGCCGTTCGGAGACCGAGGCCCGGCGCTTTCGCCAGACGGCCGGTGGTTAGCCTTCAATCGGGTACAGGCCGAAGGGCTGTCGGATTTATATGTGTTGGCCTTAGACGCGCATGCCACGCCAGTGGGAGAAGCGCGCAAGCTGGAAACCGGGCGCGCCTGGAACATGACGCCCGCTTGGACCGCGGATGGCAAAGAGCTGGTGTTCTCCACAGGAACGCTACGCCAACGCCGGTTGGCGCGGATACCTGTCTTTGAAAAGGCACCGGCGACGCTCATTCCGCTTTCGATGGTGGGTTCGGTTGACGACCCGGTGATCGGGAAAAACTCGGCGGGGCGGCCGGTTTTGTTATTCACCAGCGCGTTGAGTATCACGAATCTTTGGGAGGCCCGCGTGGGAGGGGCGATGAATGCGGCGGCGCTTCAGCTCACTTCACCATCGAACAGCAGGGACTTTCAGCCGAGCTATGCGCACGACGGTAAACGATTCGCGTTCGTTTCAGACCGCAGCGGTTACGAAGAAGTGTGGGTGGCCGAAGCGAATGGCGCGAATCCCACACAGTGGACCCACATGGAATGCGGCAAGGTGGCAATTCCCCGGTGGTCGCCCGATAGTTCGCGCATTACCTTTTCGGCTGTGTGCGGAGACCGGGGAAAGATTTATGTGACGGCCGGCCCCGGCCAGAAGCCAGTCCCGTTGACGGAAGCGGGAGCACTCAATGAAAATTCACGCTGGTTCCCCGACGGCCAGTGGCTGTACTTCACGTCTTTCCAGAAGGGCATATCGAGCACTTGGAAGGTGAAGGAAAGCGGCGGCCCGGCGGTACCGTTGAATGAGCGAGTGTCTTCGAATCCGCAGGCATCGTGGGACGGCAAAGACTTGTATTTCACAAAGGCGACGGGCACGAAGCTGGGCCTTTGGAAAACGCCGGTTGACCATCCTTTCGACGAAGAATTGGTGTTGGAAAAGGTGGGCGATTACGTGGTGGGGCGGCAGGGGGTCTACTTTACGGCGGGATCGGTGGGAAGCGGCACGGAGATACGTTTGCTGGATTTTGGGACGGGACGGATTTCGAGCGCGGCGGTTGTGCCGGAGCTGCAGTACATTTTCGATGTCTCGGGCGACGGAAAGAAAATCATTTATGCGGGCGACCATTTGGCGACCGAGGATGTGTTTCAGGTGGACGGGTTTCGATGACTATTTCAGAGACGAGCGCATTTCCCGGCGGAGGATCGCGTTGATGCGGGATTGATAGCCTTTGCCCCGGGCGCGCAGCCAGAGCAAGACATCGGAGTGGATGCGCACAGTTCTCGTGGAAGGACTTTAAACACCTCGAGCATTGGACCATGGCTACAGTGCGTAGCTTCCGAATTCTGCGAGCCGTGATGCTCGCAGAACTAAAGCGATAAATTTCAAACCGTTTCCCAGCGGCCCGATTGGCCGGCGTGCAGCACCGCCTCAATCACTTGCATATTCCCCAGCGCGTTTTCTAACGGCACGGGCACTTCGGTGTTATCGAGAATCGCGCGTGAGAACGCATCGCCCTGAATGGTGTATTGATCTACGGTGGCAAACTCTTCGATGCGCGCTTTGCGGCCGCCCAACTCCGTTCCATCATCAATAAAGATGCGGCTGGGCCGGTCGTTGGGGATATTGTAAGGAATCTCCATATCAATCCGCGCCTTCGTTCCCAGGATCTGCATGCGCTGAAAGGGTACAAGCTGCGTGCTGCAGGTAAAAACCGCGTGGCAACCCGCACCAAAATCAAGGAGCGCCGAACTCAGCCGGTCGGTATTCATCTCCGGATCACGGTCAATCATCGCCGCCACGCGCACCGGCTCACGCTCATAAAGGAAGCGGGCCATAGTAATGGGATAACAGCCAATGTCCATCACGCCGCCGCCGCCAGTTTCCGGCACATTACGAATATTTTTCGGATCGCGGTTGAAGTAAGTGAACACGCTCACAATCGAACGCAGTTCACCAATGGCCCCGCTCCGCACTAACTCGCGAGCGCGCAGCCACTGTGGATGCGTCCGCACCATGAACGCTTCGCCAATCTTGACTCGGGTCTTATTGCGAACGGCGATGAGCGACTTCGCCTCCTCCGCGGTGAGCGAAAGCGGCTTCTCACACAACACATGCTTCCCTGCCTCGGCCGCTTTGATGGAAAGCGGGACGTGTAAGTGATTGGGCAGCGGAATGTAGACGGCCTGGATTTCCGGATCGGCCAGCAACTCGTGGTACGAACCGTAAGATTTAGGAATACCCAACTGGGTGGCGGCTTGGTGCGCGCGATCAGCGTCGCGCGAAGCTATGGCCGTGATCTGACAGAACCGGCCTTTCTGCATTGCCGGAATGACTTTCTTCACTGCTATATTGGCGACTCCCAGCACACCCCAACGAATCTTGTCGGACATGACTTAACAGTCTCGCACGAAATGGCCAACTATGCGCAGCCATTCTGCTACCCTAAAGTTCGCGTGAAGCTCTACGATCTAGACCCAGGACAAGATAGCCCGGAAGTTGTCCGGGCCATCATTGAAATCCCGAAGAATTCGGTAAATAAGTATGAGTATGACGGTGAGTTAGAAATGTTCCGTCTCGACCGGGCCCTTTACTCGCCTATGCATTACCCGGGGGATTACGGATTCATACCAGGGACTTTGGCAGATGATGGCGATCCGCTCGACATACTGGTGATGGTGGATGAAGCCAGCTTCACCGGCTGCCTGATGGAAGCGCGGCCCGTTGGTGTGTTGCGCATGATCGATGGCAAAGAGCACGACGAAAAGATTCTGGGCATCCCTACACGCAACCCACGGTTCGAGAACATTCACACCATGGACCAAGTGTTCCCGCATGTGCGCCGCGAGATTGAACACTTCTTTTCGATCTATAAAGAACTGCAAGGCGCAGTGATGAAGATGGAAGGCTGGGGCGGTCCGCGCGAAGCGCGCAAAGTGATTACCGATAGCCGTCAAGCCTATCTAGACCGAAAACAAAAACAGCAACAGCACCCGTCCGTTTAGGCAGTATCGGACGAATCATCGAAGCTTGATGAATCGTCTGAGGAGTCGTCGTAATCGGCGTCCTGCGTTTGGACATCGTCGTCGCCGCTGGTATTGGTTTGGTCGTCCGAAGCGTCCGCTAGCCGTTCCGCATGACGCCCTTCCCCGCCTGGCGAATCATAATAATTGTTCACCACGGTTTCTTCCAC
>PMQB01000229.1 GCA_003169195.1 Bryobacterales bacterium
CCAAGTGGGAGTGGTGTTGTTATTGCCAGCGGAGGCGGTCATTGTTTTCTGGGCCTCGGTGGCTTTGGCGGCTTTAACAGCTGCCTTTCTGGCGGCGCGCTCAGCGGCGCGTCGGATGGATCGGTCTGACATTTTGTAGTCCTCGTTTCCTGATTAAGAAATACCGCGAACAACAGAGCGGACCGAGCGGAGTTCGCGGCTTTTAGAGGCCAGAAATGTCTGCTACGTCTTTGAAAATAAATGGGATAAAAAATATCCACACAATTTTGCGAGTGCTGTGACTCGATTTTGAAGGGGGTACGGTTGCGTCACTGCCGGTTCCGCGGATTTCTCAAACAGGCCACTGGGCCGCCCGTTGGGTAGTTCTGGACACAGACATGGCGATTTGGTCGTATCCTGGCCGCCCCGCGGTGGGATGGAATCAGTTCGCCGATGGCTTCTCAGCGTGATCAATGACAATGGTTTCAACGGGTCCCTGAGACGGCTTCAGCTTCAGACCGATCCCCTGCAGGGAAGTCAAGATACAAGATGTGACGTCTGGCTCCGCATTGTCGGTAGCATATTCATAGCTAAAGTCAAAAAACCCCTTGAGCCCCGTTTGATCAATCACGGGTTTCTGCAGGTACCCGCTGAGTCGCTGTGCCAGCACCGGCATGGAAATATTCTTGCCGGCTAGCCCATCCCCGTTTATCCCTGCGCCGGCGACGCTGCCCACCCACTCGAACTGGCTTTCGTGGTTGACCTCCTTTAGCTTGAGTGCCCCTTTACCCAATGTCAGAAGGTAAACCGGACCTTGGCCGGTTTCACGGTGAAATTGCAACTGAAATCGATCGATGAGCAACGATTGGAGCATCTCGCGTTGTTCCTGATTGAGCGGAGCTTTAGGCGTTGACGGATTTGATTTGCTCGATTGCGAGGTTGACGGTGGCAGGGCCTCTATCTCATAGCGGCACTGATAGTCACGCAGCCAGGGCGGACCTCCGGAAATCTGAAACGGCTGAACATCGAAGGCGCATTCGATCAACATTCGCAGAGTTGCATGGCTAATGGAAACTCTGCCGCCCGGATAGACGAGCCAGCCGATATGCCCGCGGGGCGACAGCGACGGCTTTACGGAAGCGATCTCAAATTCGGGAAGCTGGTGCACAGGCATTTTCATTTCCTGTGATTTCGCAGGCAAACCCACAACGGAAAAAAGGAATAGATACGGGAGCGCGAACCGTAGTTTCGTCATAAGCCGCGGCGCGCAGTTACGGCTGACTGACAGCCGCGCTTTCCTTCAGTTCCGTGTTAAGGCCCTCAAACCATCGGAGTGTGTCACCCTTTTGATACACAAGGCGAGTGCCATCGGCACCGATAAGAAAATCGCTCGGCAGGGAAGGAGCAGGCTTCCAGGAACTGGTGGCCTTATCGAATACGGATATGCCGACGCGTTTTTCATCGATCCAGTGCATTCCATAAAGCAGGCCTTTTGAATCGAAGGCTGATGGAATCACCGAGTCATTACGGCTGTCTGTATAGATCCATTGCCGAATCAATTCTCCGTTCAGGTTCAACTCCACCCACGCGTGCTTATAAGGGGCAACGCGAAGGGCGGCACCAATTCGATCCCTGATTGCGCGCAGCCGCCAAAGGCCGCCGGACGGCGCGACAAGTTGATCCAATCCCTCGCCTTCCCACGCCGGGAGCGCTGATCGGGGCACAAAAGAGCCGAGCCATTTTCCATCGCGCGAGTAGTGTCGGCTGGAACGATAAAGATAAGGGAGAAGCCAGCCAAGACTCGTATGGGCAGCATGATTGATACTCCTTTGAATAATTATGACGTGATTTTGCGTCCTGCGTTTAGAGGGCTTTTCAAGTTGGGGTTAGGGGTCGTTACCGTAGATTGAACGGAATTACGGTTCGAGTTGGAACCGAGGTGCCTTCTTGTCTGAAAGCGCGTGTTTTAACGACATTCCCCGAGAGGCCCTGAAAAGTCACTGGTGAAGCGCTGCCTTTACCAGATCTGGACTTCTCTCAATCACCGTCAAATACGCACGCACCGCCAAGTCAGGCGATGCCTTTCCTTGCTCCCATTGCTGAAGCGTGCGGCGATTCAAACAGAACGTCTCCGCAAACTGCGTCTGCGACATCCCCACTTTCGCGCGGATTCCTTTCACGTCAATGGGCGCAGGCAGCGTGTACTCCTTCAGCCGTTTTCGACCTTCGACGTGAGCCAGAATCTCCTTGGCTCCCGCAATCAGATCACGGCCAAACGTCGTCCCCTTACTCACGCTTTTCGATGGCTTGCGCAAGACGCTTGAGTTCTTTCTCTTGCTCATGACTCAAATTCTCCAATTCGTTCTTTGCATAAAGCAACTGTGAAGAAAACCGTATCGCCCGATACGAAGTAGTAGAAAATAGCGCGGACACCGCCGCTCTTTCCACTTGTACCTAGACTCCACCGGGCCTTTCGAAACCCGCCCGTCCCTCGGATAACCGGAAAGGCGAGAGGATCGCTAGCAACGCTGGCCTCCATTGCGCCTCTCTCCTCGTCCGAGAGCAGCCGTCTTGCTTCTCGTACTTCGGTAGGGCAACGATTCTCCTCACTGCTCAAGTATACGTTATTCACGTAGCAGACAATTCATAGCTGTTTGAAACGAAAAGACTTACAGCAATCAATTTCCGATAAATTCCGCGAAGTGGCGTTATCGGACAGTGGGAAATCCTACCTGGTGTCTTCATGAGCAGAGATTTATTCACACTAAGGACGGCCTTAAGCGATCTTAGCGATTGCAGCTTCCGGCTAAACTCGTCGAATGGCGCCCACCATAGCCAAACTAATGCTGGAAGAGTTTCAAGAGCAGTTCGGCCGGAGCGAGCGGCGCTTGCGAGTTTTGGTATGGAGAAGCCGTTCCCAGGGAAGGCTATGCGGCGCGTAGGCGGCCGACATTGTGGTGGAGATTGTTTCTGACGACGAGTCGTTTCCGCATCTGAAGGATAATGCCGGGCCCCCTCGCTTTTGCTCGGGGTTCTGTTGAAAAGAGACGGCTGGAAAGCCGTCTCGCAGCCAAGAATGGCCGCCCTACGTGCTGGTTTAGATTGTGTCTTCGATTTTGCCTACGATTTCGACGCGGTCCATGGCGAGGAACTGTTTGACGTGTGGGTGCTGGCATTGGTCTAGCTCCGAGACTGGTCCGAAGTAGATGGCTTCGCCTTTGTAGAGGAACATGACGCTGTCAGCGACTTTGCGCATGAGGTCGAGATCGTGAGTTACAACGATCGATGTTAGTCCTAACTGCTTTTTGAGGCGCAGCATGAGATTGCCCAAATCATCACCCATGATGGGATCGACCATGGTGGTGGGTTCGTCATAGAG
>PMQB01000446.1 GCA_003169195.1 Bryobacterales bacterium
TTCGGCGGTCCTCCCCAAGCCGGCGGCCGTCGCCCCGGTGCTGCAGCCTTCACTCCCCAAAGCCGCGAAGAGCGCATGCGCCTCCAGGATAAAATCACCCAGTTCATGAAAGACGAAGGCGCGCTTCTCATCATTTCCGAAAGCCCCAATGGCGATGGCGGCACCATCTTCGCCGCCTCTGGTGGTTCCTACGATCCCAAGAAGCCCGTCGGTCTTCCCGCCGTCGCTCTCATGCCGGAACAATACAACCGCATCGCCCGCCTCATGGAACACAACATCCCCGTGAAGCTTGAATTCAACATCGAAAACGATATCGATGAAAGCCATCCCGATTGCTTCAACGTCGTTGGCGATATTCCCGGCACTGGCAAACACAAAGACGAATTCGTCATGCTCGGCGCACACTTTGATTCCTGGCACGGCGGCACCGGTGCTACCGATAACGCTGCCGGCAGCGCCGTCATGATGGAAGCCGCTCGCGTCCTCAAAGCTTCGGGCTTGCCGCTCGACCGCACCATTCGCATCGCCCTCTGGGGTGGTGAAGAAGAAGGCCTTCTCGGTTCGCGCGCCTACGTCACCGAGCACTTTGGCGACCCCCGCACCATGAAGATCACCGCCGAACAACCCAAGGTTTCCGGCTACTTCAACTACGACAACGGTACCGGCAAAATTCGCGGCGTCTATCTACAAGGCAACGACATGATGCGCCCCATCTTCGAATCCTGGTTCGAACCCTTCAAAGACATGGGCGCCTCCACGATTTCAATCCGCAACACCGGCGGCACCGATCACCTTTCCTTCGACGCCGTCGGCATCCCCGGCTTCCAATTCATCCAGGACCCGATGGATTACGAAACCCGCACCCACCACTCCAACATGGACACGTATGACCGCATCCAAGCCGGCGATCTGATGCAAGCCTCCACCATCATTGCCGACTTCGTTTACAACACCGCCAACCGTCCCGAAATGCTGCCGCGCAAACCGCTGCCCAAGCCGCAAGGCGAACGTCGTGGCGGACCCGCTGCCGCACCTCCAACCGGCGCACCCACCGCCAGCCGCTAACCGGTTGTGATGAAATGAGAATTCGCTTGGCTCGCAGACAAAGGCGCGGGCCAAGCGGGAGTCTGTCTGTTCCCATGAGTAAAAGAATCCGGTCGACCACAATCCTGTGCGTCCGCCGTAACGGTAAGGTTGTGCTGGCCGGNNTCGGGGTTCGCCGGCTCTACCGCCGACGCCTTCGCCTTATTCGCCCGTTTTGAAGGAAAGCTGGAACAACACAGCGGCAACCTGCCGCGCAGTGTCGTGGAACTCGCCAAAGAATGGCGCACCGACCGCATGCTGCGCCACCTCGAAGCCCTCCTGCTCGTCGCCGACACAACCAATATGTACATCGTCAGCGGCACCGGCGATGTCATCGAACCCGATAGCCCCATCGCCGCCATTGGCTCTGGTGGTCCCTTTGCCAAGTCGGCCGCCATCGCCTTGCTCGAAAACACCACGCTCGATGCCCGCGAAGTCGTCGAGAAAGCCATGAAGATCGCCAGCGACACCTGCATCTATACCAACGACAATCTGGCTTTTGAGGAGTTGTCGTAATGGTCATCTATCTGCCTCAGCAGTCCGCCGGCGAAGCGCCGTTGCTTGATGAACTCACGCCCCGCGAAATCGTCGCCGAACTCGACAAGCACGTCGTAGGCCAGGCAGAAGCCAAGCGCTCCGTTGCCATAGCCCTGCGCAACCGCGTCCGCCGCCAAAAGCTCGATCCTGAAATGGCCGAAGAGGTCATGCCCAAAAACATCCTCATGATTGGGCCTACCGGTGTCGGCAAAACCGAAATCGCCCGCCGTCTGGCTAAGCTCGCCAATTCGCCGTTCCTCAAAGTCGAAGCCAGCAAGTTCACCGAAGTCGGTTACGTCGGCCGCGATGTCGAATCCATGATCCGCGATCTCGTCGACGTCGCCATCGATATGGTCCGCGAAGAACGCCTCGATCAAGTCGCCGACCGCGCCGAACAGCAAGCCGAAGAGCGCCTTCTCGATCTGTTGATGCCGCCTCCTCCCGAAGCCGCCGACAGTGTCGACCGCACCCGCGAAAAGCTCCGTGAAAAACTCCGCGCCGGCAAGCTCGACGACCGCCAAGTCGAAGTCGACGTCAAAGAGCGCGGCCCAACGTTTGAAGTCTCTACCAACGGCAACGTCGAAGAGATGGATATCAATCTCAAAGACGTCATCCCCGGCCTCTTCGGCCCGCGCACTCGCAAACGCAACATGCGCGTCTCCGAAGCTCTTGAATATCTCATTCAAGAAGAAGAACAAAAACTCGTCGACATGGA
This sequence comes from Bryobacterales bacterium, assembly GCA_003169195.1. GTDB lineage: Bacteria > Acidobacteriota > Terriglobia > Bryobacterales > Bryobacteraceae > Bog-105. The sequence continues at coordinate 2,336 of PMQB01000446.1, forward strand.
TCAAGTCACGCGCATCGCTCTCGAACGAGTCGAACGCAACGGCATTATTTTCCTCGACGAAATCGATAAAATTGCCGGCCGCGAAGGTGGCCACGGCCCCGACGTCAGCCGCGAAGGCGTGCAGCGTGACATTCTGCCCATCGTCGAAGGCACAACCGTAAACACCCGCCACGGCTTCGTCCGCACCGATCACATTCTCTTCGTCGCCGCCGGCGCCTTTCACGTTTCCAAGCCGTCCGACCTCATCCCCGAACTCCAGGGCCGTTTCCCAATTCGCGTAGAACTCAAGTCACTCACTGAAGCCGATTTTATTCGCATCCTCAAAGAGCCCA
>PMQB01000216.1 GCA_003169195.1 Bryobacterales bacterium
GCATGGCTGCGGAAAAAACAAATACCGAAGTGGTGCGCGAGAGCCGCGCAGGTCACGAAGAAACGGCGGGCATGGGCGCGACGCTGGTGCTGGCGATCCTGCGCGGTAACGATGCGGTCATCGCACACGTGGGAGATAGTCGAGCTTATCTGTACAGAGATGGGGATCTCCGCAACCTCACCCGGGATCATACGCGCGGCAGAGATAAAGTGGATGCTGGGTTACTCACGGAAGAAGAAGCGTTTGATCATCCCGATTCCAGCGTTTTGACCCGCGCCTTTGGCCACAGTGATCCTTTGGCGGTTGATATTTCGGCACCGCTGCAGCTTCACGCCGGTGATCAAATCCTTCTTTGCACCGATGGCCTTTGCGGCTACGTGCGGGACAAGACGATTGCGGAGGTGCTGGCGCGCGGCCTTGACCCTAAGCACACTGCTGAGAAACTCGTACAATTGGCGAACGAAGCCGGGGGCGAAGACAACGTGACAGTTCAGGTGATTCGCGCCGCTTCGGAAGATTTTCATGAGCGTGAGCCTGCAACCACGGTGTTGGAGGGTTCGAAGACAGGGATTCACCCGGGCGCTCCGTCCGCACGTTGGCGCCAGTTCGTTCAGAGAAAAAAGCTCATCATTATATTATCCGTCGCGGCTCTCTTACTAATCGCGGCATTTGGTGCCGTAGTCAAGCTGGGATGGGTGTCTTTGAAACGAGGCGCGGCGCATCCGCTTGACAGCGCCCAAGCCGCAACTCATCAGCTACAGCCCCCGGCGGCCTCGGGAGAACACCCGCAGACAAACACTCAACCCGCGCCTGGTCGGAATCAGCAAGCTGTCACTCCACAGACACCGGGGGCGCGACCGCCAGTTAAACCGGTTGTCCTGTTGATCGGCGAAAACAAATTCGTAAAGGGTTTGGACAAGCAGGGACAGGTCACACTCATTCTGGCGACGACGGAAAAAAATATCTTTGCCAGTATTCCCACTGATGAAAATGCCGTGCTTTGGCCGAACGACGAGAACGAAGCAATTCTAGATCTGGCCAAGAAAATCCATGAAGGCTTGCAACATGAATCTCCGAACCCAGTTACATTCCGAAGAGTTGAACAGTTGGAGAAACGAAGGCTTCCAGTCAAGTCGAGAACGGCCATCGTGGTTATTGTTTCGAACAGTCCTCACGCCAAGCCTGACGCCGCTGCTACAACGAAAAAATAGACCTGGAGAATTAACCCTACATGTTTTGCCCCAATGACGGAATTGAAAATCGCGAAGGCGCTAAGCGCTGCAAAAAATGCGGTTCCTGTTTGAACTGCGGCGAAAACGATCCCGGTGAAAAATCCTGCAAAAAGTGCCGCATTCCGCTCACCGATACTGCCCCCAGCCAATGTCCCAAAGGCCATTCGCTAACTCCTGGTAACACCCGCTGTGATATCTGCGAAGCTACGGCGTCACATGCTGTGCCCGCTTCGGCTCCAGCGTTGTCGGGCGCACGGCGTCGCGAACCAACGGAAATCGACGCCTCCGATGTCGTTCAATCGCATCGCGGACCCACCGGCGCAGACACCGTTGAGACTCGCGCTCAGAATCGGCCGCAAAGGCGGCCCACCCAATTCGGTAACGCGCGGAAAATCGTTGGAATTCTGGTCACATATTCCTGGAAGAAGGAAGGCGAGGTTTTCGAAATACGCGAAGGAAGAAACATTATTGGCAGTGATATTGATTGCGATGTCCACGTGAGCTACGATCCGAGCCTCAGCGGCAAACACGCCCACATCACGTTTCTGAAGAATTTCGTGATCGGCGACATGGTAAGCATGAGCGGCACGTATGTTGACGAGGAACCAGTCGAACAAGAGCGTCAACCCCTCAGAAACGGCGCCAGCATCCGCACCGGCGGAACGGTTTGGATGTTCGTCGCTATTCCCCCTGTCGAAGGTAAAGCGGAGGCGGCCTCATCATAGCAAGCCCCCAGCATGGGCTTGTCGTCATACCCTTTGACCTCTACTGGATACCACTATGAGCCTGAATCAAATCGCGCAAACGCACGCTCAAGGTGATTATCGCCATGCTGCGGAAGAGCGCATTGGTGGTGTCTACATCTTGAAAGAACCGCTCGGCTCAGGCGGCTTTGCGGAAGTGTGGCGCGCTCTTGACACCTCGGCAAAACGTCAAGTTGCGCTAAAGATTTTTTACGAAGACATCATGGTGCGGCCGGACTTGGCCAAGGGTGTGTTACGCGAAGCCGAGACGCAAGCGCGCATTCGGAGCGAACGGGTCATCGCTATTCATTCCTGCCATCTTGATTTCAATGCTGCCCCGGGTCCCTACTACATTGCAATGCACCTCATGACCGGCGGCACGCTCGATGATCTTCTTGAGCGAGAAACCCGTCTGCCGTTTGCCCGGGCAGTTTCTATCATCCGAGACGTGGCGGAAGGTTTAGAGGCCGCCCACAAAGCGGAGATCGTTCATCGGGATATAAAACCGAACAATGTTCTGTTTGATGAAAATGGCCGCGCGGCGCTGGCAGATTTTGGTATCGCGAAAGATCTGCGCGCCAAGGGAAGGAACAGGAGTGTCTTCGGAAAACCAGGCGTTGGAACCCCACATTACATGTCGCCTGAGCAACACATGGGGACGGACGTTACCAAGTCGTGGGACATTTACAGCGCGGGCGTTCTCCTCTACGAAATGTTGACCGGCGAGACACCTTTCGTCGGTCCGTCAGATACGGCGATCTACAAGGCAAAAACGGAGCAACCTGTGCCGCTGCTGCGCTCCAAGTGTCCGGAGATTCCCGCTCGCCTGCAACTTGTCGTCGAACGTTGTCTCGATCCGAACCTGAACTTTCGTTACCGCGATTGCGATGAACTACTGCGCGCTCTGGATTGGGCACTGGACGATTCGGAACCTACCAAATTGATTCGGAAGTCCGGCGATCGGGTGGCGGCTTTCGAACTGATGAGCTTGCTTAGTTCCGGTGCCACCTCCGAAGTGTGGCAAGCCTTGGAAACCGTAGAGCGTCAACTCGTCGCACTAAAGGTTTTTGATGCGTCCAACAATTCCAAAGTCCCAGCCATCCGGGGTGCGGTG
>PMQB01000239.1 GCA_003169195.1 Bryobacterales bacterium
GGCCGCCATGCGGCAGCACCAGAAATGGATATTTCTTACCTTCAGCGTAGCCAGCAGGAAACGTAGCGATACCTTCTAAATCAACACCCTCTTTGCTCTTCCATTTTACGGGGCGAACCACACCAAGATCGACTTGCTCTAGTTGGCCATCACCTTCGTGCGTGATCTTTCGCAAATGGTCGCCTTCAGCCACCGCCACGTTCGTCGCATGAGCTGGATCATCGACATTGAACGCGGTCCGTTCAATTGCGGCGACATACTCGGGCTGCACCGGCAAACCTTCGATAACACCATCAGGCCAACGATGAGTCGGCTTTAAGACACCATCGATAAACTCTTCAAGGTCGTTTTGTACACCGTGCCCGACCAATGCCCAAACTCGACCGCGCGCATCTCCTGCCAGAGCAAACGCCGTGCCTTTGAGACCGGGAGTCCGGTCTTCAGCAGTACCACCGGTCGAAGCTACCGTCCAGACGTGCTCAGGCGTCAAGACTTCAGACTTGGTAGATACGAATGCAATCTCTTTGCCACCATCTGCCCAGGCAATGCTTCCCGCTGAGTTTGGAATGTCAGTGACGTGCCGCGTGGTGGACGCAGTGCAAACATCAATAGATGCGCTGGCCCGGTGATATCCAATATGAGGCAATTGCGATAGCAGGGCAATCGAAGTGCTATCGGCGTTCCATGCCACTTCATCGGCTACCGATTTCAAACCACTGCACCACCAACTTCCTCCTGTGCCATCCGTGTTCACCACGTACAAACTCGATTCACCCGCTTCAATGACGTGACGGACTTCTTCGAGAGAATCAAAAGGGCGCGGATCAGCGACAATCGCAAAATGTTTCCCGTCCGGGGATGGAGCTGCCGATTGAATGCCGCGCGGCAACAGGACCAGAGTTGATGGTACTGATGCGGCCTTGTGATCGCCGAGCGGGAAAATTGCCAATTGATCCAGCTTGTTCACTTTCCATTTGCCGTAGAGGTTAGAACCATCGGCGGTATAGCCTATCGGAGAGAAATCGTCAGACAGTTCCAATTTGCCCGCATTGGTTCCGTCTCCGGCAATCGTCCACCATTCGGTTTTCGTTGGTCCTTTGTCTCCTCCGAAGGTGACGCTATAGAGGATCGATCCATCACGCGACACGGCTTTCGCACGCGAACTGCGGAGTGTGCTCCAATCCTTCGCGGTGAACACGTGTTTGGTCGAGGGGTTCATAGCTGGTGCCTGGAAACCAACGCAGGATTCTGCTAGAAGCAATACGAGCATCAACCGACCGCCAATGGAATACCTGCGCATGTATTTTCTTCCTTTTCTTTGTCTCTTCGAATTGGAAACTTGTGTGGCTAGTTTAGCCAATCGCGGACAAGAAAATAGGGGCGACCCTTGTTGGGAGGAATCGCCAAATCCGCTGTGCGATCCTAGCAAGACCTTGGCAACCGCAGCGCAGTCACCGGTCCCGTCCGGCGATCCCAACCATGGGCTTAAGAAAGAAATGGGCCTTGGCGATTTGGTGCTCGCCCAGATCCTGTGCGTAGTTGGCTCTTCTTGGGTTGGTGTGGCGGCTAAGCTGGGGAAAGCACACGCCGTCTTCTGGCTGATCGCAATCTGTCTCTTCTATTTACCGCTCGCTGCTGTTGTTATTTTCCTTAGTCGCAAAATCCCACTTGAAGGCGGACTGTATCAATGGGCGCACCAAGGGTTCGGCGAGTTTCTTGGATTCATGACGGCATGGAATCTTTTTGTTTATGCATTGATCGATGTGCCTTCCATTCTCTTTGTGCTGCCGACCGACTTGTCTTATCTCATCGGGCCGTCTGCAAGCTGGTTTCCCGAAAACCGAGCGGTAACCGGAGCGATCATTTTCGCGACCGCGATTGTTATTTCGCTTGTCGCGGTGCGCGGATTAAGTGCAGCTAAATGGCTGCATAACTCGGGGAGCATTCTAATCTGCGCCGCCTATGCTCTGCTGCTGAGCTTACCGTTAGTAGCCTTTTTTGCCGGACATCCGCGTCACTATGCGCCTTTTCCGATTCAGCGACCTGAGGTCAGTTGGCTTAATTTGGCGATCTTTGGCCAGATGACGGTAGGGGGGCTGAGCGGCTTTGAGTATGTAGCGATTATGGCTGGGGAATGTCGGAGCGCATCACGGACCATCGCCCGCTCCGTCTGGATATCAGCGCCCATCATTGCACTCATGTTTATTCTAGGGACTAGTTCAGTGTTAGCCTTCGTGGACGGCGCACCCATCAATTTGATTGGCCCGATTCCGCAAACTTTTAGCCTCGCATTCGCTGGAAGCGGCTGGGGTACAGGTTTGGCGCGATTCGGTATTTTTCTTCTATTAGCTCGCGCGGTCGCTAGTGCCAGTTTGATATTCACTGGGTTGACACGATTGCCGATGACAGCCGGTTGGGATCATTTACTACCAGACTGGTTCACGCGCCTGCATCCGAAATGGAAGACGCCGGTCAACTCGATCCTGTTCATGACGGCAATGGTGGCGCTGCTCCTATTGCTCAGCATGTTGGGCGTTCGAGCGCAGGAGACAATGCAGTTGCTGCTCAATGCAACCACTGTTCATTATGGTTTAGTCTATGTAGCGCTGTTTGCTCTTCCGTTGTTCGGAACCGCTGGTTTCCGACGCGGCATTCCTGCATGGTTACGCGTCGTGTCAGTGGCGGGACTGATCTCCAGCGTGGTTGCTATTCTGATCGCGGTGTATCCCATCATTGGTGTTTCCAGTCGAGTGTCGTATGCAAGCAAAATAGCGGGTACGGTGATCGTTAGCAATTTGCTGGGTGTGGCTATTTATCGAGGTCGGGAAAAGCGAAAGCTGGTCACCGTTGCGAACGAGAGCGTATGAGCTACGACTTAACGTTTTTCAAAGTGCCTGCGGGCACGGATGCCACAACCGCCTACCAGAAACTGATGCAAGAAGAAGAGAGCAAGGCCGTTAATCTCGATGCTTGGCTGAAACAACTCTTACCCGAAGCCACGCGAACACAGATGCAGCGACATGCCGACTCGATTACACTTCGATGGCCTGCCTTTGTTCAGTTTCAGCCAACTAAAGTGTTGCCGTGGATCGAGCTGACCGATGATGGTCTTCTTATACAAGTCATGATTGGCGAGGAGTCGGTATCGATCACAATTCCATACTTTCAAGAAGATCAGAAGGAAATGATCGACTGCCTTAGAGGCTGTTTTGAAGTGCTCCAGCTAGCAGAAGGTTATACCGCCTATGATCCTCAGCTTGGACGTGTTGTCGGAGTGAACGATCTTGACGAAATCGCGAAAGGATACCGTGGCACCGATGCCGTTTTACCGACGATGTCCGGCGAGAAGAACCAAGTCGTCACGGCCAAGAAACGATGGTGGAAGATTTGGTGAGGCCGCCTACAAGAGCATCGGTTCGCCGTATCAATTTCTAATGGTTAACTTTATCGCTGTCGTACGTGACCGAGTCTTCGGGATACACACGCCAAGTCTCCAAACGTTTCTCAGCGATAAGAGCTTCCGCCATTGCCTCCGAACCGGCCACCAAAGTGCAGTAGAGGTCGATCTCCGAAGCCACACACCAAGCGCGG
>PMQB01000064.1 GCA_003169195.1 Bryobacterales bacterium
GTCTGGTGACTTTGCCTCCGGCAGCCTCAAGTTCCAAGAGGCTGTCACTTGCGATCCGAGATCAGCACGCGGGTGGAGCCATTTGGGTGCTGCGCTTTGGGCCCTTACATGCTATGACGATTCGGTAGCGGCTTTTTCTCGATCGCTGGAGTTGAACAGTCTCCAGCCACAGGTTTGGAACAACTTGGGTTTGGCGCTAAGCTCATGTGGGAATAATCCTGCGGCCATTGAATGCTTCAGACAGTGCATTGCTCTGACGGATGACTTTCCGGCCGCGCGGTCCAACCTTTTGCTTGGCCTGAACTACGAACCTTCCCTTTCCCAAGATGAAATTTATCTGGAGCATTCGAACTGGGATGCGCTTTACGGTCGAGCAACAACAGCGACCAATCATTACGCTGGCCACAAGAAACATCGGAGCAGACCCATTAGAATCGGCTATGTCTCCGGTTGTTTCTTTTCGGGCCACTCCAATGTGTATTTTTTCGAGCCGGTGCTATCCGCTCATTCACGACCAGAATTCGAAATAACGTGTTATTCCAATTCCAAAAGGATAGACGCCGGTACCCGCCGCTTGATGGCCTATGCAGATTCTTGGCGGACTATTTACGGCCTGTCCGATGATGCGATATGCAACTTGATCAAAAGCGACCAAATCGACATCCTTATAGATCTTTCAGGACACACTGAAGGAAATAGACTTACAGTTTTTGCGCGCAAGCCCGCGCCGATTCAGATTACATGGCTTGGCTATCCTAATACTTCTGGTCTCCAAGCGATTGATTATCGAATTTCTTGTGACGCAGCCGATCCACCCGGACTGACCGACCATCTCCACTCCGAGGGGCTTGTCCGACTACCCGACACGTTTCTCTGTTACAAGCCACCCGATTGCGCTCGTCATCTTGATAACACCCCGGGCCCCAGATCCGGTCCTATCACGTTTGGATGTTTTAATAATGTTCCTAAAATATGTGAACCCATACTAGAGGCGTGGGCGACCATTCTTAAATCAGTCGAGAATTCGCGTTTATTACTAAAATCCCGGGGTTACAAGAGCGAACAGTTACGCGCAAAGATAGCGCGATTTTTTGAATCACGTCATATTGACTCAAAGAGAGTGGAGATGATAGAGTTCATTCCCTCGATATCAGAACATATGCAACTATATAACCAGGTTGACATTGGCCTGGACACTTGGCCTTATAACGGGACAACAACGACGTGCGAAGCTTTATGGATGGGAGTACCAGTAGTAACGCTGACCGGTGACACTCACCGATCCCGAGTCGGCCTTACACTTTGTGCGGCAATTGGGCAGGCAGATCTCGCGACTGATTCCGTCTGCGCCTACGTTACAAAGGCGATTTCTCTGGCACACGATACCGCCAAGCTCAACGAGCTCCGATTGAGCCTTCGTTGGAGAATGTCCGCGTCCTTACTAATGAACCCCTTCAGGTTTACGCAAAATCTCGAGGCTGAATATCAGCGCATGGTGAAAATCAATCAAGGTAGCTCAAAGAAGTATTGGTAGTGTCGTTTGGATTCACTGCCCTCCATTTCGAAGACATCAATCAGATGGGCTCTCCCCTCGCCTGGTCTGTAATAAATTGTCGCTTGCTCGCTAAACAAATCCCCTGTTGACGTGAAAAGCTTTAGCCAAGCGATGTCGGAAGTGGGCTGGGGGATCTTAACATCAGTATTCAGGGACACAGTCAATTTGATTTGGGGAAGCGGGCAAGGTCTAGTCGGAAAGCTGAACAGATTGTGTATCTGTTGGTGCAGATCAGTTAGATCGAAGTCTTCGAAACCAATGTTCCTGATTTGTATCCCGAGATTCCCAATGTTTGTAACAATGATGACGTTATCAGGGCCAGCGAGCGGAAAACGAATTGACATCTCCTCGGTGAGAGGCGTGGCAGATCGACGTAGAAACGAAAGTGCAGCGTCTTGTCCTCCGGGAATCGTAGTCTCTACTTCAATCTGCAGCCGGATCGTCACATTCGGATTAACCGTAGATTCGAAAAAGGAGTCTATTCCTGTATCTCCATTCGCGAGGCGTGGTAACAACACTCGCTTTAAGGTCCATCCAGCGAAGCGAATCCCTGCCAGAGAGAATTGAGCAATGAACTTCTTATCAACTGGTGGCGGCGGGAGCGTTGGTGTTGCGGAGAAATCTTGAATCGGGATCGACAGATGATCGACTGGCTCTATCATTGGTGTCACTGAACGAGCGGGTTGCTCCACGCGAGGTCGTACGATCTGGCGGAAAGCTGGTCTGACCAATCTGTCAAGATAACCTTTTTCACCCGGATTGCCGAATCTTAAATTTAGACCCGGCAATGCGCGATGAGGCGGATTGACCGGATCATCGTCTCCATCTACGAAGAAACAGCAGTCCCAAACAGTACCTTCAGGACCTAAGTCCCCGGAAAAGCCGAATTCGTGATATCTAAATTTAAATGGCGGAGCAAAATCATCTGCACCCACAGGCTTTACCGGATTTGTCAGAAACTTATTTGGGTCTTGAGTTCCAGTTCGTAGCACAACCGTCGATAATCTACATCCAACGGCATTAGCCGAAGTCGATAACATGCTGGCGAAATCCGAGCAGTCGATTTTGTGAATCGCATAGGGCTTTCCTTTGACCGTTCGTAAAAACTCGATCAGATCGAAGAACGGGTCATTGGCAAATGAATTGTAAGTATCACGAACGTCGTAGCGTAGTAAGCTCTTACCCGCATTACGTGTTCCCATCGCCATTATCGCCGCACCGATTTTTTGCGCGGCTTCAGCAAGCGTCTCTGCTCCGGCTCCCCAAAGACAAGCAAAGTCCAGCAACTCGCGCCAAGGCCAGAGGTACGAATCGCCCGACGTCACGTCCCACGGCGGCCCAGGCGCCGCGAGAATTGAGTACACCCGATGACTACTAACCCCGGCAATTCCCGAAGATTCCTTCTGGGTTTGGTATCTCCACTGCCAGACATCATCATGAAACCCCACTGCAGTTAAATGAGCGTTTAAGATCGGTATTGTGATCACGCGTTCATCGTTATCCTGAAAGTCCACTCGGAACCGCTTAATGGAACCGAGAATGTTTTTGCTGTCGCGCGAAGCGTCGTTGGCCTCAATCCAAGCTGTTTCCTCCTTGCCGTCACGTCGAAACAACGCTTGGATTACGATCCGTTGAACGTTTGCTGCTGTAGCAATGTAAGCAGCCGGCGCGTCCACCGGATCCTTGCTAACGCCGGACCGCCACTCGGGCAAGGTCACCGACTTAAACGCATTCGTCCGCAGGTTTACAGCACCGACGCCAATCTTCGGGTCAATGTTGAACAGTATCGAATCCAGGTGAATAGCCACAATTCTCCTTACGCTTGATGAACCTGGAGCTTCTGGTTATCCGTCTCTCGGCTAGCGGAGTTTTCCAGTGATCGCATCTACAGAATCAACAGCATCCGAGGATACGTTTAGTTTCATCACGCACGTCCCTAGATTGTATAAGCGTAAAACAAGGCCGTAGCGTGACAAAACTGCGCGAGTTTTATTCTAAGGGACTAGCCAGATACGGTCTCTCAACTAAACGTAGGTGGTCCCTCACCCTCCAACCGCTCACCCAAAGTGATAAAACTGCATCGCCGCATCCTGCGCCGTTCGATGCGTGACAGCTTTCACAACCATTCAAACGCTTGCTTCTTATCGGCCGCGTCAAACCCAACGGCATTTATAAGGCGGCAGCCGGCCCGCATTCGCAACACCGCGCTAAACAAATACTCTCCCGGCCGATCCCACAAAGAGGTCTCTTCCAAATCAAAGAGGACATCTTCCGCCGAAGCCTCCGGCAGCAGCGAAAACCATGATCTTCCTCGCCCCCAAACACCTCAGAGACCGGCTCTTTGGTTGTTCGTCGGGCCACCAAGCGTTCTCTTCAAATGCGCAAGATAAGCCTGCTCATGCTCCATGCCCCGTTGCCGCAACACCGCCGCATCCGGCGAATGCCAACGCAACGCCTCCCGCTCCCCCCGGGCCGCCGCCAAGTCCAAATTCGTCAAATGCCGGCAAGCCAAATGACCACTCAAATCACTCGCCGACAGCCGTATGTCTTCGTTATCCGTGTTCATCCGTGTAA
>PMQB01000108.1 GCA_003169195.1 Bryobacterales bacterium
GGGGAAAGATGCGGCCTGGTTCGAGTTGCATATCGCCACTGGCGAGAGACACAAAGCCGGGCTTCGCATGCAACGTCCAACCATTCTGGATCAATGCCAGAATCAAGGCCGACTGCACCACACTAGCGGCGCGGTCGGACCGTTGATCTCGTGTCAGCAAAGTTCCAGGAGGATCTTTGAGTTGCGAGGTTATAGGATCAAGACGTTTCAGGAGATCAGGCACATCGCCGATGTTGTGCTTGGCCAGAATTGGCAACAAAGCGGCCGTTTGACTGCGCCACATCGGAACGTAGACATCTTCTCCAAGTGTCTGCCAATCGACTGGTGTGAGCGCCTTGTCACTCACCCCCGGGAGCACTTTGCGCAGTAGACTTAGCTCGAGTGTTGGCAGGTCGTCAATCAACGAAATAGCTGGATTCGTGTTCGCATCCACACTCGCAGCTTTCCAACTGCGCGCTTTTTCGATACGTGCCGATAAAGGAGGATGTGTATCAAACGGAGTGGTCTTCGGATTCTTGATGGTTTGTTCTAGATGGCTGGCCGTCGCCTCGGCAATCTGTGGCGCAATCATAAATTGCCCGAAGCCTGCTGCTACTTGCGGTTGGTGGCCATTCTGCACCATAGGCCAGATGACACTCTGCCAATAGGGCACCGTTGCCACTGCCGATTATCCACGATTTTGAGCCCTTCCACCAGCGGCTCCGCTCCAGCTACATAACAAGCTAGTTCATCCGAACGAAACTCCTGACGCCGTGAAATGAATTGCGTCAGGCGCATGAACAACTTCCAATAGAGAACCAGGCTCTTGATAATGATTGTGTAGGCGAGATAAATGATGACAAAACGAGAAAGGTGCTGGAGAACCGGTGAGGCTTTTCCGAGGTTTTGGAAGACCCGCACAATCGTGCTGCGCGCGTTGTAAACCCAAGGACCGAGCCGTGTGTCGCCTGCGTAGAAGTGCGCAAATTCGTGAGCCAGGACTGCGCGAAATTGTGAGATATCCAGGGTCTGGAGCAACGGCAGACCGAGGCCCATCACGCGTCGGCTCCCGACACCTAGAATCCCCCCGCGCTGCGCTACAAATGCGTTTGCCTCAGCAACCAGGTAGACTTCCGCCGGTAACTCCTCGTTGAGTGCGCCCGCAATCGATGCAATTTGAGCGTGCAGCTTCGGTTGTTTGGCGAGATCAATCGGCACTCCTGGCGGATCGAATTTGTCGCGGCGCGGGATCAATGACCATAGAATCGTCAGCCCCATCACCAAACCGAAAGCGGTCAACAATAATGTGGAGAAGTTAAAACTCCCGCCAGCGCTGATCCCCAGAATCGGCAGAGCGATGCACGCCAATGCTACGGCCAGCATGAACAAGTAAGACAAGACTACGCTCAGGGCGGCGGCAGAAGCCCAAGCGACAATCGACCACCTCTTGGAGGGAAGGGGAATAGCTGGAGTGGCCACAGTTTAGTGAGAATCGTACCACGAAACGTGTTATTGTTTTTCTCATACCAATCGAAAAGAAGATGTAGGAGCCTTTCATTTCTTGACCAGTCTTGCCCCTGTATCCGGTTCGAGTCTACGCACTCTGTTTAGGCTCAAATATGCGGGTTGGTGCGTCTTGCTGGTCATGGCGCTCGCCGTCCTGTTCATCGTGGACTTGCCCATGCTGAACGCACACCACCCGGCGCGGCCTTATTTCTTTAAGGTTCGCTGGTCGCTGCTTCCGCACATTATCTTTGGCGGAATTGCGATTCTCTCCGGGCCTGTCCAATTTTCCAGCCGGGTACGCCGCCAATATCCACAGTTTCACCGCATCCTTGGCCGCTTCTATGTCGGCTCAATTATGATTGCGGCGCCTATGGGGATTGTGATCCCGCTGGTTGGGCCCAAAGATCCGTTTTTTACGACCGGTGTCATTGTCCATGGTTCGCTGTGGTTTGTGACCACCCTCGTGGCTTTCTTGACAGCACGCAATCGACACATCCTGCAACATAAGCAATGGATGGTCCGCTCTTACATCCTCACGTTCAGTTTCGTGATTACCCGCGTCCTGAGTCCGCTCTGGCCCATCTTCCATGTATCGATCACGCAATATGGGATGATCGACGTCATTCTGAACGTGCTGTATTTGTTGGTGGCCGACATCGCCCTCAACTGGCGAGAAATCAGCACACGGCGCGCCTGATCCACCTAATTCGAAAGTCCGCAGAACTTCTGGAAATTTTTGCGGAACAGTCGATCCAGATCCTGCCGGATATGTGCGCGTGTTACCGGCCGCCCGTCTTCCACTAACAGTGCGTAGCTGTTGGCCAGAATCGGAGCCATCGTCCGCCGTGTGTTCCGCCATTTGTAGATCACTTGTTCGAGCACGCGGGCGTCGGAATGCTGCGGGATGAAACTCATGCCGAGCATCTCTATCCGTTCCCGCGTCATCTCCTCAACAATAGAGGGATTGTTCAAGAACCACCAGCAACCGAACGGCATCATGTTCGCAAACTTGCGCGCGTAAACGGTAAGTTCATGTTGGTTCTCGCGGCTCAGCAGGCTAACCAGGAATCGGTTATGCGGGAATTCGCGGCATAGATTCTCCAGCGCGCGCAAGTCCGCTTTACCCACGCCATCGCCAGCCAAACGAATCGCCGGGTTTACTTGCCGTCGTACGCCAATCATCAACGAAAGCGGAATATTAAATTCGCGGCACGCGGGAAGAACGGTTTCCCGCAAGAGCGTCGCGCGAATTGAGTCTTCCGGGTAGCGGAAATCGTCGGTGAGCGAAACAGCCATATATACCGGCTGCATCACCTTGCACCAATCGGCTAAGAAACGGCGTACTTCGGCTATCGTCGGGGGCGTCAAGTTCTGTTCAACGCGGTAGCCTTCAGCTTGCAGCTTTTGCCAGTGTTCGGGCCATTTCTCCAACACGCGATCAAGGCGTATCACACCATGAAAGAGTTTATGTGGAGCGGAATTTTTCCACAGCGGCGCTTCCGCCGGGTCGAGCGGATCGTTCGTCATGACCGCTTCACTGATGCCCGCCAACCGGAACACTTTGGGAATGTGGCCTTCCAGCGTCTGGCTGGCAAAAAACTTCCGCGCTTCGCTGAGGTCCGCACTATCCGTCGGAAGGTCCAGCGCCTGCAGTACGGCAATCACGCCGCGCGTCGCCTCGGAAACAGGAGGGTTGTCAACAAACAGGGTTTTCCAGATCAAATCTGCCTGTTCCCGCTTCGTCAGCGTCCAATATTTCTCGGGTGTGATGTCATTTGAGCGGAATAGCTCTGCTTCCAGGTAATGATAGGTAACCAGTTCGTCGATGCCCCACAAGCCTACCGCCCCTAGCGACGGCTTGAAAAGGTGGGTATGGATATCGATGATCTGTGTGGCGCTGAGTTCCTCTTCCACGACGGAAAGAAGGTTCTGCTTGGAAAGTCTTTCTTCGACGAGTTGATTCATGGTGTTGCCAATGGGTGTTGCCAAACGACAATAGTATTGCGCTGCGCGTTCAAGATCAAACACAAAATTTAAACGAAGCGTTCGTTTGCGCTAAACATTTGACCGAACACGTTTGCGACAGCACTTATAGTGTAAGAGAAATGACTCGCCGTGAAATGTTGGGCCGCAGCGTTGCCGTGCTCTTGACCACTAGAGGAGGGCTCATGGCCGATACTGCATTGAGCGCTGCCGACATTCTGAAGCGGATTCAGCCTCCTGTTTTCCCGAAGCGGACTTTCGCGATCACCGAATTCGGCGCCGTGGCGGATGGCGAAAAGTTGTGCAGCCGGGCGATTGCTAACGCCATTCGTGCCTGTGATCAGGCCGGTGGCGGATCTGTGGTGATCCCGAAAGGACGGTTTCTATCTGGCGCCATTCACTTAGAGAGCAATGTGAATCTGCATCTGGAAGACGGCGCGACACTGGCGTTTAGCCAGGACCCGAAAGACTATCTGCCCGTTGTCTTCACGCGTTTTGAAGGCACCGAATGCATGAACTACTCGCCGTTTATTTATGCGTTCGAGAAAACCAATATTGCGGTCACTGGCAAAGGCGTTTTAGACGGCCAGGCGGGGCTTGACCACTGGTGGCCCTGGGCAGGGAAAGAGCGTCTCGGCTGGAAAAAAGGCACGCCCAACCAGGAGAACGACCGCAACTCACTAACTGCTATGGGCGACAAAGATGTGCCGGTAGAAAAACGTATGTTTGGCGAGGGTCACATCTTGCGTCCCAACTTCGTTCAGCCTTACCGCTGCACGAACGTGTTGTTCGATGGTTTCCGCATGATCAATTCTCCGATGTGGGAAATTAATCCGGTGCTCTGCCGTAACGTAACTATGCGCGGGATTGACATCGATAGCCATGGACCCAACAACGATGGTTGCGATCCAGAAAGCTGTGATGGCATGTTAATTACGGATTGCACCTTCAGTACCGGCGACGATTGTATTGCCGTAAAGGCAGGACGAAACAGAGACGGGCGCCGCGTGAACGTGCCGTGCCAGAACGTTCTGATTCGCGATTGCATAATGAAAGATGGCCACGGCGGTGTCTCTATCGGCAGCGAGGTGTCAGGCGGTGTTCGTGACATCTTAACGGAGAATTGCCGCATGAGCAATCCAAACCTGGAACGCGCTTTGCGCATCAAGACCAATTCCTATCGCGGCGGCGTTATCGAAAACATTGGGTTCCGCCATGTGACCGTAGGCGAAGTGAAAGACGCAGTGATTGAGGTCGATTATTTCTACCAGGAAGGCGAAGGTGGTCCGTTTGTGCCGGTGGTTCGCCGCATTGATGTGGCCAATGTAACCTCCCAGAAGAGTAAACACGCCATCTTCATGCACGGTTATAAAAACTCGCCGGTGGGTGGTGTTACGGTTTCGAACTGTAAGTTTGACAATTCCGCAGAAGGCATCCATTTTGAAAACGTTGAAGGTGTAGTATTGCGTAACGTAACAGTGAATGGGAAGATTCTCGAGCAGTCTTCCTGACTTGACGTATGGATATCCGGCAACTCGAGTTACTTGTCGCTGTCGTTGACCTGTCGAGCGTGACTAAGGCGGCGGAGAAGATGCACTTATCGCCGGGCGCGATTAGTTTGCAGCTTCAGAACTTAGCCGCACAACTAAATACCGAATTATTCGTGCGGCAAGGGCGCCAGTTGGTGCCTACACCGGCCGGTCTTCGTCTGGTGGCACACGCACGAACGTTGATTCGCCAGATGCGCGAAATTCGCCAGGAATTTGCCAACGATCCGGCGTCCGATCATCTGCCCTTTCGATTTGCCACTGGCGCGACGACATTGATCAACCGCCTTGGCCGTCCATTGCGCGCTTTACGAAAGCAATATCCCAACACCCACGTGGAAGTGACCGTTTTGCCAACGGAAGAAATTGTGGCGGGCCTGCTTGATCGGAGTTTCGATCTGGGCTTAATCTCCCTCCCCTACCAGGAAGAGCAACTCACGCTCATTCCTTTGTTTGAGGAAGAGTTGCTCATTCTCAAACCATCGGTGCGCAGTCAATCTGCCTGGCGGGTGGGCTCCATTTCCGTTGAGGAAGTGGCTGGCGCGCCATTCCTGCTGTATCCGAAACGGAGCAACATGCGCATGATGATTGACGGGTTCTTTGGCGGTCTGAACATTGAACCGGACGTGATTATGGAGGCCGATGATACCGAGGCCATCAAACGTCTGGTCGAATCCGGTTTCGGCTATTCCATGTTGCCCGAGTTCGCTTTGCGTGCCAAGCCGCGCTTCTTTGAAACGTTCAGAGTAGCGGGCCGGCGTTTGGCTCGCACGCAGGCGTTGGCTATGGCGAAGACCGAATATCCGCGCGCGTTAACACGTTCCATTGCCACTTTTTTGGAGGCGCAAATCCGCGCTTGATTCTTTAAGGATTGGAAAAACATATGTCTGAATCACTGACTCTCAGCAAAAACTCACTTGGCGTAGGGGACCGCTTCGCCCACCAAGCCGGAGCCCAGTTGCAAGCTTGCATTCTGGCGGCCAAGAACGGCGTCATTGTCGTGCCTGTGTGGAACAAGTCGAATCGCGAACACAACATTATCGGCTCCGAACCCGACAGCGTGCGCGCTGCCGCCGACACAGCCGTGCGTGAGGCTGGCTGGAGCTATCCCTACCACGTTGACGCTGACCATATCAATTTCGATACGGTTGACCGGTTTCTGGCCGCTAGCGACTTCTACACCATCGACGTGGCCGATTGGATTGCCAAACCGGCCGGTCCGGACGCAGTTGCTGCCTTTGTAAAACGGCATCCGGAGCTGATCGGTGAGCTGCAGATTCCTGGAATTGCGCAGTCACCGCAAATTGATAAAACCTTCATCGAACGAACGGTGGGGAAATATCTGGCGGCTGTCACCGAGGCGGGACGCATCTACCGCAAGATTGAAGAGCGCAAAGGCAAGGGCAGATTTATCCCGGAGGTGTCTATGGATGAAACTGATAGCCCCCAAACACCTGCGGAGTTATTGATCATTCTTGTCGCGATTGCCGACGAAGGCATTCCTATCCAAACCATTGCGCCTAAGTTTACAGGCCGATTTAATAAAGGTGTCGATTACCAGGGCGACATTCCTAAGTTCAGCGAAGAGTTTTCCGACGATCTAGCCACCATCGCTTTCGCTGTGAAAAAATACCATCTTCCGGCCAATCTGAAGCTCAGCGTCCATTCCGGCAGCGACAAATTTTCCATCTACAAGCCGATGCGCGAAGCCTTGCAGAAGTTCGACGCTGGTGTTCATTTGAAAACGGCTGGCACAACGTGGCTCGAAGAACTGATTGGTTTGGCAGAAGCCGGCGGCGAAGGTTTGCAGCTTGCGAAAGATGTGTACGCGCAGGCCTATGAACAGCGCGACGCCTTATGTGCCCCTTATGCGGCCGTCATCAGCATCGACGTGAAGAAGCTACCTCTGCCTCAGACTGTACGGGGTTGGAGTTCTGCGCAGTATCAGGATGCACTGCGCCATGTCCAATCCAATCCACAATTCAATAGCGATTTGCGCCAGCTTCTCCACGTTGGATTCAAAGTGGCCGCCAAACTAGGACCGAAGTATCTTGGATTTCTCGATCAGTTTGCGCCCACAATCGCTAAGAATGTCACCCAGAATCTGTACGATCGGCATATCAAGCCCGTTTTCGGCGCTTAAGGAGAGAAAAGCAGGCAGACTCGCAGTAGCATAGATCTAGACGATCATGGCGCTCAGGATCTAGGTCACTCTTGCAGATCTCAATCTTCATCACTTGTTATAACGACACATTCTTCCCTCAGACCGGTAAAGCGGTAGTAGCCGTGTTGGAAAAGCTGGGCCATACCGTAGAGTTTCGCCCGGCTCAAACGTGTTGCGGCCAGATGCATTACAACACTGGTTATCAACAGGAAGCGTTGCCAATGATGCAGCATTTCCTGGAGGTGTTTCGCGGGGCCGAAGCCATCTGTATTCCGTCGTCTTCTTGCGTGGCAATGATTCGAGACCACTATCCGAAGATGGCGGCGGCTAGTGGCGACGCATCGTTAAAACGTGCCGTGAAGAACCTGCTGCCCCGACTTTTCGAATTTACTGAGTTACTGGTCGACAAGTTGGAAGTGACGGATGTGGGTGCGTTTTTTCCCCACACCGTTGCGTTGCACCCGTCGTGTCATTCGCTGCGCTCTCTGAAGTTGGGAGATCGGCCGGCGCGTCTCTTGGGCAGCGTACGTGGGCTGACGTTAGTTGATTTGCCTGAAGCGGAAGAATGCTGCGGTTTCGGCGGTACGTTCGCCGTGAAGAATGCCGATGTATCGGCAGCTATGCTTTCTGATAAAGTTCGCTGCCTGCTCAATTCAGGCGCTGAGATTTGCGCAGCGGTTGATAACTCATGCCTGATGCATATAGGCGGTGCGCTCAGCCGGCAGCGGGCGGGCATGCGAGTGATGCATTTAGCGGAAATTCTGGCGTCGCGAGACAGTCGAGGGGTGGTTTGATGAGTACCTACGTGGGCGACGCAGCCAATGCGCCGAAGTTTCAAGTGGCGGCGAAAGCTCTCGTGCGCGATACGCAAGTTCGCCACAATGTGCGACACGCTACCGATGTGATTCGCAAAAAACGCGCCAAGGTGGTGGGTGAGATGCCCGACTGGGAACAGTTGCGGGAGAGTGGCCATGAAATCAAGCAGCATACTCTGCGGCATCTCGACTTCTACCTTGAGCAGTTTGAGCGAACTTGTACTGCCGCGGGAGGCATGGTTCATTGGGCGCGTGATGCGGACGAAGCCAACAGCATTGTTGTGGGCTTGGTGAAAGCGCAGCAGGCGAAAGAAGTCATCAAGGTGAAGACGATGACCTCGGACGAAATTCGCTTGAATGTTGCGTTGGAAGCCAATGGCATTACGCCCTATGAGACGGATCTTGCAGATCTGATCGTGCAGTTGGGTGAAGACAAGCCGTCGCACATCGTGGTTCCTGCGCTGCATCGGAATCGCATGGAGATTCGGCGCATCTTCCTCGACAAAATGAATTTGACTGAGTTAGGGGACAAGCCGGAAGATTTGGCTGCCGCGGCGCGCGCCTACTTGCGCGAAAAGTTTCTCCGCGTGCCGGTGGCCATCAGCGGCGCGAACTTTGCAATTGCCGACACTGGGTCGGTGTGTGTGGTGGAATCCGAAGGCAACGGGCGCATGTGTATTTCGTTGCCCAAAGTGCTGATCAGCCTGATTGGTATTGAGAAGGTGATCCCCAGCTTTCAAGATCTGGAAGTCTATCTCCAAACGCTGCCGCGTTCCGCTACGGGCGAACGCATGAATCCCTACAATTCCATTTGGACCGGTGTAACTCCAGAAGACGGCCCGCAGGAATTTCATGTGGTCTTGCTGGATAACGGACGCACGAAGGTTTTGGGTGATCGCGAAGCGCGCGAAACGCTGGATTGCATTCGTTGTGGAGCGTGTTTGAATGCGTGCCCGGTCTACCGGCAGACCGGCGGCCACGCCTACGGATCTGTTTATGGTGGACCGATCGGCGCTATTCTCACTCCGCAATTGCAGTCAATGGAACATTCGCAGACACTGCCTTACGCATCGTCGCTCTGCGGCGCTTGCTATGAAGTGTGTCCCGTCAAAATCAATATTCCGGAAATTCTTGTGCATTTGCGACACAAGGTTGTGGAGCGTGGCGACGCGCCGCTGGAGGAACGAATGGCGATGAAAGTGGCGGCCTATGCCTTACAATCGCCGGAACATCTGGATCGGGCTAGAAAGCTGGGGCGGATTGGGCAAGTGCCGTTTGTGAGCAAAGGCACGATTAGCCATCTGCCTTTCGGCTTGGACGCCTGGACGGGCATCCGTGATTTGCCCGCGATTCCCAAGGAGTCTTTCCGCGAGTGGTGGGTAAAGCGTGAAAGAGAGGTGGGCTGATGAGTTCCGCACGCGATGAGATTTTGGAGCGAATTCGCGACGCCATGGGCGGTTCCACGCCGGCCAGAGAAGCGGATTACGACGCCATTCCGAGAAATTATGTACGGCAGGGGTCATTGGACGTAGACGCAAGACTCGAACTCTTAGTGGACCGCTTGCACGATTACGGCGCCACAGTGTTTCATTCGCAAGAGGGCGAAGTGGCTACGGCGGTGGCGGCGGCTTTGCGCGCACGTGGAAAAATGTCATTACTCATTCCGCGCGATTTGCCCCGAGCTTGGCTTCCCGACGGTTTTCATTTCTTTCGCGAAGGGGCGAGCTACCAAGAGGTGGACGCGAGCGAAGGTGTTCTGACCGATTGTGCGTTGGCCATCGCAGCAACTGGCTCGATTGTGCTGCGGCATAGCGCAGGTGAGGCACGTCGAGCGTTGAGCTTGATTCCCGATTACCACCTTTGTGTTGTTTTTGCAGGGCAGGTGGTGGAGACCGTTCCCGAAGGCATCCAACAGATGAAGGCGTTTGCCAACATTCCCATTACAACGATTGCTGGACCCTCCGCGACCGCGGATATTGAGATGATTCGTGTCAAAGGCGTCCACGGCCCTCGTACTTTTGACGTCATCCTGGTTGAATAAGCCGTTTGTGACGTAACATAGAAGGCGGCTTGGTTTGGCTAAGCGGCGCAGACAAATGGAATCACAACTTACTGAAACTATATTCAAGGCTCTGGATCGATTTCGGATCGAGATCCCGTCGTGGGGTTTTGCCAACACGGGAACGCGTTTCGGGAAATTTCTGCAGGCTGCGGCGGCAGGCACGATTGAAGAGAAATTCAGCGATGCCGGCCAAGTCCACTCGCTCACAGGCGTTTGTCCCACCATTGCGCTCCATGTGTTGTGGGATTTTCCGCATGGCTTAGACAGCATTCACGAAGTGGCGGCACTGGCCAATCAATATGGAGTGCAGCCGGGTTCTATTAACCCTAATCTGTTTCAGGATCAAATCTACAAGTTCGGATCGTTCGGCAATCCTGACGAAAAAGCGCGAACAGAAGCGATGGAACATTCGCAGGACAGCATTGCCATCGCCCGAGGGTTGAAGAGCCGCGATATCTCGTTCTGGTTTGCCGATGGTTCAAACTATCCGGGCAGCGCCAATATTCGTCAGCGGAAAAGATGGTTCGAAGAATGTCTGCAGCAGTTGCATGCCGCTCTTTCTCCGGAACAGCGCATGCTGGTGGAATACAAACCGTTTGAGCCGGCGTTCTATCACACAGACATTGCCGATTGGGGCATGGCTTTTCTGCTCGCCCGCAAAGCGGGTCCACAAGCGAAAGTGCTGGTCGATACCGGGCATCATTATCTATCGCAAAACATCGAACAGATTGTGGCTTGGTTACTGGCGGAAGATATGTTGGGCGGATTTCACTTCAACGATCGCCGCTATGCTGACGACGATCTTACCCTTGGCTCAATTGACCCGTACCAGGTGTTTCGCATTTTCCACGAAATCTTGTTCTTCGAATGGGAAGGCGGAAAGCATGCTGATATTGCCTACATGATTGATCAAAGCCACAATCTCAAGGGCAAGATGGAAGCCATGATCCAGACTGTGACGATGGCGCAGGAACTGTTCGCTAAGGCCGCATTGGTTGATTACAAGCAACTGGTAGCGGCACAACAGAGCGCTGATATCGTGAGGGCGGAGGGTTGCCTGCAAGATGCGTTCGCCACAGATGTACGGCCCGCCATCCGCGCGTGGCGCACCACCAAAGGATTACCGGAAAATCCGCAAGAGGCATTCCGTCAAAGTGGATATCTGGAGCGCGTGACCCAAGAACGTGGTGCGCGCAATATGTCAAACGCTGGTTCATACGCTTAGGAAAGATAATCTATTAAGTTATGCCTGTCACCTCGTCTCTTCGCCACTTGAAAGATCTTTGGGTGGATTCCACCGCCGCTAGCTTGGAAAAAGATCAGCTGGCTTTGTTGCGCTACCGTTCGAATCTGCTGGGTGCCGATTTGCGCATTACAAATTTCGGCGGGGGAAATACCAGTTCTAAAATTGATTTGCCCGATCCATTCACAGGCAAGACAGTCAAGGTGCTGGCCGTGAAGGGCAGCGGCGGTGATCTGGGTTCGATTAAGGAGTCCGGATTTGCCCTACTCTATCAGGACCGCTTGGAGAGTTTGAAAGCCATCTACAAAGGTGAAGCGCACGAAGACGAAATGGTGCGGTTCTACCCGCTTTCAGCGTTTGGCGAGAATAAGGTGGCAGCTTCGATTGATACGCCGCTGCATGGGTTTTTGCCGTTTGCGCATGTGGATCATCTGCATCCAGATTGGTCTATTGCACTGGCCGCCAGCGCGAATGGCAAACAACGCTTAGACGAGTTCAATAAACATTACGGGCGCAAAATTGTTTGGCTTCCCTGGCAGCGGCCTGGATTCGAATTGGGACTGATGTTGGCCAAAGCGGTAGCGGACAATTCCGGCTGTGACGGC
Source organism: Bryobacterales bacterium (assembly GCA_003169195.1). GTDB lineage: Bacteria > Acidobacteriota > Terriglobia > Bryobacterales > Bryobacteraceae > Bog-105. Next base: position 11,905 of record PMQB01000108.1, read on the forward strand.
GTGCTGCTGGGTAGCCATGGTTTGTTCACGTGGGGCAACACGCAGCGCGAGTGCTATTTGAGCAGTGTCCAAACAATTGACCAAATGGGCGAGTTCATCACGGAACGCCAGCCCAAGGGGTCGGCGCTGTTTGGAGGTTTGGAACGTGCTCCGCTGGGGGACCGCAAGGCGATTGCCATTTCCATTTTGCCGGCGCTGCGCGGTATTGCTTCTTCGAATAAACGGGTGATTGCGCACTACACCGATCATGAGGACGCGCTGGCTTTTGCAGGATCGAAATGGGCGAAGGCGCTGGGCAACTTGGGCACCAGTTGCCCTGACCATTTTTTAAGAACGCGTATTTGCCCGATGTTCGTGGATTGGAAATCGGGTGAGGAGAGCGTTGATGTTCTGAAGAAGAAAATTGCCGATGAGGCGGTAATTTATCGCGGCGAATACGGCAAGTATTATCAAGCGAATGCGACGCCGGATTCGCCCAAACTGCGCGATTCCAATCCGTCCGTGGTGATTATCCCCGGTCTCGGCCTGTTTGGATTCGGCAAGAACAAGAAGGAAGCGCGGATTACCACCGAATTCTTTATCAATGCGATTCATGTAATGTCGGGCGCGAATGCTCTGAATTCAGGCGAAGTAGCGCATCCGTATCCGCAAGCGCGTCGTCCGGAGCAATCGCAGGAATTCAAGAGCTTTCAGAATTACGTAGCGCTGCCGCGTTCGGAAGCTTTTCGCATTGAGTACTGGGCACTCGAAGAGGCGAAATTGCAGCGCATGCCGGCGGAAGCGGAGTTCAGCCGCAAGATTGTGATGGTGGTGGGCGGCGGCAGCGGAATTGGGCGTGAAGTGGTGCTGTTGCTGGCGCGTAAGGGCGCGCACATCGTGGTGGCTGATATGAACGAGCAAGCCATCAAAGACGTGGCGGCGGAAGCGGCGAAGATTTCGTCGGCGGATGCGGTGACAACAACCACGGTTGATATTTCTTCGGCGGAAAGTGTCGCGAATGCAGCGAAGGCGGCAGTTCTAGAATTCGGCGGAATTGACGCCATTGTGAATACGGCGGCTATTTTCCCAGTGGCTGGGGCCGACGGGCAATTGACAGAAGCGCAGTGGAGCAAGACGTTTCTAGTGAATGTCACGGGAAACTTCCTGTTGGCGCGCGAATGCGGCTGGGTGTTGAAGGAACAAAAACTTCCGGCGTCGATTGTCTTGACCAGTTCGGCCAACGCTGTGGTTTCGAAGCACGGCAGCGAGGCGTATGACGTGAGTAAGACAGCGTTAAACCATCTCATTCACGAATTAGCAGTTGGGCTTTCGCCGTTGGTGCGTGTGAACGGTATTGCGCCGGCGACGGTCGTGGCGGGGTCGACGATGTTCCCGCGCGACCGTGTCATCGGTTCATTGCAGAAATACAAAATAGAATTCGCCGAAAGCGAATCGACGGAAGAGTTGCGCAACAAGCTGGCGGATTTCTATGCCCAGCGTACATTGACGCGGCGGCCGATTTTGCCGCAGGATTGCGCGGCGGCCATTGTGTGGCTAGCGAGTGACGAAAGCGCCAAGACCACAGGCCACATTATTCCCGTGGATGGCGGCTTGCACGAGGCGTTTCTGCGATAAACCATGCAACGTGTCTGCTTCGTTTTGCAAGTCAGGCCGGAAAGGTTGGACGAGTACAAGGAGCGGCACAAAACCGTCTGGCCAGATATGCAACAGGCTTTGCGCGAAACGGGTTGGGGGAACTATTCGTTGTTCCTCCGACCCGATGGCTTGTTGGTGGGCTACGTGGAAACGCCAGACTTTCAGAAGGCGTTAGAAGGTATGGCGGCGCGTGAAGTAAATGCGCGATGGCAGAAAGAGATGGCCGAGTTCTTTATGAATCCTCCTGGCGTCAGGCCCGATCAAGCGATGACGCCCTTAGAGGAAGTGTTCCACCTGGACTAAAAGCTTTCCTGCTTGAAGCGCGGTAAGAGCAAGTGAACAATCAATAGAGCGAATAGGTACATTGAGCCGGCAATGAAGAAGAGCGGCGCATAGGCTTGATGGGAGATGTCGAGCCATTTGCCGACTAGGGGCGAAACAATAATTCCGCCGACCGCACCGCCGAGTCCGCCGAGTCCGACGACCGATCCCACAGCTTTGCGAGGAAAACAGTCAGACGACATGGTGAACACGTTGGCCGACCAGCCTTGGTGAGATCCGGCAGCGATACCGATCAGCGCCACCGTTAGCCACAAGTTCCCAGCGGTAAACGGCACCAAGGTGATGGCGAGGACCAAGCAGGCAAAGATCAACATGGTGGTTTTGCGCGCGCGCGTCAGTTCCCAACCGCGTTTTAGAAGAGCGGACGAGAGCCAGCCTCCCGCGATGGACCCTACGTCGGCTGCGAGATAGATGACGACGAGCGGTGGTCCGATGTGCTGCAGATCAACGTGGTATTTGGTCCCCAAGAAGCCGGGAATCCAGAATAGATAGAACCACCAAACGGGATCGGTGCAGAATTTGGCGATCAGGAACGCCCAAGCGGAGCGCTTTCGCAGTAGCTCAGCATAAGGAATCTTGACGGTCGTCTCTGGCTCATTGTCGGAACGAATGAACGCGAGTTCGGCAGGGGAAAGACCCGGGGATTTTTCCGGCTCACGGTAAAAGAGCAGCCAGAAAACGATCCACGACAGACTGAACGATCCGGTGACCAGAAACGCGGAGTGCCAACCAAAGCGTGCGACAACAATGGGAACAATGAGTGGTGCGATGAGTGCACCCACGTTGGTACCGCTATTGAAAACGCCGGTAGCTAAGGCGCGCTCACGACGGGGAAACCAGTTGGCAATCGTCTTGATGGCAGCGGGGAAGTTGGCGGCTTCGCCAAGGCCAAGGCCTAAGCGTGCGGCACCGAACTCAAATAGATTGCCTGCGAACGAGTGAGCCATGGAAGAGAGGCCCCACACCAATACGGCCAGCGTGTAGCCCAAACGAATGCCGAGCCAGTCAATCAGGCGTCCGGCGATAGGCAGCATCAGCGCGTAGCCAAATTGGAAGACGGCAGTGATGGTGCCGTAGTCGGTATCGTTCCAATGAAGGTCTTTGGAGATGGTCGTTTTGAGAATGCCCATGACAACCCGGTCCATATAATTGACCGTGGTGGCGTAGAAGAGCAAGCCGCAGATAAACCAGCGAAAATGGCCAACTTTGGCTTGGAGGCCGTTGTTAGCGGGCGATGCAACCGGGTCGCCAGTAATCATGCAGCTATTCTATCCATCAAGGTGCGAACATGCTTCTGCTGAAAAATGCAACGGTTTTTGACGGAACGGGTGCAGCGGCGCAAACTGCAAACATTCTGCTGAAGGGCAAGCGGATAGAGGCGATAGGTCCGGCGGTGGCGGCGGCGGATTGCGAGACGATCGACTGCCAGGGATTGGCGGTGGCGCCCGGGTTTATTGATATTCACAGCCATTCCGATTTGCAGGTATTGGAAGGCCGCAAGGAGAAGCTGAAGCAGGGCGTGACGCTGGAGGTGGTGGGCAACTGCGGCTTTTCACCGTTTCCGCATTCTGGTGATGTAGCGGCCCTGCGCGAGTTCGGATCGGGCATTTTGGGTCGCACGGATGGGTGGGGTTGGCCGAACGCGGCAGGGTATTTGCAAGCGATGGCGGAGAGCGGGGCGAAAGACAGCGCGCTGTCGTTGGTGGGGCATGGCAGTCTGCGGATTGCGGTTTGCGGGCCAGGGCAGGGAACTCCAACACCGGCCCAGCTAGATGAGATGGCAGGCATCTTAGATGAATCGCTGGCGGCGGGGTGCGCAGGGTTTTCGACGGGGCTGATGTATGCACCTGGG
>PMQB01000657.1 GCA_003169195.1 Bryobacterales bacterium
GCCACGCCCGACCACTGGCACGCGCAGGTCGCCATCGACGCGCTCAACGCCGGCAAAGACGTCTATGTCGAAAAGCCGCTGACGCGCACCATTGAAGAAGGCCCGCTCATCGTCAAGGCGGCGCGGGTCAACGAGCGCGTTTGCCAGGTGGGCATGCAGCAGCGCTCCGGGACGCATTACCGGGTGGCAAAAGAAAAGTATTTTGATACGGGCAAGCTCGGCTCTATTACGTTGGCGCGGACTTGGTGGTATGGCAACGGCTGGCATTTGCGCAAAGCACCTGGAAATTTGCGCAACAAACCGGATAATTTAGACTGGGCGCAATTTGTAGGGCCAATCAAGTGGCGCGATTATGATCCGCAACAGTTCTATAACTGGCGCGCCTATTTGGATTTCGGCGGCGGCCAAGTGACGGACTTGTTCACGCATTGGATTGATGTGGTGCACATGTTCATGGGACGCGAAATTCCGTGCTCGGCGAATGCAACGGGTGGCGTGTATCACTACCGCGACGGGCGCACAGCGCCGGATACGATCAACGTCAATCTGGAATACGCTGATCCGAATCCTTTTACGGCCACATTTGAGGCAACACTCGTGCCTGGAATCAAGGGTGAAGCGATTGAGATGTGTGGCAGCGAAGGCAGGCTGTGGATTGACCGATCGCGGTATGAATATTACCCGCTTAACGCAAAGGAGCCGGCGGAGGTTCTGAAGACGGTCAAGATTGAAGGGACGAATGATCCGCTCACGCAGGAGCATGTGAACAATTTTCTGGATTGCTTGAAGAGCCGGGCGCGGCCGAATGGAGATGTTCTGATTGGACATCGCTCGGCGCAGGCTTCGCATTTAGGAAACATTTCTTATGTGGAGCGAAGGCGCATTAATTTCGATACGACGCGGGAACAGATATTGCCTCTATAAGCAAGACTGTTTCTGCGAAATCTCACGGCGCAAAATACGCGGATATGTCGAGAACCAGATTCGTTGGATTCGAAGCGAGCATATCGATGGAACCGTTGGTCGTCGGAATGATAGCCATGTTCGACGCAATCACCTGATCGTCGGCGTTCAAGACAGAAGACACCGGCCAAGGGGTGCCGTCTTGCCAAAGACTGAGATACCATAAGGGCGCTATGGGTACAACCGTGGCATTCAAGACATAAGCCCGTGCCGTGGTAGACACTGCACACGCCGATCCAGCGACGCTCACGACGCCGTTGTCAATGGGCCCGGTGGTCAAACGTGTATCGAGAACACGGCATGGGGTTAAGTTAAACAGGGATAATGCACCGCTCTGGGTGGCAGGGGCAAAATAGCCGTTGATGTCTATGACCAAATTTGTCGGATCGCTGGAGTACACCGTGAAGTTGCCGTTGGTTCCGGCGGGGACGATCGCGGCGTTTGCGGTAATTTCCATGGTTGTGTTCAGCGTCGAAACCACCGGTTGCGGTTGGCCGGAGGGCCAGGTCGATAAATAGCTAATGGGAACGATGGGAATCGCCGTGTAATTCAGCGAATAAGCGACCGCCGATGACGGCACGCCGCAAGCACTGGACGTAGGTGAGAAGTCACGCGTCACGGCCGCCGCGAGCGGGGTCGTAGAGCGCGTGTCGGCAATGCGGCAGGGCGTGAGCGGGTAAAAACCCAGAGCCGCGCCGTTCGTCGCCGGCACAAAATAGCCGTTAATATCAATGACCACGTGCGTGCTCTCCGTTCCATAGACGCTGACCGCTCCATTTGTGCCCGCTGGCACAATCGCTGCGTTCGCTTTTATGCGCCCATCAGAATTGAGCAGCGAAACCAATGGCTGCGGCTGGCCAGCGGGCCAAACGGTTAGGAAGCTAAGCCGGCTCGAGGGCACGACCGTGAAGTTGAGTGAATAGGCCTGCGCAGTGGTGGGTATACCGCAAGCGCTACTTGGTATCGTGAAGTCGCGGGAGACGCCCCCGCTCAAGATCGGTCCGCCGAAGGGTCCAGTGCCTAAGCGAGTATCGGCCACGCGGCAAGGCGTAACGGGAATGAAGCGCAAACCCGAACTGGGGATGACCGTTGTGCCCGTTCCTGAAAGCGCAACGGCCTGTGGCGAGCCATTGGCGCCGTCGAAAATGCTGAGTGTGGCTGTGCGCGCTCCCGCCGCCGCCGGCGAAAATGTGATGAAGAAACTGCAACTGCCGCCAGCGACAATGCTGGTACTGCAATTGCTCGAAAACTGAAACTCGCTGGCGTTCGCGCCAGCTATGGTGGCGCCCAGAATTTGAAGCGAAAAACTGCCGGTGTTGGTGAGGTAGACAGTTTGGGCAGGGCTGGTCGAGTTGACTGTCGCGGTGAAAGACAAAGAAGTTGTATTTAGCAGCGCAGCTCCCCCGTTGCCTGTGCCGCTGAGGGCTACGCTTTGCGGAGTGCCCACTACCGAATCAGCAAAATACAAAGACGCTGTCCTGGCTCCGTTTGCCGCCGGCATGAATGTCACAGAAACGTTGCAACTTGCGGCTGCCGCGAGGGAGACGCCACAGGTGGTAGAAATTTGAAAGTCGTTTTCTTGCGCACCGGAAAGCCAAATACTCGAAAGGTTGAAGGAACTCCCGCCTGAGTTGGTCAACGTGACAATTTGCGGTGCGCTGCTATTGCCGACGGTTTGCGGGCTGAAGGTCAGCGTCGACGTGTTCAGGGACACTCTTGGCCCAGCCCCCGATGCGCCGGTTCCATTGAGATTGACGGTCTGTACCTGCGCCGCGGAGTTGAGCGAATTGCTGGTGATTTTGGCGTAGCCGCTGATGGCTCCGGTTTGGTTGGGAGCGAAACTAATCGCCGTGTCGCAGCTTACCCCAGGCGCGAGTGCCAGACCGATGGCGCAATCAGCCAAGCCTGTGGATGCTTGTTGGAAGCCGCCGCTGATCGAGATATCACCGATGGTCAGGGGTTGATTTCCAATATTCATTGCGGTGACCGATTGCGTGGCACTCAGGGCGCCCACAGGCTCACTAGGGAAACTGAGCGGTGACGCGGCGTACGAAACGGTGCGCAGCACGTTGTTGCCGCTATCGCCGATGTACAGATTTCCGTTTTCGTCCAATGCTATGCCCATCGGGCTTGTGAGAAAGGCTACGGTGGGATTGCCGCCATCACCGTTGTATCCGGTTGACCCCCTCCCCGCCAAAGTAACGATCTCTTGCGAGCTGGCGCTTACCTGTCGGATCGCGTTGTTGCCGTAATCAGCAATGTATAAGTTGTTGGCCGCGTCGATGGCGACCGCTTGTGGCGAAGCGAGGGTGGCGTTGGTTGCTAAACCATAGTCGCCTGAATAGGCCCAATTGCCATTCCCTGCCGCGGCGGTGATCAAGCCCGAGACCAAATTAACGCGACGAATCATGTTATTCCCGGTATCGGCTATGTAGAGTTGGCCGGTGCTATCGAGCGCGACGCCAGCGGGATTGCGCAGTTGAACAGAAGTGGCGGGTTCACCGTCGCCGTAACCGTCTGTACCAACTAAGCGACCGCCCCCTGCGATGGCGGTAATGATTCCCGTTGTGCCGTCGACCGCGCGCACCAGTTGGTGATAGGTATCGGCAATGAACATGTCTCCCAAGCTATCGACGGCTATGCTTTGCGGGCCGTAAAGAATGGCGCTAGTGGCTGGGCCGCCGTCGCCATAGCCATCGGCTCCGGACGCAACGGTTCCGCCACCCGCCACGGTTGTGATGATGTGCGTTACGGCATCCACGCGGCGGATTACATTGTTGCCTTGGTCAGCTATATAGAGGTTGCCGCCGCCATCGACCGCGATGCCGGTAGGCGTATTTAGTTCGGCGAGAGTGGCCAAGCCGCCGTCGCCGGAGTAGCCGCTAGCGCCGTTGCCGGCAACCGTGGTGACGTTACCGGACGATAAGACGACCTTGCGAATTGCTCCGTTGATAGTGTCCGCGACGTATAGCGCGTTAGCGCTGCCATCGAGCGCGACGCCCTGCGGACTCCAGAATTGCGCGAGGCTCGGATTTGCTGAGTTGTAGTATCCCAAGACGCCGCTGCCTGCCAGAGTGGAGATGACTCCTGGGTAGACGGCGATGAGCGGCGAGACGGCTATGCCGTGCAAGAGCGTGGTGGCTAGCACCTGAGACGACTGGTTTTTGACAATGAGTTGATCTTGGCGGAGGCCGGGTCGGAGAGGATTCAAGGTGACGACGATGGTGCAAGTGGTGGTGCTGCCGACGGTGCAGACAGGAGCGGCCGCCTGAAAATCGCGGTTCCAGGCCAAGGAGAAGGCGGGTGCAGCGGAGAGACCGCTAAAGGAATAGGTGAGCGTGAGGCTCTTCGGCGCACCGTTGACGGTGACTTGACCAAAGTCCTGGGCTGCTCCCCAGGCAAAACTGTGGGCAAGGAACAGGTAGAGTCCGATTCGCGTCGACACGCGGGATGAAGCTGAGCGCGTGGGAAAGATGGCCACGCAGAAGACATCGGTTGTAGGACCGTATTCCATGAGGGCCAACGGCCACGGAATAGGGTATTGATCAAGTTAGTTAGATCTAACCGGCGGCGGTCTGGGCACCCGCAGCTTTTTTCCCAGCACCCACCAATTTCTGCAGGATACCCAAAGCTTTAGCTCCGTCGGGCATTCCCAAATTCGCTCGGCTAGGCGGCATAGTCGCGGTCCGCGCACAGGCTTGGCAAACGGCCGTTTGTAGCTGATTGACGTTCGCTTCGGGACATGCCTCCAAGAGCAACGCCGCCAACCCCGACAAATGCGGCGCCGCCATCGAAGTCCCGCTATCCAGCCGAAAATTCGCCTGCCCCGCGTTCGCCGAAACAATATCCACACCGGGCATCACCAAATCCGGCACTACCGGATTCACCTTGCGCGGAAACGTCTCGCTACTTGAATCAGGATCAACGTTCCCCTGATCATCGACCGCCCCCACCGATAACGCCTGCGGATAATTCGCGGGGGAACAACTGGCGCCTGGTCCTTCGTTGCCGATCGCAAACACCGGCAATACTCCTTTGTCCAAAAGCTTCTTTAACAATGGAATATATTGATCGAAATACCCGGGAAAACCCAACGATAAATTCAACACGCGTACGGGGAAGTTAAGCATCCAGTCCACGCCGGCCAGCACGCGCGCCACCTGGTCGCCACCTTCAATCACCGCCGCACTCACCAGTTGGCTGCCAGGCGCCACGCCAATTTCCTGCCCTAAATA
>PMQB01000304.1 GCA_003169195.1 Bryobacterales bacterium
GCAAATTTGATCAGCTTCTCCTGCACGAGCTTCCGCTTGGATTTGTACTCTTTTTCTTCTTCGGTAAGCTCCCTATTCTGCTTGGCCGTCAGGTCCTTCTCTTTGGCTTTGTTCTTGAGTTCTTTAACCTTGTCGCTCTTGTTGATAATGGTCTCGATGATGTTGTCGCCCAGCGTGCGCCAGCCTTCAATGCGCTCAACGGCTGCCATCGCTTCCGGATTGTCCAAGATGCGACGTAAGGTGTCGTTATCTACATTCACGAGTAGCGCACTCTCCCATTTGCGCGCCAGCAGCGTGGCCGATGTACCGGCCATCGCTATGTCGAGAATGCCGCCCGCATCGATCTGAGTCATGTTCGCCCCGTCGTATGCCAGCACTGGCAGGAACGACACGAGGTCCTTGACCGCGTTCTCTGGGTTCAGTTCGTTGGGCGAAAGGCCGATCGCGTACTCAGAAAGCTGCCGTAAAGCCCGGGTCGGAGCGAAGTCAAAGACGAAGCATACAGGCTTCAGGATCTCTTCCTCGTTTGGGTTGTCGCCGTTCGGATTTTTAATGGACCACGGCGACTGCACGCGGAATGCAGCCTGAAAGTAGGTCTCCGGCGATTTGAGGTTTCGCAACATGAGGATGGACGACCACTGCGGCACCGTGACGCCAGTGGTGAGTTTACCGCAGGAAAGTGTGATCGTCTTGGTATCGAATCCGCTCCCGATCGCTTTGCGTACCGGTGGCAACGCGTCCAGCCCGATACCAGCAGAGGCGCCTGCAGCAACGAGCACTTGGTATTCGCGCCAGAAAGTGTTGTGCTTTTCTTTCAGCAGGTTCGCCATTGCATGGCAAGCCGCAACGTTGGGGAGAAACCAGAATGCATGCTGAAGATAGGGCAGCACACGCACGTCCGAATAGGGAAACGGAGGACGAGTGCCAGTCTTCAAGAATTCGGCTTCCTTCGGTGCGTATCCACCACGGATGATGTCGAGCCACTTCTGCACGTGACTCTTGTGTTTAAACTGAGCCTTTGTGTCTTTGCCCGATGCCTCAAAGAACGTATTTAGGTCAAACTCGTCGAACTCTCCACCACTCGCAATTGCCAGCAACTCGTCTGGCATTTGGTAAGTGAGCAGTCGCATTTGGGGCAGCGCCCCGTAGGGATTCCATTTTCCGGGATTCGTCGCCGCAAATTCATCTTTGGCGCGTTGCTCATCTGTGTAGGTCCAGTTAAAAATCTGCTCCTCAATGAACTCACCTGTGGAGAGCGCTTTGAAAGGCGTTCCAGAGAGGTAGAGGTAAGCCTTTGTCGTGATCGGCAGAAACTCAGTTTCCTTTTCCGATAGCTCACTGAGATCCACATTTACCTCTTCTAGGTCGGTCGCGTACTCCAGCTTCGCCTCCTTTCTGGCGATTGCCTCGTCTTCTCCTTCAAAAAGCTCCTTTGCGGTATCCCGCCAAGCACCAAAGTGATATTCGTCAAAGACCACCAAATCCCAGTTAACCGTGTGAATCCATTCGTTCTTAGGCTTGATGTTTCCTGCCCCATCCCGACCGAGAAGGTCCTGGAATGAGCCGAAGTAGACAACCGGCTTGTCGGGATTGATTTCTGTGGGGTCTCGGTCGGAATGACGGGAGAGGTATTGCCAGCCATCGAAGTCAACATGCGATTCAAGATCCGTCTGCCAGGCATCTTCAACGGCAGGCTTGAACGTCAACACGAGCACGCGTTTAGCTCCGCATCGTTTGGCGAGTTGATACGCAGTGAAGGTCTTTCCGAAACGCATTTTTGCGTTCCATAGGAATCGTGGGACGGAATGGGAGTTTTCCTTCCAGATGGATTGAAAGTACGCATGCGCCTTGTCCACAGCTTGGACCTGCTCCCAGCGCATCGCGAATGTCTCATTGTGCGCGCCAGTGAACTGCTTTCCCGTACGCAATTCAGTGAGAACAGTCTTCACGTCTTCGACGGAGCAGCGCATCCATTCGAGCTCGGCATTAGCGAAACCCTTCCTGATAAGCGCCGCGCGCACGGCATGATCTGTGAAGGTGCCGCCGTCGTCGCGGTCAGCGGGCTCGTCCAAAACGATTGTGTAGTTCTTTATCGCGGCAGTCTTGAGCTGCTCGGCGATGCGCTGCTTTACGGCACGCGTCGTTTGTCCGACCTTCAGAAGACCGACATGCGCCGTATCGGTAATCGAGTACGCATAAACACGCGGCCTCGCTTTCGGTTTCGGCGCAAGGATTTCCTCGATAGTCTTACTCATCTTCGTCGAGAACTTCCTCATCAGGCCCGTTGTTGGTGAGGTCCATCGGACGGACTATTGTCTCGATAAAAGCGATCTCACTCGGAGATAGCGAATATTTCTCGTAGAGATCCTGGTCCGTCCACTGTTTGGTCCACTGTTGCGTTGGCACAAAGCCATAAACCTTCCGCGTAGTATCCTGAGAGGGTTTGTGCAGAAGAATTAAAAGCCGAGTTAACCGACAACTGAGATAGGATAAGGCGCTTTCCGCCTGACTCTTCGACTTGAATGGTCCAATACACAAGTAGGTTTCCGAACAGATGCTGCCAGGCTCCCCGACAAAAGGCGTGCTGATGATTTTGTGGGGATAAGTATCTTTATTGCCGGTACCAGGAGCCGCGCGACCCACATAAACCTTCCAACTGTCAATGAGCTCGGTGCCGGTAGTGATAGAACTTCTTGGTGTGTACCCCTTGCCGCCGTTTTGATGAACCAATAGATCACCTGCGCGCTTTGCCGCCTTTCCCTTGAACGTTGTATCTAAAGCGAACGGCTTTCTAGAACTCACCAAGCGCTCGAAACGTTTTCCAGCAGGTAGGGACAGCGATTGCGATTCCCCAGTTTCGATACTTACAACCTTTTTCAAAATTGCTAGGCCTTCATTGAAGCGAATGAACACGTCGACGCCCTCTTCTAGAAGGGGGCGCGTCGACACGGATACAGGCCAGTCCTTAAAATGTGTGGCGACTTGGCACGGCCCGCGATTCTCTCTGTCCCAAAGAAAGTAACAAACTCCGCCTTTCAGACCTACACCCGGAAATACGTCGGATGCGCTGAGATAGTCGTTGATAGAGCGCAAGCGATTGTCGGTGAGCATCGACTCTCTGAATTCGTCCAGTCCCTTGCCGCCGGCGAACCAACGGGCGGGAATGACTAACGACAGATAGCGTGGTTCGAGCAGTTTGGCTTGCTCTACAAAGAGGTGGTAAATCGGAGCTGCACTTTTACCGTATCCACCGTCATCCAACTGGTACGGCGGGTTTCCAATAATCACGTCAAATTGCATATCATCTCCAAAGAGCTCGGCCACGAGACCCTTGACATCGTCTGTGTGAATAAACGCATAGGCGTGGGTTTCTAGTCCTTCTCCACGATCCAGTGCTTTTTGACCCGCTCCGCAATAGGAGCACTTGCCATTTCGCCAGGTGTGTTCCACGCGCTCAAACCAAATATTTCCTTTTTCGTTCCCAAGCGACTTGGCTACAGAATGACTGCTGTTTGCGGATTTGGAGCAATAGACGCTGCGCCTGGCAAGAAGACTTGTTAGATAAGTGATGGCGATCCCGAAGACTTGCTTGGTTAGGATATGGTCGACGCGTTCCTGTAGGTCAGGAAACTCTTTTTCCAATCCTTGTATAAGTCGGCTGGTGATCTCACGAAGAAAAACGCCGGATTTAGTGAACGGATCAAGGAACTTCGTCGTCTTGTCCGCCCAGATATTCGCGCCGCCATTCTTGTCCGCCCACGCTTCCGCTAACTTATCCAACATTTGATTTGCGAACTCCGGTGGCGTGAAGACCTCGTCGTTGGAAAGATTCGCTATGCATGTCAAAACATCTGGGTTACGGCTCCGGAGTACAAAGCTTGCTTGAGTGCTCATGCGACCTCTTTCGGTTGGTCGTCTATAGATGAGGCAGCCAACTCGCCCACAGTCATCGGCGGGTATGTCCGGGTCGGCGTGAAGACCTCGTGCTTGCCCAGTTGCGCGAAGAGTGGGCTATTGGCAATGAAGCCCGACATCTGAGTGAGGAAGTCCAAGCGAAAATCACGACGCTGGAACTTGCCTTTGCCGAGGTATCCCCATTCGGCAAACGTAATCGGCGCGCCATCTCTGGACCGCATTTTCAGTGCGTCACCATGGATAATGTTTTTCGAGAGTACATATGAAGCCACCCGATAGAGCTCATCCGTCTTATCAAGATTCAGAAAGTCAACTAAGATCTCCAGCATGTTTACGCGGCACTCGGCGATGTTGTCCTCAAGAAGTTCGATTCCATAAGTGCACATCAGAGCCAGAAGCGCGTAGTGCTGTTTTTCGAAGTTGGACCTCCCGAACTTGAGCTCGACGGCAGCGAGCTTGCGCCTCAGGATCTTGACAAGGAAGTTTCCACTTCCGCACGCGGGCTCCAGGAAGCGGGAGTCAATCCGTTCGCTTTCGGCCTTCACTAGATCCAACATCGCCTCGACCATCCACTCAGGAGTGAATACCTCACCATGGTCGGCGACTCGTTGTCTTGACTTCGTTTGGCTCAGCGACGATGTGGTCGGTTCTGGCATGGTCAATTTGCGATTGGTCTTTCTGTTTGTCCAACTCCACCTCAATTTCCTCGATCATCAGTGGCGTTGCTTTAAGCTTAGCGGTGCGCTTGCGCGCGATCTCTCCTTCATTTCGTACAGCGTGACAGTTGGCCTTCAGATGGCTATCCTTTCCACTTCGTCGAGGGAAATCTGATCCTGCCGGCGATCATACAGTTTGGTCGTGCGCGGCGACTCGTGATTGGCGATCTGTTGCGCGATTTCGAGCGTGCCGCCGTTCTTGAGGTATGCGGTGATGCCAGTGGCGCGGAACGTGTGGTTGC
>PMQB01000444.1:0-1690 GCA_003169195.1 Bryobacterales bacterium
CCTACCGCAACGCGAAAAAAGTCGCGTAGAGGGCATCAAATTTAAACGCGCAGGGAATGAGTACACCCAAAGTGTGCCCAAATTCTCATAAGCACTTGGCCCAAACTCTCTTCGACGCACCTCTACCAACATTTTCGACCAGTCCTTTGATACCATCGGCAACTTCAAGGAGGAGTCACGCCCATGTGCGACACCAAACGACGTTCCTTTCTAAAATCCTCTGCCGCTTTGTTCGGCGGTACTTGGCTGGCATCCGGCACGCCCATGCATTCGCACTCAACCGCCGTTCATGCACCCGACGTGATGGCCGATACAGCCAACCGTCTGCTGGCTGCTCTCGATGCCGAGCAACTGGCCAAAGCGCGCATCGAATTTAGCGACGATGAACGCCGCGACTGGCACTATGTTCCTCTTGAGCGCAAAGGCCTGCAACTCCGGCACATGACTCCCTATCAGCGTCACCTCGCTACCGCGCTGCTGGCGTCGGGGCTCAGTCAGGCCGGCTTCATCAAAGCTGTGACCATTATGAGTCTCGAAGATGTTTTGAAGGTGATGGAGAATGCCAAAGAAGAATACCGCAATCCCGAAAAGTATTACTTCTCCGTGTTCGGCACACCCGCGCCCACAGGCCTTTGGGGCTATCGGGTCGAAGGCCATCACATCAGCCAGAATTACACCGTCACAAACGGAGAAGTGATCTGTGCCCCTAGCTTCTTTGGTTCCAACCCAGCCGAGGTGCGAGTCGGTCCTCGAAAAGGTCTTCGCACCCTTGCCGCCGAAGACGATCTTGGCTTTGCCCTTATCGATTCACTGGACGACCATCAACGCGAAGTCGCCATTGTCAACCCCAAGGCCTACGCCGATATCCTAACCTCCGACAAGCGCGTCGCTGCGTTGCAGGGCCAGCCTTCGGGGTTGCCAGCGCCGAAGATGAAGAGCCATCAACTTGACGCATTGCGCGCTCTCGTCGAAGTGTATGCTCGCAATTTGCCCGACGACCTCGCTCGCCAGCGCATGGAAATGTTGGACAAATCCGCTCGCGACATCCATTTCGCCTGGGCGGGCGGCGTCAAACCGGGTGAGCCGCACTACTACCGCGTGCAGACCCCGTTCTTCCTCATTGAGATGGATAACACGCAAGACAAAGCGAATCACATTCACTCGGTCTGGCGCGATCTTACCCGCGAATTTGGTGGAGATGCCCTAAGGTCCCACTACGCGCACGATCACACGACGGCGAAAGGATAGTCGCTATTCCGGCTGTGGCGCAAACACTCGTCTCGGTGCTTTTCGCTCGTCGCTGCATGCCGAATCAGGACCCATCACCGCTCGAACTTCACCCCTAACAAGTGCTGCGACCCTTGCTTAATGCAACGTTTCACCACAGCGGCGTGCTTTCTTGTCCCAATGGTGATCTGCAGCGTAACCCCGACATTGAAAGGCGTCGCTACCAATAAGCCCATTCCCGATGGTGACATATCCTGCACCGTCGCTTTGGCCGTCCGGACAAAGCCTGCCCCTATGTCCCATGAGAGCTCGGCCGCTTCTTTGGAAGGCTTACGTGTTTCTGCACGGTACTGTCTCATACTTATCTCATCGTGCGTTTCCGGGAATTTTTATAGATGCTTACACTCCATCAACAGTTTGGAGAGATCGATATTTACCTCTTCGATCAACTTTTGCGCGGCCG
>PMQB01000444.1:1702-4017 GCA_003169195.1 Bryobacterales bacterium
CGCCCAAATTACCCGCCACGAACTTTCAGTTGGCCACACTCGAAATCCTGCCCTACGCCGATTCCTATTTCGATGTAGTGATCTGCAACGCGGTGCTTCACTTTGCCCAAGATGACGCGCAGTTTCGGGCCATGCTCAAAGGCATGTGGCGAACGTTGCGTACCGGCGGCATGCTGTTCTGCCGCCTCGCATCTTCCATCGGTATGGAAAAACAAGTTCAGCGAATTGCGGGGCGTCGCTTTCTGCTGCCCGATGGTTCCGAACGCTACCTGGTGAATGCACCCCTGTTAGAAGCACTGGCGGCGGAACTGGGTGCCGAACTTCTGGACCCAATTAAGACCACAATCGTCCAAAATCAACGCTGCATGACCACGTGGGTCATCCAAAAGACGTAAGATATCTCTGGGTACCTATGAAAACAACACGACGGTATTTCTTTTTCGGCAGTGTCTTGGCGGGTGCGATTCCAGCGGCCGGCTTTGGGTCAGCGGCGTCGCTGCAGCGGCTCGGCTACAAATCGCCGAATGAGAAGCTCAACATCGCCTCTATCGGCGCAGGTGGCAAAGCCGCCAGCGACATCCGTGCCTGCGCGCAGACAGAGAATATCGTTGCGCTATGCGATGTCGATGATAAACGCGCCGAAGGCATCTACACTCAGTTTCCCAACGTGCCCAAGTTCCGCGATTTCCGCGTGATGCTCGAAAAGCAGAACGATATCGACGCCGTCATCGTCACCATTCCCGATCACATGCACGCCGCCGCCGCCCTCGTGGCCATGGAACTCGGCAAACATGTCTATGTTCAAAAGCCGCTCGCCCACACCGTGTGGGAATGTCGCGAGTTGAAGAAAGCCGCCGACCGTTATAAGGTCGCCACCCAGATGGGCAATCAAGGCTATTCCAACGAGGGAACTCGCCAGTGCGCCGAGATGATTTGGAACGGTGAGATCGGCAATGTGACCGAAGTCCATGCCTGGACCAACCGTCCAGCATGGCCCCAAGGCATCACCGAAAAGCCGGCGCCCTCGCCCGTTCCCGGTTATTTGGATTGGGATTTGTGGTTGGGCGTAGCGTCGCAGCGGCCCTATAGCGAAGACTACTTGCCGTTCTCCTGGCGCGGATTTTTCGATTTCGGCCTCGGTGCCTTAGGCGACATGGCCTGCCATATTTTGGGCGCGCCGAACATGGCTTTGCGGTTGACCGCCCCGACCTCGGTCGAATGTGTGAGCCAGGAGGGCCGAAGCGATCTTTATTACCCAGCCAAATCTGTAGTCCGTTTTGATTTTCCCGCTCGGGAGGGCATGCCGCCTGTCAAGATTTTCTGGTACGACGCTATGCGCGGTGAACAGCCCACCTTTGCCAGCGCGCCGCAGACTGAGATCTTGGGCGATTTGCCCAGAACCCGCCAAGGCGACGCGAATCCGCAAGTGAAACCAAAAGAGCGTCAGATTCAAGGCGGCGTTTTTACGGAGGCATTCTTTAACCCGAAAGAAGAACCGGCCCGGCAAGCCCCAACTGCCAGCACAAAGACGCTGAGTGCGCGCGAAGAGAAGGAAGCGCACTGGATGAGCCTGATTCGGACCGGCACCAACGGCAGCTTGTTCGTCGGCGATAAAGGCATGATTACAACCGGCACCTACGGCGAATGGACGCGCCATTTGCCCGTCGAGAAAATGCGCGATTACGAATTCCCCGCGGAGTTCCTGCCACGCTCGCCAGGACACTATCGCGATTGGATTCGGGCCTGTAAGGGCGGTGCGCCGGCTTGTTCGAATTTCAACGTTTCAGCGGCTTTTACCGAGTGGATCGGCCTCGGTGCGTTGGCCATTCAGCTTAATACCAAATTGGAATGGGATGCCGAGAACATGCGCATTACCAACAACGCGGAAGCGAACCGGATGCTCCGGCCAACCATCCGCAAAGGTTGGAAGGTGAACGGAGTTTAAGAAAGAATTTCCGCTTGCTAGCAGAAAAAGGGTAACCCTCTGGTGATTTTGTGCCGTCTAGGCAAGTGTGCAAGCGCTGTGTATGTGCGTAATACTGGCGGTCGGTTCTGTTCTCTTTGGAGCGGAAGCTGGCACAGAAGTACCAGAGGGCGGCGTTTTACCCTTTCCTACGTCGGTGGCTCCGTCGAATACGCCAATGGACTTAGGCCAGACACCAAGCACCGAAGTTGTGTCGAAAAGGCTTTTTGGCATCATTCCCAACTACAAGGCTGATCAATATCAAGCCAAATATACGCCGATCTCGACCGCCGGCAAATTTGCCATTGCCCGCAGCGATAGTTTTGATTGGCCAAACTATTTTCTGCTCGCC
>PMQB01000673.1 GCA_003169195.1 Bryobacterales bacterium
CACCGGCGTCGGCTTCACCCGCAATCCGTCCACCGGCGAAAAATTGTTCTACGGCGAATTTCTGGTCAACGCCCAGGGCGAAGACGTCGTCGCCGGCATCCGCACCCCGCAGCCCATCGCCGACCTCGAAAAGGTTATGCCTGCTGCTTACAAGCAACTGCGCACCATCACGTCGAGCCTCGAAAAGCATTACAAAGATGTCCAGGATTTCGAGTTCACCATTGAAGAAGGCAAGCTGTACATGCTGCAAACCCGCAACGGCAAACGCACCGGTCCGGCCGCCGTCCGCATCGCCGTGGACATGGTGGGCGAACGCCTGATTGATAAAAAAGAAGCGGTCATGCGCGTCGCGCCTAACCAGCTCGATCAATTGCTGCACCCTGTTCTTGATCCGTCCATGCGCAAAGAGCTGCAGGAAATCGCCGTCGGTCTTCCCGCCTCCCCTGGCGCAGCCGTCGGACGCGCCGCGTTCTCTTCCGAAGATGCCGTCGAGATGGCGAAAACCGGTCCAGTCATTCTGGTCCGTAAGGAAACCACGCCCGATGATATCCACGGTATGGACGTTTCCAAAGGCATTCTCACAGCCGTTGGCGGTTTAACCAGCCACGCCGCCGTTGTCGCCCGAGGCATGGGTCGTCCCTGCGTCGTCGGCGCTTCCTCCGTCACCGTTGACGAACACAAGAAGATCGCCACCGTTCTGTTCCAAGGCAAGAAACTCGTGGTGAAAGAAGGCGAATGGATTTCGCTTGATGGCACTTTGGGCGAAGTCTATCTCGGCCAATGCAAGACCAGCGAGCCCGATCCCAAGTCGCACTACTTTGCCACCTTCATGAAGTGGGCCGATGAGTTCCGCGGCAAGTTCGGCGTNNCACATGTTCTTCGCCGAAGACCGCTTGCCCCACGTGCAAGCCATGATCTTGGCGCGCGACGAAAAGACCCGCAAAAAGGCCCTGCAGAAGCTGTTGCCCATGCAGCGCGCCGATTTCGCCGGCCTGTTCAAATCCATGGACGGCTACCCGGTCGTCATCCGTACTCTCGATCCGCCACTCCACGAATTCCTGCCCAAGCGCGAAAACGTGATGGTCGATCTCGCCAAACTGCCCCACGCCGACGTCAAGGCAAAGAAGGAAATGGCCGCCACCTACAACGTGCCGGTCACCGAACTCAAGAAGTATCTGCCTGAGTTGCTGCACCGCGTCGAAGAGCTGCACGAATTCAATCCGATGCTCGGCCACCGTGGTTGTCGTCTCGGCATCACTTATCCCGAAATCACCGAAATGCAAGCCCGTGCCATTTTCGAAGCCGCCGTCCAGGTAGCCAAGAAGGGCATCAAGGTCATTCCGGAAGTCATGATCCCGCTCATCGGCAGCGTGAAGGAACTCGAAAATCAGAAAGCCATTGTCGTTCGCGTGGCCGATGAAGTTCTCAAGGCCGCCGGCATGAAGAAGCTCAAGTACATGGTAGGCACCATGATCGAAATCCCGCGCGCCGCTTTGACTGCCGACCTCGTTGCCAAAGAAGCCGAATTCTTCAGCTTCGGAACCAACGATCTCACGCAGACCACGATGGGTCTTTCGCGCGACGATTATACGAAGTTCTCCAAACACTACGAAGACCTCAAAATCTTCAAGGCTGATCCGTTCGCCGTCCTCGACCAGGAAGGCGTCGGCAAGCTCGTGGAAATGGCTGTCAAGTTGGGCCGCGGCGCAAGGCCCGATTTGGAAGTCGGCATCTGCGGCGAACACGGCGGCGAACCCAGTTCCGTCGAGTTCTGTTACCGCGTCGGTATGGACTACGTTTCATGCTCGCCATACCGTGTGCCGATCGCCCGTCTCGCCGCCGCGCAAGCCGCTTTAACCAGCGGTCAAAGCAGCGGCTCCGTCGGCCGCACCGCATAAACTAACTGGCATGGCCGTCTCCGATCTATCTCGCAAACCTTGGGATGTGGTGATTGTCGGAGGCGGCCATAACGGCCTTACTTGCGCCGCTTATTTAGCGCGCGCCGGTAAGCAGGTCTTGGTCCTGGAAAAGCGCGATCGCGTCGGTGGCGCTTGTACCATCGAGGAACCTTGGCCCGGTATCCGCGTTTCCCCTTGTGCGTATTTGGCCGGGTTGCTCCATCCCTTAGTGGTCGAGGAACTCGACCTCCCTGCCCTTGGCTTCTCCTGGTTCCCTGCCATCAACGGCCTCTTCCTTCCCTTCGAAGACGGCACCAGCGTCCAGCTCTACGAAGACGACGAACAGTGCGAAGCCGAGATCGCCCGCCTATCTCCGCGCGACGTCTCCGGCTGGCGCGCCATGTGCCAGCTCATCAGCCGCACCCGCGACCGCCTCCGACCCGCCAACGAAAGCGATGTCTGGATCGGCGAACCGCCCACCCGCGAACAGATCGAGCGCCGTCTCGGCAAAGACAAAGAAGCATACAAGCTGCTCTTCGAATGGTCCATGGCCGAGATGGTCGAACACTATCTCACCGACGAACGCCTACAAGCCGGCTATCTCGGTCAGGGCATCATCGGCACCAACGCCAGCCCGTTTGATGCCGGCACTGCGTCCATCCGCTTCCATCATTCCTCCGGTCGACTCGGCGGCATGCCCGGCATGTGGGGTTACGTCAAAGGCGGCATGGGCATGGTGTCGTTCCACATCGCTGAGGCAGCAGCCAAGGCCGGAGCCACGATCGCGACCGGTATTCCTGTCGCCCGCATTCTGCCAGGCGAGGGAGTCCAACTCGAAGGCGGGGAAACCATTCACGCTCCCGTAGTGATCGCCAACGCCGATCCGCGCACTGCGCTGCGGCTCCTCGGCAACCATGCCGATCCGCTCTGGCGCGCCAAAATCGCCGGCATCCCCATGCGCGGCTGCACTCTCAAACTCAACGTCTGGCTCAAGGAACTCCCCAACTTCCGTGCCCGTCCCGGAACCCTTGAGCCGCATCATTACGGCCAGATCAACACGCCGCTCAGCAAGCAGCAGTGGAAAGACAACTACGCCGCTGCCCGCGCCGGCAAGTTACCTCCACGCATCTGGACCGAACTCTATTTCCAAAGCGTCCACGATGACAGCGTCGCCCCCGCCGGCACTCACACGATGAGCGTCTTCGCCCAATACGTTCCGTACGAATTCGCCAACAGCGATTGGACCAAGCTAGCGCTTGACGCCATCGCCCGCTACACCAGCAATATCCCCGCAGCCGTCATCGAATGCGAAGCGCTCGGGCCGCGCGATATCGAGCAACGGGTCGGTCTCACCGGCGGCCATATCTTTCAAGGCGAATGCCTGCCCGACTACATGTGGGACAGACGTCTCAGTTGCCGAACACCGATGCGCGGATTCTATCTTTGCGGCGCAGCGACTCACCCGGGCGGCAGCGTGATCGCGATCAACGGCCGCAACGCAGCGATGGCTGTTATTGCCGACTCGCGACGTTCCGTTTCCGCTTCAGCCGCTGGTTGAGAGCGAACAAGAGCGCGACCACTGGAAGAGCGACGAAATAGGGCCAATGAGCCAAGAGGGGAGGCTCCGGCGGCGAGACTTCTATTTCGCCCGCGACCAGCGCACTCTCCTTCTTGTTCTGGACCGAGATCTCAACCCGGTATTGGCCGGGCGCGTTTATATCCATCCGAGCCGCGTACAACAGCTTGTTGGTTGCCTTATCGTGGCGGGCCGGCGCACTGATTCCTGAGATCGTGTTGGCGTCGTGGCGGATCAGATGAATAATCACATCCGCATCCAGCACCGGACTTTGGTCGGCAGTGTTTTGGACCATTACGCTTAGGTCGGGGCGACCGACGCGCACCGGCGATTCCGTGCTGAACAACGTGATGTTCAACGAACCGGCTTTGCGCTGGAAGACTACCTTGCCTCCGTCAGCCCAAAGCGACGAAGCCATACACAGTACGAGAAAAAGTCTCAATGCATCATCCCCCGCATCTGCATCGGTTGGAAGAAAATCCAGATACCAGCAGCGAACAGCAAGCACGCGACAGTGGCCCACGGAAGAAACTGGGTAACTGCTCCGGCAATGCGCCATGCAAGGTAAAGAGTTAGCAACAAACCAGCTTCCAACAATAAGATTTGCACCCCAGTGGCAAGAGACTCGTGAAAGGCGAGGTGGCCTGCCCACATACCGACACCGAGCGGCACCAACGAAAATGCCAAACGGCGAGCTTTTTCCAGTCCGTTGATCAGCGAACAACAGAAAAATATCACGGCAGGCAGCGCGGCCGCAAAGACAAAGATGAACGCTCCCACGATAAACGGCATGGCATGAACACCTAATCGCGCATGCCAACGATGTTCCCACATCATCACCGGAGATACCATTCCGGCGGCGTTGGCAAATGCTCCGAACACTAAAAGCAAAACAAGCGCCAGCAGATCTGTGCGCTTCGAGAGCCGGCCGATGGACGACCGGTAAGGATCGGACAACAACGTCTTGGCTGGCGCAACGGCCATTAGACCGACATTGTCATGCGGGCAAGCTTTCACGCAATCGAGACAAAAGGTGCAATCCAAGTTGCTCGACTTCTTCGGTTGAAAGAGATACAGCTCGCAGCCGTGGGATTTTTCGTTGCCGCGAATGCAATCGTACGTTTGACAACTCCGGCACACGGCTTGATCTCTGACGGCGATCTCACGCGGGGATACCAGAGACACCACAAAGTGATACTGGCCTACCGGGCAGACATACTTGCAGAAGCTCGCGCCGGTAAAGAGGGAGTCCACCAATACTGCTGTGACGAAGTATCCGGTGACGAGCCAAGCCGTCAGCCAAGGACTGTCCCAAAGAGAGAAGGCCTCGTACGCCCAAAGGTAAATGCCGATCAAACCAATTGCGAGCCACTTGTTCCGCAGAACATGGGGCCAGCGAAGACTCGGCACAAAAACCCGCCGTGCCGCATTACGAACAAACATGAACGGACAAGCGAGACAGAATAAATTTCCAACCGCTAAAAGCGCGAGCATCGAAAGAGCGCGCCAATGAATCCAAGGGAAAGTCCCTGCGAGATTTAATGCGGCAACTTGCGGTCCACGGAAGCCATCGGCTACAACGGCGATGGATACGAGGAGCATAGCAGCTTGCGCGACTCTCCGCAAGGCTGGCGTGCGCTTCCACCAACGCGAAGCAGTGCGCAGGGAGCGCACCCGTTGGGGAGCTGAGATTGTTTGCATGCGAGGGGTGGTGAACAAGCCCATCACTAAAACGAAAGCTGGAATCAGGTAGACGACAGATCCAGGAATCCACATCAGGAGGCCCGCTAAGCTTTGATCTTCGAGAGCTCCGAAGTGAGTGGCACGCACGGTGCCGTAGCTGGGATAAATCAAATGCTCGGAAAATACGAAGACAACGCTAAGGCCGGTGTTTAAGATGTCGGCCAAAACCAAATACGGGATCGCCATCCATCTCGGCCAGCGCGGTTTTCCAGGACCAGGCTGAATCACGGGCCACCAGAACAATACGCCTGACCAGAAGAAACAAGCGTGCTGCACGCCGTGCCACGCGGCAGACGACAAAGCCAACTCATACATGAAGGGCACGTGCCAAAGCAGAGTGCTGGCGGCGAAGATGAGAAAGGCGGGGATAGGAGAGGTGAGCCAGCCGAAGAAATCGTTCAAGGGCTTCCAAGAAAGAAATGGGCCGAGCCCTTCTTTGACGAAGCCTTTGGGCATGCCTCGCAACATAGGGAGCAGAGGATACGAGAGCAGAAGCAGCGGCGGGGCGATCATGATCAGCAGCAAATGCTGAGCCATATGCGCTGAAAGGAAAAGACTGTCAAAAGCGTCGAGCGGAGATTCATTCGCTATGAACAACACGAACAAGCACGCAATGAAGGAAGTCAGGCGAAGGCCGTCGTTGTGATCGCGGAGCAGGCGGCGACCGCGCAGCCAGCCCCGCAGATAGATGACGGCACTCAGCAGAAAAAGAGCGATAACTCGACCGTCAAGAGGCCAGGAAGAAAGCGCAGCGGTTGCGGTCGATTGCACGTCAACGTACTCTCAACAGAGAGCGCGGAGCGTGAAGGGCCGCAACGTCTCGCGGCAATTTGTTTTCTGGGTTGTTTGAGGGCCGCACAGGAGCAGTGGTATGCAAAGTGGCCATGAAGGCCACCAGCGCTTCCACTTCCGCGGGACTCAGTTTCTTACCGTAAGCGGGCATGTTGCCGCCCCCTTGAATCACCTGGCGCACCAGTTCTTCTTTGGTTAAGCGAGTGGCCACTTCATCGAGAGCAGGACCGCGCATGCCGCCCTCGCCACCGAGAGCGTGACAGTTGCGGCACTGCTTGTTTTGGAAGACCACGGCGCCGCGCAACTCTAAGGGTGAGCGATTTCTGACGTATTTTTCAGGAATGGCCGCACCGCTCCAAGCAGACATTTTCGGAGACCAAGGAGAAGTTTCGCCCATATAGGTGAGAACCGCAATGACGAGCATCACAAATATGACTGACAGTACTGCGACGGGCCGACGGACGGCGCTCTTCTCACCAGTGGGCGAGATAAAAGGGAGAGCTAACAGGCCGGTAATGGCGACGGCAGGGGCGACGAAGAGGATGAGGACTTCCATCCAGTCGGGCAAAAGCGCGAGAGCCGCGAAAATGGAGAGGAAGTAGAAGTCGGGGCGCGGGTTAGTATCGACCAGCGTGGGATTGGGTGGGCCACCGGGACCTTTCGGTCCGAAGATGAAGGCTGCGCCTAAGATGCCGGCGATGACAAGGGCGGCAAAGATCAGATCTTTGCCGATGGCGTGCGGCACAAAAGGCACACCGTCTTTGCGAATGATTTCGGAATACTCCGCATCGTAGGTGGCTTTGCGGACCGGCCTGCCGGGCGTTGGATATTCGTTGATGCCTTTGGTTAGCACCAAGCGCAAATGCATGCTGACGATGGCGATGATCAAACCGGGGATCATGAACACGTGCAAGGTGAAGAAGCGCGACAGTGTTTCGCCGGCTATGATAGGGCCGGCCAAAAGCAGATGCACGAGTTGCGCACCGATGATGGGGACTCGGCCTGTGATGGAGGCGCCGATGGTGAGCCCCCAATAAGCGTCCTGATCAAAGCGCATGACTTGGCCGGTGAAGGCCATGGCCAAGGTAAAGAGCAGAAGGAAGATACCGCTGACCCAAGTGAGTTCGCGAGGATACTTATAGGCGCCGAACAAGAAGACCTGAATCATGTGCAGCGTCATGATGGCCACCATGAAGTTGGAGCCCCAGTTATGCACGGCGCGCAGATACCAGCCCCAGAATTGGGCATGGTTCAGGTATTGCAGACTTGTCCAAGCTTCGTTGGTGGAAGGAATATAGACGAAGGCCAGACACGCGCCGGTAATGACCTGAATGATAAAGCACAAAAGCGTGGCGCTACCGAAAACATAGAACCAGCTTCCGGCGCTTTTTGGAACTTCGTGGCCAGCCGTGGACGAGTACAGCGCGGTGAGATGCAGGCGATCATCAAGCCAGACGGCGACATTTCGGAGAGTGTTCATGCAAGAAGCCTAGACGGGATTGGAGAGCGTCGGCATCTGCCCGCCCTTGACCCAGAGTTGGCCTTTCTCCACTTTGTAATCGTATTGGAAGAGTCCACGCGGAGGTGGTCCTGCAGCGCGAGAACCGTCTTCGAGATAAGCGCCGCCATGGCAGGGGCACAAGAACAAACCGGATTCCTGGAACCAACGCACGGGACAACCGAGGTGCGTGCAGTTGATGGCGAAGATCTGAAACTCTTTACCACTGACGCGGCGCACCCAGCAAGGGATGTCGGCCGTTTGGCCATCCCACGGACGCGTGTAAGGGTTGCGATAGGTGGCAATGCGCGTGGTTTTTTCGGGGAAATGATCTAGCTCACCGAGCGAGATCCAATCGCGCGGGTCCTTCTTTTCGGCGAAGCTGGAAAAGACGAATCCAATTAAGGGGACAGCTAAGGCCGCGCCGGCAATGACATTGAGCGCGACGCCGATGGAAAAGAGCCAATCCCGGCGCGACGATGGATTTTCTGGAGTTACTTCTTGCTTTGCTGGTTCTTTCAACTCACTCATTTTGTTATTCCCATGGTGGACTCGGCGGGGCGCAAAGAAGCAAGATACGCTACCAAGTCACTGACATCTTGATCACTTAAAGCATGGCCCGCGTTGAGGAAGCGATAGTTTGGCATTCCTAGATCGAGGCGGCCGACAATAATGGAGGTACGCAAATTCTGATTGGTGGAGAGAGCCAAATAAGAGGGATCGGTAACGGAGCCGACGCGCGCTCCGGGGCCATGACAGGCGTAGCAGCCGCGGACGAAGAGGTGTTTACCGTTTACCGGGTCGCCAGGATTGGTTTCCATATAAGAAGGCAGTTCGGCACCAGCGGGTGCATTGACGGGTTTCTTCCAGCTCTCGATGCCACCGACCATGATGTCGACTTGTTTCGGCGTCAAAGGGCCGCCTTCGCTTTGCGCCCAAGCAGGCATGGCCGTGCCTTCGCGGCCAAATTCGATGATGTGCTTCAAAGCATCTTGGGGGATGACGTTCAGATAGACGGCGTCGTTCAAGATGCGGCCGGGACCTTTTTGGCCGTTGGGTCCGTGACAGCCGGAACAGTTTTGGGTGTAGAGGGTTTTGAAGTCGGTTATGTCGGCGGCAGCGACTTCGTCTTCGCCGGGTTTACCCGGGGGATCGCAGGCGGTGAGAAGGAAGAAGGCGGCGGAACATAAGAGAAGGGTGAGGGGGAAAGAACCGCTCCTGCCAGTCGCGGCTCGGCTAGGGATTTTATCGGCGATAGAGAGCGGGTTACGGACCCTGGGAAAAGCTCCGAGACGTACATTCGTTGAAGAACCGCTCCTTGCCAGTCGCGGCTCGGATAGGGTCTCAGAGGAGTTAGGGGAGAGTAAGGGGAACTTCACTTGGGTTCCTCGTCATCTTGGTGGGTCTCGAGGAAGGCGCGTTCGGCTAGACTCCAGGTCTGCATAGTTCTGATGCTGGTACTCCGGGCGATAATGTATCCGCCCACTAGGCCAAAGCCGAGTTGACAGACGATAAACCAGGGCCAGCTAATGCGGGAGTTTAGAGCAGGGTTGATGAAGTTGAGAGTGGTGGCGACAAGTCCGCTCCAGAAGACCGGCATTAGAATGCCTGCCCAAAACAAGGCGTATTTGGGAAACATGGGGAGCATGACGGCGTAGAGGACACCCACGAAGATGGAGATGCCGGCGTGACCGACGAGGGCGGCGAGAAAAGCCCAACCATTGAACTGACGGAGCTGCTGGATCGTTTCAGTGCCGGTGTCGGGAATGACGACGCCCGAAAGCAGGTTAATGGGATACCAAATGCTGTGTTGCGAAATCAAGCCGTAGAGGCAGGCGAGAGCCGCCATGACAGCGCCCCCGGCGAGGCCGCCCCAAAGTCCGGCCGAATAAGGATGAATCTTTTCGGGCACGCGCACGCGGTGTCCGCCTTCGCCGAGTTTCAAACGAACGACAGAGCGAAGACCGACTTTGATGGGCGCCGGACGATGTTCCGGTTCGATAGGAACGGATTCGTGCAGTTCGTAAGGGATGACCGCTTTCCACCAGCCGGTGGCCGCTTTGGCAGCGATGAAAAAGCCGACGATGCTAACGGCCCAATGAGTGACGATACCGGCTATCAACAACGTGATGCCGAAGGCGAACACCATGGGCCAGAAGGTGGGCGCGGGTAACTCGATGCGGGTTTTGTCGTCGCTAGTATGTTCTGACATGCCGCTTATCTCCCAATCACATAAACAACGGTGAAGACGACAATCCAGACGGCATCGACAAAGTGCCAATACCAGGACAGAAATTTCACACGGCGTTCCTGCGTTGCGATGGGAAAACCGCGCAGGGTAACCAGCATGACCAAGATGAGAAAGCACATGCCGACAATCACGTGGCTGGCGTGCAGGCCAACGAGTGAATAGAAGGTTGTGCCGAAGAGATTGGTGCTGACGGTGAGGTGGTATTCGTAGATAAGCTTGCGCCACTCCATGCCGGTAGATACCAGAAACTCAAGGCCGAGCAAGATAGTGGCTAGCCACCAAAGCTTGAACATGCCGAGGCGGTGCTTCTTCAGGGCGTTTTCAGCAAAGACGATGGTGGCGCTGCTAGAGAGAAGACAGATGCTCGCCAGAATGGGGAGATCGAGAACGTCTTTCGGGTATGGCCCTGATAGGCTCTTGCCGTTATAGACAAGATAGGCAACGACAAAGATGGTGAAGAGCGCCGTCTCGGTAACGATGAGGAAGATGACACCCATGGTGCCGCGATCAGGCAGGTGCCACTCGCCGATGGGAGGTGGTGGTTTGGGAGTAGTTAAGACTGCGTCCACTATTCGAACCTCCAATCGGGGTCGTTGGGATTTTTCAAATCCCAGAGTGGGCGGCTGCTGTGGACCTCGGGTGTGGTCTCAAAGTTGTATTCGGGCGGAGGTGAAGTAGTAGCCCATTCGAGAGTCCACGCGTCCCACGGATCGTCGCCGGCGATCTTGCCTTTGATGGCAGAGTGAACAACGTTCCACACGAAAAGCAGCGTGGCGGGGAGCTGGAAGATGAGGCCGGAGGTGGCGAGCAAGTTCCAAAAGTTCCAACCGCGATCGGGCGCATAGGTATAGATGCGGCGCGGCATTCCTAAGAAGCCGAGGAAGTGCATGGGCACGAAGGTGAGTTCGACACCGATGACGAAGAGCCAGAAATGCCACTTGCCTAGCTTCTCGTTATAGAGGCGCCCGCTGACTTTGGGGAACCAATAATACATGCCGGCAAAGAGAGCGAAGACGAGACCGGCCACCAGAGTGAAGTGGAAGTGACCAACGACGAAGTAGGAATCGTGAAGCTGCCAATCGAAAGGTCCGGTGGCGAGCATGATGCCTGTTAAGCCGGCGATCAGGAATTGGAAGAGGAACGCGCAACAGAAAAGCATGGGCGTATCGAGGCGGAGTTTGCCGCCGTACATGGTCGCGGTCCAGTTGAAGATTTTGATACCGGTGGGGATGCCGACGAGCATGGTGGAGGCGGTGAAGAAAGTGTTAGACCACGACGTCATGCCGACGGCAAACATATGATGCGCCCAAACACCAAGGCTGATGAAACCGATGGCGGCGACTGCGCCGACCATGGCGGGGCGGCCGAAGATGGGCTTGCGCGAGAAGATGGGGATGACTTCAGAAAGGATGGCGAAGGCCGGGAAGATGAGGATGTAGACTTCCGGGTGGCCGAAGATCCAAAAGAAGTGCTGCCACAAAACAGCAGAGCCGCCATTTTGCGTGTTAAAGAAATTGCCGTTCATGAAGCGATCGACCAAGAGCATGATCTGTGCGGCGGAGAGCGGTGGAAGCGCAATGATGATGAGCCAGGAATCGATGAGCATGACCCAAACGAACATGGGCATGCGGCTAAACGTCATGCCGGGGCAGCGCATGGAGATGGTGGTGACAATGACATTGATGGCACTGGCGATGCTGCCGATACCGGCAACGAGAATGCCGAGGATCCAATAATCGGTGCTCGCGCCGCGCGAGAACGCACGCGAGGTGAGGGGCGCATAAGCGAACCAGCCGACATCGGGAGCCGAACCTGCGCCGGATAAACCGCTGCCGCCGATGTAGCTGAAGTAGAGAAGAAATCCGCCGAAGAGAAAGATCCAAAAGCCGAAGGCATTCAAGCGCGGGAAGGCCATGTCGCGCGCGCCGATCATGAGCGGGACTAAGTAATTGGACAGGCCGGCGACGAAGGGCATGCCGACGAGAAACACCATGGTGGTGCCGTGCATGGTGAAAAGGCGATTGAAGGTATCGGGATCAACAACGTGACCGTTGGGGAAAGCAAGCTGTAGACGAATGACGGTGGCCATGATGCCGGCGATGACAAGGAACAGCAAAGCCGTGACAATGTACATCAAGCCGAGGCGTTTATGGTCGACAGTGGAGACCCAATCATACAAGTGACTGGAGAAAGAAAAGCGAGCTTCCTCTACTTGCGGACGGTCGAGCGAAGATTGAATCGACGACATGGCTACTTGAGCGTCTCCAGATAGGCTACAACTTTAGTAAGTTCATCGGGCGTGAGCTTCATGCTCGGCATAAGACAGCCGGGCTTGGCAACTTGTGGGTCGTTGACCCAGGCGCGTAGATTTTCGGGCGTATTTTTGAGGACGCCGGAACCGAGGGTTTGGCGGAGCATTAAGTGAGTGAGATCAGGGCCGAACTTACTGCCTGAGCTAGCTTGTCCAAGGCCGGAGATGTTGTGGCAGTTGACACACGCGAGTGACTGGAAAACGGCGCCGCCTTCAGCGGCATTGGGAGAATCGACGGCACGGCGCTGCTGTTCGATGGTCCACGCTTTAAAGGATTTGGGATCTTGACCAACAACGCGTAGCAACATATTCGCGTGCTGCGTGCCGCAATATTCGGCGCAGTTACCGACGTAGATGCCAGGCTCGCGGGGGTCGATCCACATAAAGTTGGTGCGGTTGGGGATGAGGTCGGTTTTACCGGAGAGTTGCGGGAGCCAGAAGCTGTGGATGACGTCGGCACTTTGGAGCTGCAAGTAAGTGGCGTTCTTGCCATCGGGCGTGGCGGGCACATGGATTTCGTTAGCAGTGATGATGCCGTAATCGGGATAGAGAACTTCCCACCACCATTGATGGCCGATGATAGTGACTTTCAAAGCGGCTGCTGGGGGGC
This sequence comes from Bryobacterales bacterium, assembly GCA_003169195.1. Taxonomy (GTDB): domain Bacteria; phylum Acidobacteriota; class Terriglobia; order Bryobacterales; family Bryobacteraceae; genus Bog-105. The sequence continues at coordinate 12,680 of PMQB01000673.1, forward strand.
TGGCATTTTCAACGGCGGCGATGACACGCGCGGACACGCCGATGAGTACAAATACGATGAGGATGGGGAGGACGGTCCACGCGACTTCGATTTGATTGCTGCCGTAGACTTGCGGCGGTTCTTCATGCTGGTGAACACCAGAGGGCTGACGATAGCGCCAGATGGTGTAAGCGATGAGGCCGGCGACACCAACGAAGATGAAGCCGGTGATGGCAAAGACCAACAAGGCAATGCTCTTTTCGGACTCGGCCGGCGTGGCGAGCGGCTTGAAGATGTTAGTGATGTGGTTTTCTGGTAGCTCAGCGGCTACGGCGGGCAGCGCTAACAACGCACTGACTAGAAGAGTTAAACTTCTCATGCGCGGTTCTAATGCCAAATACTTACTGTACCTTTCCTGAAGTGAGAGAGTACAGAGGATTGGTCTGACAGACGTGTCAGAGGTGTGCGGAGTTTGGGCACACTTGTGGTGTACGAGGCGGAATACATAGGTTGATGCGACGCGCTTTTTGCAGGATTTACGCGACGGCGTCCATGGTTTGCGGCTCCACTTGCGACTCAGCGATGGCTGCGTTGAGGAGCTTCGCCTTTTGTGCGGGGGTGAGACGGGCCATATAGGTGGCGAAGCGGAGTTTTGAAAAAACGAACCCGAGGCCCGGGACTTTTGTGAGTTGTTGTTTGTTGTGCTGCGCGAGGAGACTGGCTTTGGCGGCTTCGGCGAGCGCGGCTTCTTCTTTTTCTTTACGGGTGAGTTGCAGACGCTGCAATTCCGAGGCTTCGCGTTCGCGACGACGGGCGAGGCGATGTTCTTGCAGAGCGAGATTGCGGAATTCTTTTTCGTGACGCAGGCGGATTTCGCGTTCCAGTGTGGAAGCGGCTTCGGGCGGGGCGTAGGTGGGATCTTCGGCGGTGAGTTTTGCGCCTGCGGTGACCAGGATGGATTGCTCGAGGCCCGGTATTTTATTTAGGCGCCATCTTAGGTCGGCAATCGATTGCACGAGAGCGCATTCTTCGGGGCCGATGGGTTGGAATTGAGTTTGGTAATCGGTGATGTGGGTGTAATAACGCGGGGCGTCTTCGGCGGTGACGAGGACGTGGTTGCCTGTCAAGTTGCACTTCACAGCGTTGAAGCGAGATTTGGCTT
>PMQB01000648.1 GCA_003169195.1 Bryobacterales bacterium
TCCCGCCCATCACGTTCGAGCAATACGAGCAATTCGAGTCGCCAGACGGTTATCGCGGCGAGTTAATCAATGGAAGGATCTTCGTTTATCCAGAAGCGAAACCGTTGCATTCGCAGGTTGCCGAAAATATCCGCGAGCTGCTAAAACAAGCGAACGACAAGCGAAAATACAAAGTCGGCCGACGGATGAATCTGCGTTTCCCCGATGTGCACAGCATGCCGTCGCCAGACGTTTTTGTTACGGAACTAGCGGAATGGCGAAGAGCTGGCGCGGAGAGTCAGTATCCGGATGGTGGTAGCGTTCTGCTTGCGGTTGAAGTCATTTCGCCCAGTAATTATCCCCGGCCCTTGAGTGAGAAAATCGACATCTAAGTGCGGCACGGTTTGGAAGCCTGGGTGGTCGATCCCAAAAAAGAAGAAGTGAAAGTGCATCGTCGAGGTAAGCCTTCTCATACGGTTTCTTTGAAGCTAAAAGCGCCTAGTTTGCAGTGGTGCGCCAAACCGATCCTACTAACGAAAATTTTCGGGCTACCTTAAGTCCCAGCTTAACCAACGCCGACTGCGCAGGAAGACGTGAGAAGTTGGCTTGCTTCGGGGTGGAGCGAAAACCGGACGGGAGCGCACAGGCTGAAGCCTGCGCCACCTAAAGGAGGAAAAACCATGAAGATCGAATCTAGGCGAGCTATCGTTTTTGGCGCTTTTCTAATTGCTACTGTCTCCTACGCTTCGGCCGTAGTCCCGTTTGGGAAGGCATTGGAACAGCGTCAGATCGCCTTAACGAAAGAATCTCTAGTCGCAGCGCTTCGAAATCCGGACCCAGAAATCCGCAAGCTGGCCGCGTTTAAACTTCTGTGGGAAGATCATGCCTTTGATACGATTCCTTTGGTTGAATCTGCGCTTCGCGTTTGTTCTTTTTCGTGGGAAAAAGAACCGCTCCGCTGAAAAACCCACTAACTGACTGATTCGACTATGCTGGCAGACTCGGGTTTTCCTCATCATGGGTGGGCCGAAAGCCCCAGAGCGCGGCCGCGCATGGCGCCGCCCCACAAGGCAGCCCATGGACACTTCTTATAGTCGCGCGGCTCGGCTAGTGGTTGTGCGATAAGCGTACAGGTCGAAGCCTGCGCCACCGGGCTTATTCGCCGGAGGCGACGGGGATGAGGGTGAGTGCGGGTTCTTCGTTGCGCACTCTGGGATCGGATTCCTCTGATCGTGGTTTCTTGCGAACTAAGGCTGGACCCAGTTTACGCGCTGGCCTCGATATTTCGTTCAGAAAGACGAGGGAGAGAGCACTACCGGCGGATATATGAGTGCCGTGCCGCTGCATATCCGTGAGCAAGCTACAGCCTGCATAATCATAGCCGGTGAGTTGGGTGATGTCGATGGTGAACCGTCTGGAGGCGCTCTCCCGGAGGACCAGTTTCCACATGTACAGGACGTCGTCAACCACGGTGCCTGCAAATCGGCCGGCGATTTCAACGCGAAATTCATCGGCGTTGTCGCGTATTTTTATGCTTACCACGGTGTTATAAAGCTCGGCGAATCGTTTCGGTCTACAGGTTCAGAATACAGCAATTCGGAAGCAACGGGAACACTAAATTTGAATAATTCAGAAAAAGATTTTCACTTAAGGAATTAGCCTTTAAGTTATTCGTGGCGTAAGGCAACGACTGGGTCGAGCTTAGCGGCTTTACTAGCAGGCCAGATACCGAAGAAGAGTCCCACGGCGACAGATACAACAATGCCGGAGATGGCGGCCCAGGCTGGCACGGCGGTAGGTAAAGAACTGAAGACGAGTTTGGCAGCAAGTGAAATGAGCCAGCCGAAGAAAAGGCCGATGATGCCACCGAGCCCAGTAAGTACGGCAGCTTCGAGTAAGAACTGCACGACTATATCGGAACGGCGGGCGCCAATGGCTTTGCGAACGCCGATTTCTCTTGTGCGCTCTGTCACAGAAACAAGCATAATATTCATCACACCAATTCCGCCCACTAATAAACCGATGGAACTAAGTACAATCATCACCAAAAAAGTAACGGCGGTAATTTGGCGAAATTGTTCCACCATTTGATCGGCCGTTGAGACTGCGAAATCTTCGGGTTTATTTACGGGAACGCGGCGTTCGATGCGGAGAATTGTACGTATTTGATCTAGGGCTTGGGGCAAAGACTGGTCAAAGGCGGTGACGGTGATGGCCATATCCTTGGCGTTCGGATAGACCTTCTCCATGGTGAAAAAGGGCATGATGACGCGGTTATCGGAGCTTTCGAAAAAGCTGGCGCTGGGGCGGCGCAGGGTACCGACGACCTGGAGCTGCTGGCCATCCATATTGATGTACTTGCCTAATGGTTCTTCGGAGCCGAAGAGCGATTTGACGGCATCAGCGCCAATGACGGCAACTGACGCTCGATGGTGGTCTTCAAATTCGCTGAAGAAGCGGCCTTTTTCGATATCGACTTGACCGCTCTCGGCGAAGGACTCTTCCACGCCGCGGAGATCGGTTTGATAGACGGCGTTGCCCTTGTATTTGGTGACGATGGGGCCGCGATTGTTGGGCCAAAGCATGGCGGACACGTGTGCACAGGCGGAGCATTTTTCGCGGACGGCGGCCACGTTTGGGTAAATGAACATTTTGCGCGAGCGCTCTTCGGGAGTGAGGTCGGTGGTTTGGAACGCGGGTTCGCGCAAGACGAAGATCGAATTCGGGCCGAAACTCTTGAGAATGCCGGTGACGGCCCCGTCGAAGCCGGTGAGAATGGCGCCAACGCCGATGATGGTGCCGGTGCCCATGATGACGCCCAGCATGGTGAGCATGCTGCGCAGCTTGTGCGTGCGAATGGTATCGAACGCCAGCATGGTGTTGTTCTTGAAGGAAAGAAAGAAGTTCATGGGCGGCTAATCCGACTGCAAAGCCACGATGGGGTTCAATTTGGCCGCTTGGCGAGCGGGGTAAATGCCAAAGAACAAGCCAACGCCGGCGGACAGGCCCACGCCCAAGGCGACGGACGACAAAGGCATTTCCATAGGTAGTGGGGTGTTTTCACGAACGACGATGGTGACGATGAGAGCGATGATTACCCCGATAAGGCCGCCGGTCATGGAGAGAATGGCCGATTCGACGAGGAATTGATTGAGGATATCGCGGCGGCGCGCGCCTAACGATTTACGGATGCCGATTTCGCGGGTGCGTTCGGTGACGACCGCCAACATGATGTTCATAATGACGATGCCGCCGACGACCAGGAATACAGAAACCACGCCGAACGCCATGCCGGCGATGGCGCCAGTCAGACTTTGCCAGGCGCTGGTGAGGGTATCGGAACTGAAGACGCTGAAGGTATCGTCATCGCGCGGGGTGAGATGGCGGTACGCGCGCAGCAGCGTGCGGACTTCGTCCTGCGCTTCTTCGAGATGGGCGGGGTCGACGGCTTTGGCGAAGAGCGCGACGTGGGTGTTGAGGTTTAGGCCGTAGGTTTTGAAGTAGGAATAAATGGGAATGGCGACGAATTTATCGCGCGATTGGCCGAAGACGCTGCCCTTGGCTTTGGCTACGCCGATGATTTCATATTGCACGCCATCTACGGAGATTTTCTTGCCGATGGGATCGAGACCTGCAAAGAATTTTTGATTTACGTCATCGCCAATGAAGACAACGGGCATGTGACGGCGCACTTCGGTTTCAGATGGAGTGCGGCCGTGGGCTACCTCGATGTCGTCAATAGCCGGAATTGTTTCTGTGATGCCGTTGAGGTCGACCTGCTGCATGGTTTCGCCGTTGTAAGAGATGGTGACGGGGCGGCTGCTTTCCATGCCGATGGCGCCAACCAAGTGAGCGCGTTCGCGAATGAAATCATACTCTTCGGGGCGAATCTGGGGATTGCGGCGGTCCATTTCAAGGAACTTTTTGGGGTCCCAGTTGCCGATGAAGGCGATGCGGACAACCTTGAAACCATCGGAACCCATGTCGGAGAACTTGTTGGCGATATAGAGGTTCATGCCATTGACGAAGGAGAGGACGACGATCAGGGTGGTGGTGGCGAGGATGATGCCGAGCAGGGTGAGGAAGCTGCGGAGTTTGCTTTTGCTGAGGGAATCAAAGGCGATGCGGGCGGATTCCAGGAAAGAGGCGGTGGGGCGGTAGTAGCGTTTGCCCAAATTTTCATAGCCGGTGCCTGCCAAGCTTTCGTTGATGCGCACGGGCGCGAGCGGTCTGGCTGGCAGGGGGAGGCGTTTCACGAGATGCTAATCGGAGTATAGGATATGTGTGGAATTACGGGTGAATCTGCTCTCTTATCTTTAGGTGCAGCGAATGAGCGAACTTCTCTATTTATTCGTGGCGGAGGGCGACGACGGGGTCGAGCTTAGCGGCTTTGCTAGCGGGCCAGATACCGAAAAAGAGACCGACGGCGACGGAAACGACGATGCCCGAGACGGCAGCCCAGGCGGGGACGGCGGTGGGTAAAGACGTGAAAACGAGCCGGCTGGCGGAAGAGATGAGCCAACCGAAGATCAGGCCCATTATGCCGCCCAGACCGGTGAGGACCGCGGCTTCAAGAAGGAACTGGACCACGATATCGGAGCGGCGCGCGCCGATGGCTTTGCGGACGCCGATTTCGCGAGTGCGCTCGGTGACTGAGACGAGCATGATGTTCATGACGCCAATACCGCCCACGAGAAGGCCGATGGAACTGAGGACGATCATGACGAGAAAAGTCATGGAGGTGATTTGGCGGAATTGTTCCACCATTTGATCGGNNTCTTCGGGTTTGTTGGGGGCGATGCGGCGTTCGGTGCGGAGAATGCTACGGATTTGATCGAGCGCGACAGGCAACATTTTGTCGACGGCGGTGATGTTGATCGATATGTTCTTGGCGGTGGGATAAATCTTTTCCATCGAAAAGAAGGGCAGTATGACGCGGTTGTCGGAGCTGTCGAAGAAGCTGGCGGAGGGACGGAGCAAGGTGCCGACCACTTGCACTTGTTGGCCGTCGACGTTGATAAATTTGCCGAGGGGGTTTTCTTCGCCGAAGAGGGCGCGCACTATATCGGCACCGATGACGGCAACGGAGGCACGGTGGTGGTCTTCAAATTCGGTGAAGAAGCGGCCTTTGTCCATATCGATTTGACCGGATTGGGAGAAGGATTCTTCGACGGCGTAGAGGTTGGTTTGGTAAACGGCGTTGCCGCGGTATTTAGTCACAACCGGGAAATGGTTAGGGGAAACTGTTGCCGAGACATAGGCGCAGGCGTTGCATTCTTCGCGGAGTGCCTGGACGTTTGGATAGACGAATTGTTTGCGGGNNCGTCGAAGCCGGTGAGAATGGCGCCGACGCCGATGATGGTGCCGGTGCCGATGATCACGCCCAGCATGGTGAGCATGCTGCGGAGTTTGTGGGTTCGAATGGTGTCGAACGCGAGCAGCATGTTGTTACGGAAAGCAAGAAAGAAGTTCATGGGCTAGTCAGACTGAAGAGCGACGATTGGATCGAGCTTGGCGGCCTGGCGTGCGGGATAGATTCCGAAGAAAAGGCCGACGCTGGTGGACAGGCCGACGCCGAGCGCGACCGCGACTAACGGCATTTCCATGGGCAGTGGGGTGACGTTGCGAACTAGGACAGTGGCGAGGAATGCGACGGTGACACCGATCAAGCCGCCGATCATGGAGAGCACGGCGGATTCGACTAAAAATTGATTTTGAATATCGCTGCGGCGCGCGCCTAGAGATTTACGAATGCCGATTTCGCGCGTGCGTTCGGTGACGACAGCGAGCATAATGTTCATGATGACGATGCCGCCGACGACCAGGAACACGGAGACGACGGCGAAGGCCATGCCGGTGATGGCGCCGGTTAAATTTTGCCAGGCGTTGGAGAGCGTGTCGGAACCGAAGATAGTGAAGGTGTCGTCGTCTTTCGGCTTGAGATGGCGATAGGCGCGCAGGAGTGTGCGGACTTCATCTTTCGCTTCTTCGAGTTGTTTGGAGTCGGCGGCTTTGGCGAAGAGCGCCATGTCGGTGTGCAGGTTGAGGCCGTAGGTTTTGAAGTAAGAATAGATGGGCACGGAAACAAAACTGTCTTGCGACTGGCCGAAGACGCTGCCCTTGGCCTTGGCCACGCCGATGACTTGGTACTGCACGCCGTCGACCAAGAGATATTTGCCGAGCGGATCGACGTCGGCGAAAAATTTCTGGTTCACGTCTTCGCCGATGAAGGCGACGGGGGCGTGGCGGCGGACTTCTGTTTCGGTGGGCGTGCGGCCCAGCGCCATTTCGATGTTGCTGATGGCGGGAATTTCGGCGGTCATGCCATCCAGTTCGACCTGCTGCATGGTGGTGCCTTTATACGAGATGGTGACGTTGCGGCTGGTTTCCATGCCGATGGCGCTGATGAGGTGGGCGTGATCGCGGATGAACTCGTATTCGTCGGGATGGATTTGCGGATTGCGGCGCTCCATCTCTATGTATTTTTTGGGGTCCCAGTCGCCGATGAACGCGATGCGGACGACCCGGAAGCCATCGGAGCCCATGTCGGAGAGCTTGTTGGCGATGTAGAGGTTCATGCCGTTGACGAACGAGAGGACGACGATGAGCGTGGTAGTGGCAAGAATGATGCCGAGGAGGGTGAGGAAGCTGCGGAGCTTGCTTTTGCGTAAGGAATCTAAGGCAATGCGGGCGGATTCCCAGAAGGAGGCGGTGGGGCGGTAGGAGTGCTTGGCTGTGGGGTGAGAGACGGGCGGCGCGTCTATGGTTTGGATAGGGGGAGCGTTCACGGGGTGTTAACCGAAGAGCTAGGAGTCAATGATGTATTACGTAGCGGAGGGGGGAAAGGTTCCGTGGGATTGCGAAGCCTCGCGACTCAGCAGACCTAGTTGCTTCGTAGTGTTTCAATAGGATCAACGTGCGCCGCGTGCCTTGCGGGCAAGTACCCTGCAATCAAAGCAACTGCGAGCAAAATTGAGACCGCTGTCAACAATGTTCCTGCATCTCGTTGAGGCAGTCCGAAGATCATGCCCCGTATTAGGCCCGCTCCGAGAAAGGTCAACGGTACCCCCACCGCGATGCCAATGCCAACTGTCAGCAGCACTTGCTGTAGGATCATACCAATGACATCCTGGCGCTGCGCGCCTAGCGCCATTCTGACCCCTATTTCCGGCGTTCTCGATGTGACCGACAGAGACATCACGCCGTATAGTCCGATCGTGGCTAACAGCATTGCAATTCCTGCAAACAATTCTGATAATGCCGCGATCATGCGCTCCGACATCAGAATTCGATCAGTGCGGTGATTCAGAGTCTCGATGGAAAGCGCGTACTGTTTCCCCAACGCCGCGAGTGCCTTGCGCACTCCTGCCTTGGCCGTCATGGGTTCACTATCCACACGCAAGTTCACAGTTTCGGAGTTGTCGAGAGGCTGCTGGAGTAGCGGCAAGAAGTAGGCCGGTGGTTCATGACTCTGCAGCATCCACAAGCTGGCGCTGTTAACGACTCCGACTATCTCCAGGTCCTGAAGTTGAGGATCAAGGCCGATTTTGATTCGCTGGCCCACTGGATTCCTGCCTGGGAAGAGTTGCCGGGCCAAGCTCTCACTCACAACGACCACTCGTCTGCTATTCTCATCGTCCTGCCAGGTAAATTGCCGGCCCGACAGGACATGCATACCCACTACAGTGAAGAAGTCGGGCCCCACCACCTCAAAGACTGCCTGCGTGGCGGCGCTTCCGTCTAAAGACGCTGCGGATTCTTTGAACTCATAGCTTGTCACTGGGCCCATGTGGGAGAAGCTCACGTTTCTAACGCCGGGAATTTGTGCGAGCCGACTTGCAAGGTCGCGAAAGTAAGCGCTTCGATTTGGTATCGTGCGAACACCTGGCTGCGGATACAACTGAACCAACAGAATACCGTCGCGGCGGAAGCCAGGATTCTGGTCATAGAGATTGGCGAGACTCTTGGAAAACGTTGTCGCGCCTACGAGTAACACGAGCGAGAGCGAGATTTGTGCGCTGACCAGCGCCTGCCCGATCCATTTCCGTCCACCACGAACACTTCTACTGCTCTGTCCCAGCAGCCTCGCAATCTCGGGGCGCTTGACAATCCAGAGTGGTGCAAGACCAAACACAACTCCCGTCACAACGCTAATCGATGCGGTGAATGCGAGCACACGCAAGTCGGGACTGGTGTCAAGGGCCAGCGGTACGAAGCCACTCCAAACGACCAGCGCGAGCGTGCGGCTTGCCCATATTGCAAGAGCCAGGCCGCAGACCGCGCCCATGGCGGAAAGCAGTAGAGCTTCAACGAGCAACTGCCGAGCCATCCTCCATAACCCCGAACCAAGGGCGGCACGTATGCTCATCTCCGGCAATCGCGCCGCCAGTCGTCCGAGCATCAGATTCGCGAGATTTACACAGGCTATGAGTAGCACCATGGCCACCAGTCCCATCAGCACTGCGAGGGGACGCGTCATCCGTTGCCTGAGAAAAGAGTTGCCTGTGGCCCCCGAGCTGATTAAGATGCGTCGCGCCAAGAATTCTGTTCGTCGACCCCCCTGGAACGATGAGGGTAAAGCTGCAAGGCGCGCGGCGGGCCACGTTGTCTCCAGTTGCGCTCGCACCCCTTCTATTGTCAGTCCCGGCTTTAGGCGGCCGAAAACACTGAACGAGGTGTTTTCTGGTTTGCGATACGTTCTGCTTCCGGAATAACCGATCGGCACGAAGGCCTCCGCTGCGATATCGATCTGCAGGCCGTCAAATTCCTCTGGTGCTACACCAATGATCGTAAGAGGTGTTCCATTAATCCGAATTGTCTTCCCGACGACGTCCGCTTCGCCGTGGTATCTGTCTTGCCAGCACCGAAAACCCAACACAGCAACCTGAGCGGACTCTCCATCCAGATCCACATCTGTGTCACCGATGGGTCGTCCGATCATAGGTCGTATGCCTAGCGTCGAAAAGTAGTCACCGCTTACGGTTTCTAGGCTAGAAGCATACGTTGCCCCATCCAACTCGAAATTATCGACACCGCCGCCTTGCCAAAGGAACATGCTGGAGAACACTTTCTGCGAGTGTCCGAGTTCCTGGAACATTGCTACAGATAGACCATCTCTGGAATCAATCGTTGCTTGACCCGTTGTCTGGAGCAATATGAGGCCCCAAGGGTCTGGAATTGGCAAGGGTCGTAACAGCAGCGCGTTGATTAAACTGAAAATTGCCGCGTTAGCGCCGATGCCCACAGCGAGCGACAGTATTGCGACGACCGTCGTTACCGGCGTCTTCCTCAGCAGTCGAATCGAATAGAGGATATCCTGGGTCAAACCCATTTCTAGAGCCTATCGCGTCTAATTATTAAAAGAACCTGAAGAATGAAAAGACAAGTGAAAACCTAGTTCCCATATTCTTGATACGGAAGCAGCAAGGCTCGAGCGGCATGGCGTTCATTCAAATCGGCAGCCGCTGGAATGCCCGTCTGAATGACGGGTCCGAAAAGTCGAAGACACTCTTGAACAAAAGGACAAACGTTAGTATTCGGTACCAAGAGTCCTAGATCTTTCGGATAGTACTCGCATTCTGATACGTTCGTCCAAGTTCTCGGACAAATTGGCATGAATAAGAATTTGTGGGTCGCCCTTAGTGTGTGCTTCGCTTGCCTTTCCGGCCAAGTCTTGACTGCGCAATCGGTAACGCCTCTGGCGTTCGAGCCCAGTGCTCCCGCCGACTACAGTTCGGCGTTGGATCGCATCATTTTGCTTTCTTCGGGCCCGAACAAGCTACATATTTATGATCCGGCGAGCAATTCAGATCAGACGGTTGACCTAGCTGAAGTGCCCATTGCGGTGTCCGTCGGACCAGATGGCACACATGCCGCAGTTAGCTTTACCGATGGCGTTGCCTACGTTAATCTGCAGACGCGCCTTGTAGAAAAGACGTTTAGTGTGGCAACCGGCATCGCGGGAGGAATTGTATTAGGCCCTCAATACTTATATGTCGTCAATTCGCCAACTGCAACCTACTCGTCCGGGGGCGTTTCCATCAGCCTTGCCACTGGGACGCAAACAACTTTCAATGTTGTTTATTGGATTCATTGGTGGCAAGTACAATCCTCTGACCCAAGCCATATATGGAACTCTCGGTGGAGGTCCCGATGGCATTGAGAAGTATGACGTTTCCACCGGCCCCATCACGAGCCAGACCAATGACCCCTATTGGGGCGACTATCCGATTTGCGGACCCACCTGGCTCTCACCGGATGACACCCGAATTTACACTGCGTGTTCTACGGTTTTTCGCGCTTCCAACACCAGCGCTGTTGAGATGACTTATGCTTCAACGCTGCAAGGGCTGACGAACGTGCAAAGTGTCGCTTCTTCCGCGAGCCTCAATCTGGTGGCGGCTATCCCTAGTGTGGTTTATTACTTAGCTTCAACTAGCCCGAGTGACAACGAAATCTGGCTGTATACAAACGACTATCTGAACCCGACCGGCCATATGTTGATGCCCGACTTTGTGGTGAACGGAACTCACTACCAGGCCCATGGCAAACAGGCGTTCTTCAACAAGGCCTCCTCTTCTCTGTATGTCGTGATGCAGGCTGACAACAAATCCGGCCTACTCTATGACTACGCTGTTTACTCCATTCCGATGAGCAATGCGCCGTCCTGTAGCGTGACGCTTGGCACAACCAGTGCCAGCATTCCTTCTTCTGGAGGAGTTTATAGCTCCACAATTACCGCTGCTTCGACCTGCGAATACCAAGCGACCAGTGACTCCAATTGGATCGAAATCACGGCGGACAATTTGGGCACCGGGAACTATACGCTGAATTATGAAGTTAAGCCGAACCAAGCGGGTAGCACGCGCACGGGTAGCATCACGGTGGGCGGAACAAAACTGAATATTAGTCAAGATGGCACGCCAAACTCCACTGCGTTCAATCCGTTGAGCTATCACGTGGTGAGCGCGGACTACAGCAAAGCGATTGATCGCGTGATCACGATTTCGGCCGCACCGAATCAGTTACACATCTACGATCCGGTGAGCCAAGCCGATCAGATCGTGCCGTTGAATTCGACGCCCTTTTCCTTATCGGTGGGGCCGGATGGAACGCACGCGGCGGTTGGGCATGACAGCGCGGTATCTTACGTCAACTTGCAGACTGCGCAGGTGGAGCAGGTGTTTGCGGTGCAAACGGACGTACACTCACTGCTGCTGGCCGGAAATGGCTACATCTACGCCTTTACTGCCAATGCCTGGGGTAGCCTTTTTGCCATCCAAATGAGCACGGGAACCGTAACCCCTGTAAGTGCAATTTATGACGGACGGGTGCCGCGTCTTTCGGCTTCCGGCACTTACATGTACCTGGGGAATAACTCCTGGCCGACGAAGTGGAATATCTCGGCGGGTGTTCCTACGCTGACAGAGCAGGATACCAATGCCAACCTTTGTGCGGATTTTTGGCTCTCGCAAGATGGCGGAAGAATTTATACGTCGTGCGGAACGGTTTATCGGACCTCGGACACGACGTCTCTCGATTTCACCCCAAATGGTTCGTTTTCTGCGGCTCCTATAGTCAACTGGGCGGCGAATTCTTCAACGCTCGCCGAGACTGCCGTTCTGGTGGGTCTGGATGCGTCCGTTTACGGCAGTCCGAGTGAGTCGACATTACAGATGTACGGTGATGCGGCTCTCGCGTTGCTCAGCAAACAGAGCCTGCCGGGATTCCAAGTCGGCGGCAGCTATTATCAGGGCTTTGGCCAATACGCGTTCTGGAACAGCAGTGCGACGAAGCTGTTCATTCTTGAGCAGGCCGCCTCGGCTTCTCTGTTGCAGTCAGACTATGGGATATTCACGATTAACGAAACGGCGAACCCAAGCGGTTGTACTTTTTCGCTCGACAACAATTCGGCGCAATTGAGCGCAGTCGGAGGAACGGCCACTTTTAATGTGAAGTCTCAGTCCGGCTGTAATTGGTCCACGTATCTGGGTGGAAGCACTTGGCTGACGTTAGCGAGCGGAGCAACCGGGAATGGCAACGGGAGCGTTACGGTGGCAACGCCGACCAACAACAGCGGCGCGGCTCGGTCTGTCTCGGTTTCGATTGCCGGTCAAAGCGTGACCGTCAATCAAGACCCGCCCTGCAGCTATCAGGTTTCGCCGAATTCAGTGTCACTGGCTGCTAACGGCGGCACAGGGGCGATAGCGGTGACAACGGGTAAGGGCTGTCCATGGACAGTAACAAGCTCAACCACTTGGTTGACGGTTACGGCAGGAGCAACCGGGACAGGGAACGGGAGCTTTAGCTACTCGGTTGCGCCAAATACCACTTCGAACTACGAATATGGATCGCTTTCAATTGCGGGAAATGTGGCCTATTCAGGAACAAGTCTGTATTTCTATGTTGTCGGATCGGCTGCGCCTACTGCCTTGCGGTTTGTACCCGTAACGCCTTGCCGCGTAGCGGATACCCGTTTGGGCAACGGCTCGTTCGGTGGCCCCATCTTACTTGCCAATTCCACACGTGAGTTCGACATCCCGTACAGCAGTTGCGGAATTCCCAGCACTGCGCAGGCTTACTCTTTGAACGTGACAGTGGTGCCGACAACGGGGCTCTCATACTTGACAGCGTATCCAAGCGGCAAGGCGATTCCTTATACATCGTTGCTCAACTCCGATGGACGAGTGAAAGCTGGTGCGACCATCATGCCGGCAGGGACGAACGGGGGAGTGAGCATCTATGTGACGGATACGACTCATGTGGTGCTCGATATTAACGGCTATTTTGTTCCGGCCAGTCTGAGCGCGGGCCTGCAGTTTTACCCAGTGACTCCTTGCCGGCTGGTGGACACGCGGTTAGCGAATGGACCTTTGGGTGGGCCATCCATGGCTGCGGGAGAGAAGCGCACTCTCCCAGTGCTTTCCAGCAGTTTTAACGTGCCGACAACGGCACAGGCATACTCCTTAAACTACACAGTTGTGCCAAAGGTCAACTTGTCATACCTTACGACTTGGCCCACGGGGCAATCTCAGCCTGTGGTTTCGACTCTCAATGCGCCGCACAGTGTAACGGCGAATGCCGCCATTGTGCCGACGGGAGCGAACGGGTCGATTGATGTCTACACGACAGATATAACCGATGTAATTGTAGATATTAACGGTTACTTTGCACCGCCTGCTAGCGGAGGGCTATCGCTTTATACGATGTCTCCTTGTCGCGCGCTGGACACCAGGCTCGGGTCTGGGCCAGTGACCGGGATGACCGGATTCAACGCGCTGACTTCTGGTTGTAGTTTTCCGGGAACCGTACAAGCTTATGTGTTGAACGCTACGGTGGTTCCGAACGGTCCGCTCTGGTATCTCAGTCTATGGGCCAATGGCCAGACGCAACCCGTGGTATCCACAACGAACTCCGATGGATCGGTGGTGTCCAATTTGGCGTTGGTACCGACGCTCAATGGCAGCATCGAACTGTATACGACTAATGCGACGGACCTCGTCCTGGACTTTTCCGGTTACTTGCGCCGTAAGGTGTAGGAGGGTTGTAGTAGGGGGATCTCAGTCATAGATTCCCTGCACAAACCAGCCTCGCGTTTGGCATTCCTGATAAATCCGGTAAAGCCCGCCGTCATCTAAAGCAACGTCCCATTCTTCGCGGCTCCAAGCTGTCTCGGCCCACCACTCGCCGCAAGTCTTCCACGGGCCGGCGGAACGCATCACCGTGCCTTTGACCCCGGGGGCGAACACGTCTTTAGGCGCGAGTTCCACGAGGCGTACGCGTGCTTCCAACGCAGGGCGAAAGATGCGGATGACCAAGCGCAGAACTTCACCTTGTGGCGATCCATCAATAAAGCCATCGGATTGTTGCAGATTCAAAGAAGCCAGGCGAAAGGCATCGGGCCGATGCGTGTTGAGGCGCATCGGGGATCCCACATTTTCTTCGCCCACCATACCGGCAATGCGGGCCAAGGTGATTTGCAATTTATCGGGTAGCGGAGTGGCGGGTAGAAACAGACCGCTCTGCACGCGGCGCGGCTCAACGGGTTCGATGCGTAATTGGAAAGCGGTGATTTGCGCATCCGGGGAGTGGCGTTCCAGGTGAAGCTGCAAGAGCTTCAGCATGGTGCGGTGGTCGGTCACGGGCACGGGAAATTCCAGCACGGCGCGGTAGGGTGGCTTGGCTTCCAGATCGAGGTTCACTGCGAGTAAACGCGCCGCACGCGATTGCGAACGGAGCAGGGCACAGAGTTCCGTCAACGCGGCGCTGAACAAAAAGAGCAGTGGTTCTAACAAGGCAATGGGATGTTCCAGTTCCACGCGCCGTTCATAGTTGCTGGTTTCCGCCTGAATTTGCAAAGGCCTATGAATGACGCCCAAGGCGAGATTGCGAAGATACACGCCGCCGGGGCCCAAACGTTCGGCTACGCCCGCCTCGGGCAAGAGAGCGAGATCTTCACACGTTTTCAGACCCCAGCGGCGCAAAATATCGAGCATGGCGGTGTCAAGGGTCAGAGCGGCTAAGGGCAGCGGCGCTAGTTTGTGGGCTTCTTCGCCGGGGGGCACCAGCGTCACTCCGCGGATATGGCGCCCCAGCAGAATGGCGGTATCCGGGTTGGAGGCAATGGCCAGGTTCGCTTGCATTTTTCGTTCGAAGCCGGCGCGCGAAATGTCGGAAGCTATTTGATAAGGCGAGCCCAGCAGCTTACGCAGCGGGTCAATGCAGAAGAGAACGGTTTCCGCATTTGTCTGCTCCACATAGGGAGAAAATTCCAACGCCAGATCAAGCAATGCCTCTGGGCCGCTTTGCGGGCAATACAAACAGGCGTACATGTTTTAAGCCACCGAAATTTGCAGAGGTTCTGGATGAATAGATGTGAGTTTTTTTTGACGGGCCAGGGTGGTTATGCCGCACAGACGGGTGAAGGTCCGCTGGCCTAACCAGGAAATGGCTTGGGGCTGGCACTCCAGCGAATGACGGCTGGCGGCTTTGGCTTGCGGCGCATCGGCACAAATTAGAAGAATGGTAGGCGTGTTTTGGATAGCGCGTTGAAAACGGTACCAGTACGAAATGGGAATTCGATTCAACATGCGTGGCTGCGCTTCGCTCAGATCCAGCAGCACCACGCCAAATCCACCGGCATGCAGCAGCAGATCAGCTGCTTTCATTGTGTATTCTGGATTACATTTGCAGCGAATCCAGAGCAAACGATCAAGCTGTACGCCGCTGGCGGCGGCTGAATCGGGGTGAAAGCTGTTGTGGAGATCGACCACGGCGCAGACCTCGCCGTTTTGGGTGGCGCGCGCCAGAATGTGCATACACAGCGAAGTCTTGCCGGAAGACCGAACGCCACTGGCTTCGACTAAAGAACCGCGTGTTAAACCACTCTGTAAAATATTTTTAAGTGAATGAATATAAAGGGAATCTTGACTCTTTTCCGCAGCAGGAGAGGAGAGATCGACCGCTCTTTTCCAGCGGGGATCGGAAGGCAGAGCCGATGATGAATTCGCCATTTGTTCGCCTTCTGCTAGTGTGCTGGATTACTCGAAAAAATGCAACTGAAACTAGGAAAACTACATCTAGCTACGATTAGCTGTTAAACGTATTCGTGTTTTAGTGTATTCTTTCCTACATGGATGTATCCCTTGCGGCCTACCGAAGGCTTGCCGAATTCCGTCACCAAATTCGCCAGTTTCTCCATGTCAGCGAACAGGCCGCTCGCACGAATGGCATTGAACCTCAACAGCACCAATTGATGCTTGCTATCAAGGGCTTACCGGAAGGAGCCCGACCAACCGTGACAACGTTGGCGCAGCGACTTTGTCTTAAGCATCACAGTGCAGTTGAATTGGTGAATCGATTAGTAGAACGTGGCGCCGCCATGCGACGCCAAAGCCAGGAAGACCGGCGCGAAGTTTTAGTAGAGCTAACTCCTCTTGGGGAGGAGATTTTAGAGAAGTTGAAGGAATTGCATATGCAGGAACTGCAAACGAAAAGTCTTGAGTTATGCAAAGACCTGCAAGCAATTGTAGATAGCCCTCACCCTCCAGCAGAGGCAGGAAAAGCAGGAGCGGGAGCTGGGCACTAAGTTTTAGTTGGCGTGCAAAAAGGGCGTTTCTCAGAACGCCTTTTTTGCACAAGCTTTGTTTAGAGCAGGAACTTCCATCTGCCCTAGGCTGACCGTGTGGGCTTTGGCAAGCTTTACTTTGGAGCGAAACTTTAGCGCATCTGATTCGCTACGTTGACCAAACCAACCCAGACAATATAGAGGGTCCATCCCAAGGCTGCGGTCAATCCGCCAAAAAGCAAAAAACCGAATCCCGTGTGATGCTTTTCCATTTCCTGATGATGTTGCATGTGTAAAATCCTCCCGCAGCCTATTAAGCAGTCAGTGTGCCAAGCCAAATTATTTTTAGAATCAATGCTTTAGCATTTCGCAAATGCGTGGCTTCTTAGTGTTTTGCGCTACTTCGCTCAACAAATTTTGGCCAAATAGCGCAATCTGGTTGTTGTATGCCTGAATTGCCAGATATCGCGGCGTATCTTTGCGCGTTGCAGCCGCTAGTCATGAAGCAGTCATTACGAAGCGTGCGCGTGGCGAATCCTTTTCTGCTGCGGAGTTTGCAACCTCCTCTTTCGGCAGTAGACGAACGGCCGGTGCGTGCTTTGCGCCGGGTGGGTAAGCGCGTTGCGATTGGTTTAGAAGGAGATGTTTGGCTGGTGATCCATTTAATGATTGCCGGCCGTTTGCATTGGAAGCAGCCCAACTACAAGCTGGCAGGGCGGCAGAATTTGGCTGCTTTTGATTTTGCCAACGGCACGCTTTTACTTACAGAAGCCGGAACCAAACGGCGCGCTTCTTTGCATGTAGTGGCAGGTGAAGACGGATTGCAAGCGTTGGATCCGGGCGGCATTGATGTGTTTGCCGCAAGTCTCAGTGAGTTTCAACAAGTCTTGAGCGCAACCAATCATACGCTGAAACGTGCTTTGACCGACCCGCGTTTGCTGAGCGGCATTGGCAATGCGTATTCCGATGAAATTTTGCACGCCGCGCAACTTTCGCCGCTGGCGCAAACGCAAAAATTGAAAGCAGACGAGTGGCAGCGCCTATTTGACGGTACGCGCGCAACGCTGAAGCATTGGATAGACAAGCTTTGTGCGGAAGCGCGGGAGAAATTTCCAGAGAAAGTCACGGCCTTTCGGCCCGATATGGCGGTGCATGGGCGTTATGGAGAGGCCTGTCCGCGCTGTGGTGAAAAAGTGTTGCGCATCCGATATGCGGACAATGAGACCAACTATTGCGCACGCTGTCAGACGGGCGGAAAGGTGATGGCCGATCGTGGATTGTCGCGATTGTTAGGAGCCGATTGGCCCAGAACGTTGGAGGAACTTGAAAACCTTACTGTACGTCGATGAAAGTGTCGATGAGTACTAGGACTGAACATCTTCAACAAAAGATTGCTAAATCTTTGAGAGGAGATGTACCCTAACAGCAACGATTACACAGGAGGATTTCTACAATGCGTGTTATTTCCATTTGGATTTTCCGCAAAGTCGTCGAATTTTTTACGTTGGACCCGGTGTATCCGGTAAGTCGCTAACGAAATCCTTAACTCCCCCGTTCGGACCAAACCAAATCGTCCCTGAAGACATTCGCTGCTAAAGCTCTACTTTCCTAGGTGAGCCGCTGCATGTCTCGCCGCACACGCTACACTTTGCCTAGCGAATGTTGCGATCTGTAGAAGCCACCCGTTATGTCACCCCTTTGCGCGAAGGCGGATCTTTGCCCGCCATTGTGGAAGCGGATGATCTGGGTCTATATGTCCTGAAATTCTATGGTGCCGGCCAAGGGCCTCTGGCTCTTGCCGCTGAGGTCATTGCCGGCGAAATTGGGCGCTTGCTGGGATTGCCTGTGCCGGAATTGGTGTTGGTGCAGGTGGACGAGGCTTTCGGTCGTAATGAGCAAGACCCGGAAGTGCGTGATTTGCTGCGCGCCAGCACTGGCCTGAACCTGGGGATGGATTATCTGCCAGGTTCGCTGATGTTTGATCCGGCGGCAGGCGATAAGGCGGACAGCCAATTTGCATCGCGGCTGGTTTGGTTTGACGCGTTTGTCACCAATGTCGACCGGACGGCGCGGAATCCCAATTTGCTTTGCTGGCATAAGAAGCTTTATCCCATTGACCATGGGGCGGCGCTTTATTTCCATCACAACTGGCAAAATCTGGACGCTGCGGCGGTAGCGCGGTTTAGCCCGATTCGCGACCATGTTCTGATGCGCTGGGCGAGCACAATTCCAGCGGTCCAAGAGGCGGCGCGCCCAGTGCTGACGCGCGAGGCTTTGGAGACGGTTCTGCAAAAGGTACCGGATGCCTGGTTGCTGCCTGTGCCGGGTGGCGAAACGCCGGCGGCGAAACGGGCCGGGTATGTTGACTACTTCTTGCGCCGCTTGGAAGCAGGGGCGAGCGGCGGTTTTGTAGAGGAGGCGGTGCAGGCACATGCCCACCTCGTTTGAGTACTCTGTGATCCGGATTGTGCCTCGTGTGGAGCGCGAGGAGTTCGTCAACGCAGGGGTTATTCTGTTCAGCCTGGAGAGCCGGTTTCTGAAGGCGCTCGTGCACTTGGATGAAAAACGTTTAGGCGCGCTTGACCCGGAGGCGGATGTTGCGTCGTTGCGCGATCACTTGCGGGCATTCGAAAAAGTTTGCGATGGCGCCGAAGATGGCGGGCCGATTGCGCAGATGTCTCAGCGCGAACGCTTTCGCTGGTTGGTCTCGCCACGGAGCACAATGATTCAGGTTTCGGCCGTGCATGCGGGCTTGTGTGACAAGCCGGAAGAAGCGCTGGAGCAGTTGTTTCGGCGGTTGGTGGTGGTAGGGAAAGTGCGATAGTCTTAAAAGTCTTATGGCGGAAAACAAGACCAAACCCACCCAATTAAGTGTTACGGCTTTTATCAACGCGCTGCCCGACGAGACGAAACGTTCGGACGCCAAGACGCTGGTGAAATTGATGCAAAAGGCAACTGGCGAAAAGCCGAAAATGTGGGGACCATCCATTGTGGGCTTTGGCAGTTGCCATTACGTATACGAAAGTGGGCGCGAAGGCGATATGCCGGCGACCGCATTTTCGCCGCGCAAAGCCGCGACGGTGGTGTATGGCATGTCCGGCCGATTCGCCGGCGCCGATGCGTTATTCGCCAAACTCGGTAAGCACACGAAGGGCAAAGGTTGTCTCTACATCAAGAAGCTGGCGGATGTGGATAAGAAGGTTTTGGAGACGCTCATCACCAAATCGGTGGCGGCGGCACTGGCCAGACATCCGGCTTAGCTTATGATTTAGGCGCAGCGGCTTTGAAGCGTTTCACGCCGTTATGGAGTGCGGGGGCCGCTGTTTGTTTCTTCAATGCAGCCGCCTCTTTTACTCGCTCCTTGACCATGGCCACTACTTGTTCATTTACCGACGTTGGCAAACTGTACTTCTTGCCCATCTCAATGAGCGCGCCGTTCAAAGTGTCCAACTCCAGGCGTTTGCCGCGTTCGAAATCCTGCAACATTGAGGTGCGGGTGCCTTCTGGATAAGAACTGAGCACCGTGAGAATTTTGTTCCCTTCGGTGGCACGAACGCGAGCGCCGTCGGCCTGCGCGATGGGAAACGCTTCCGCCAGAATAGACTGCGCCAGTTCCAAATATTTTTCTTCGCGCAGAATTTCTAAACCGCGGCCGGCAATAGCGGTGAGTGGATTCGAGACACAATTGTGCAGCATCTTGCGCCAGGCGGCGGTGTGAAAAGCACCTTCGCGCTCGATTTGAATAGTGGTGTTCACAAACAGATCGGCAAAGGGATTACAGGAAGACTGCGAGGGGATGGTGAAATGTGCGTGTTGGGGCAAGAACGCCCGGTAGATGCCGTCTTTGGCTTCCACATAAACGTAGGAGAGGACGGGGATGGCATTGTAAGGAGCGATGCGGTCGCTATGGCCAACGCCGTTTTGAATGACGGCCACCGGCTGGTTGTTCTTGCACAACTGGGTCAGCCAGCCCAGCGCGCCCGGCGTGTCGTGGGTTTTAACGGTCATCAATACTATGTCGGCCGCGGGTGGATGCCGGAAGAAGAAGGGAAAACGCCACACAGGGGTTTCTTCAAAGCGCAGCGCGGACGCAGGTGTGCGGCGAACACAAAAGAACACATCATGCCCCGCGGCCTTGAGTTGCGTTCCCAGGTAGGCACCCAGATTTCCCGCCCCGATGATGGCGACGCGCGACATCTATTGACTCAGGTTGCCTTGCAGAAAGTGTTTTACAAGTTCGTACAAAAAAGTTTGTCCTTCATAGAAAGAGCGGACGAGCATGCACACATTGCAGCCATGAGTGCGCGCGTCCACGCGATCGCCGAAGAAGCCTTGCACGCCATACGTGGGTATGCCGGCAGCGCGCAAATATTTCCCGTCGGATGCACTTGTGGCCATCGTTGGCACCGTTATGACCCCACGCCACATTGTATCTGTTAAGAGTAAACGGTCAGCCGCCGGTTTTGAAGAAATCGAGGATATAGGGCTCCAGAGCCGGGGTGCAGGCGTAGCCGTTGCCTTCATAGATGGAATTGGTGCCGTTGAAAGATCCGAAGCGGCCGCCGGCTTCTTCCACCAATATTTTGAGAGGCGCGAAATCCCAGGGTTTCGCATTGGGCTCAATCCAGACGTCGGCTTTGCCTAAAGCGACGAGCATAGCGTCAACGGAGCCACCCAGGCCGCGCACGGCCCAGAAGCGCTCAACCCATTTCAGAAGGCCCAAGTTGGCACTGACTCCTTTTTTATTGAAGCCGTTGAAGCAGAGGACGGATTCGTCAGGGGTGGTGATTTGCGAAACGTGCAGACGGTTGCCGTCTTGCCAGGTACCCCCGCCTTTGCTGGCGGAGAGCAGCAGCTTTTGGCCGGGGCTGTGCGCGGCGCCGGCGACGATCTGGCCGTCTTGTTCAAAGCCGATGAGCACGGCCCAGAGCGGGATGCCGCGGACGAAATCGCGAGTGCCGTCGATGGGATCGACAATCCACTTGCGGCCATTTTGGCTTTCGCGGTTAGCGCCTTCTTCGCCGAGAACACCGTCGTCGGGGAACTCGCGGGCGATGCGTTCAACAATCATTTTTTCGCAGGCTTTGTCGGCTGCCGTGACGGGGGATTCGTCAGCCTTTGTTTCGGCGGTGATGCCGCGGCGTTGGTAATCAATCGCTAAGGCACCAGCTTCTTGCGCCAATTCAGTTGCTAACTTTACTTCGCGTTCAAATGTCACGCTTCGATTATCGCGAACGGGAAATTCTAGAACGTTAGGCCCAACACGAAACTGGCTTCGTTTTTCACAATGCGAAATTCCGGCGCGTCGTTGTTAAAATTACGCGGATTCGGCTGCGGAAACCAATGGCTGTAGCGAAGCTCCGGTCGTAGGCGCCCATGGAAGAACGGAACCACCGCACCCACTCCCGCGGTGACGCCCGGAGTCGTGCCTTGATACTGATCAATGAAGCGATAAGGAGTGCCGTGGTCCCAACCAAAGTGGACATGGATGGTCCCGCTTCGGCAAAGAACTTGGTCTTTCGTCCGGCCAGCCACTTTTATTGAAGCAAGAGAGGAACCTGCAACCGGTTTGTGCTTACTTGTTGGACCGATCAATGAAGCGATAAGGAGTGTCGTGGGTCCCAACCAAAGTGGACATGGATGGTCCCGCTTCGGCAAAGAACTTAGTCTTTCGTCCGGCCAGCCAGAATTTCGCATTGTGAAAAACGAAGCCAGTTTCGTGTTGGGCCTAACCTTCTAGAATTTCCCGTTCGCGA
>PMQB01000638.1 GCA_003169195.1 Bryobacterales bacterium
CGTGCCACCAGTTCCTTGCCTGCGCCGCTCTCGCCGTAAATGAGAACGCGGCCATTTGTGGCTGCCATCAAACCCAACTGCTGCCGCAACGCTTTCACTGCTACGCTATCGCCAATGATTTCCGGCCATACCGAGTCTTCGCGAAGACGCCGCAGTTCTAAATCCATGCGGCGCTGTTCCACCGCATTTTTCAAAACCACACTCACTTTTTCGATCGTCAGCGGCTTCTCAACGAAATCAAACGCGCCCAATTTAGTAGCCTTCACGGCCGTTTCGATGTTGCCGTGGCCCGAGATCATGATTACCGCCGGTCGCCCCGCTGTGGGCCATTCTTGAATCCGCGCTAGCGTCGCGAGTCCATCCATGCCGGGGAGCCAAATATCGAGCAATACCGCTTCGAAAGATTACCGCGTCAACGCGTCCAGACAGGCTTCACCACTCTCCACCACCGTGCACTGGTAATTCTCATCACTGAGCACGCCACGAAGAGATTGACGGATATTGGCTTCGTCATCAACAATCAAAACTTTCGGACCGCTATTGGGCATTCGACTCGACTATTTCAGAGTAACCGGGCGGCGGAACTTCAGCGGGTTGTAGCGCATTCAACTCGACAATGAAACGCGCTCCGTTCGGGTGGTTGTCTTCCACTCGTACGCGGCCATGATGTTCCGTGACGATGTGGCTCACAATCGCCAACCCCAATCCCGTGCCTCGCTCTTTCGTAGAAAAGTAAGGGAGGAACAGCTTCTCTTTATCCGCGCGCGAAACGCCACATCCTGTGTCAGCCACCGATATCTCTACCACATCGGGCGAAGGTTGCGAAGTCGCAATTTCCAGCTTGCGCACGGGTGAATCCGTCATCGCCTCTGCCGCGTTGTCAATCAGATTCACAATCACTCGCTTTAGCAGTTCACGATCTGCCAGCACGGGCGCAATGTTACGATCCAGCGCCACAGAAACATCAATTGAATCCAACCGTCCCGCGAAGACATTGCGCGCGCTCTCCACAATTTCATTCAAATCAGCAGGAAGCGGCTGTGCCGCCGGGAACCGCGAAAATTGCGAGAATTCATCCACCAGCGTCTTCACCGTCTGAACTTCTTGCTGAATGATCAGCGTGCACTCTTCCAGGATGGCTCGGCTTTCCGCCGGCAAGGGTACGCGCAGAAGTTGCCGCGCAATTCGGTCGGCACACAACGAAATAGGAGTGAGCGGATTCTTGATCTCATGCGCGATGCGCCGCGCCACTTCCTGCCACGCCGAAGCTTTTTGCGCGCGCAACAAATCGCTGGTATCTTCAATCACCATGACGAACCCACGCCGTTCTTCGAGCGATGCCGCCGTTACTGCCAAATGCAAAACGCCTGACGCTTGCGGCACTTCTAACTGGCACGCCGCAGCGCCCCTACGCCGCGCACTCTTCAACAAATAGCGAATCTCGGCTAAATCGTCCGGCGCAAAAAGGTCCGCCAGGCGTTTCGAATTCGCCACCTTCTCCTCTGAAAAAATTCCCGCCAGCGCCCGGTTACCGCGCTCAATCCGCTCATCAGACGAAACAGAAATCACGCCCGTCGGAATGCTTTCCAGAATCGCTTCTGTGAAGCGCCGCCGCAATTCCAGTTCCTTCGCATTGCCTTCCAGTTCGCTGGTCATCTCATTGAACGCGCGCACCAGGGTGGCCAGTTCGTCAATCGCGCCCACCCGGACCCGGTAGGAAAGATTGCCACGGCTCACCTCCCGCGCGCCTTCGAGCAATCCAGCAATTGGTACGCTCAGTTGCCGCGAAAGAATCTGCGCTGTCCATGCGGCAAAGAACAAAACAAATAACGTCAACAAGCAAATCAGTAGAAAGTAGGTATCGTGGTAAAACTTCTGCGAACTGCCCAGCCGTTTTTGATCATTCATGTAGCGCTGAATGTCGTCTTCTTTTCTTGCAGGATCGTCGTTGATGGCCGAGAGAACAGTTAAGCGCCCTAAGTTTTCGCTCGCGCTTCTCACATCAGCTTCGGCACGCAGAACAGTCGCGGCCGGTGCCTGAAACAATTGGTACAGCAACACCGGAACGCCACTGTGGCGAGTCAAGACTACTTGCCGAATCGCATGTTCCTCGCAGAGCTTGGTAAAGAATTTCGTATCCACATGCCCCGTCGCCGCTGCATCCCGCGTCTCCGGTAACAAACTCAGCCAATCCGCCTGTGCCTGTACACGAGCTTGGGCTTCTTTGCGGAATGACCTGTCGAGATCCTGCAAATTCATCTGGATCCCGCGCAGCGGCGTGGTAAACCATTTCTCCATCGTCCGGTTCAGCACCATGTAGTTAAACAAGGCCGAGAACAACGTAGGCGCAACCGTAAGCGCAATCGCGCCGAACAACAGTTTCGATCGAATCCGCGAACCTTCCCGCTGATTCTGCCGGTCAATGTATAACTTGATCGTGTCGCGGAAAAGAATGAATGCGATCGTCATCAGCAGAATGAAGATGATGATCGAAACGGCAGAGAGCAGAATTGTTTCGTGCGAGTCTGCCGGGTGGAACGGGAAACTGAAAGAGCCCTGCCACACCAACAAGGCAAGGAGGACAAGAAAGATAGCCGAGAGCGCTACAAATGCCAGAGGGTGTTTTCTCACGACACTTTGATGGTAGCCCAAATAGGCCTATTGAGTGGCCTTTTCGGACGGGTAGCCCTTCTCAATCCAGTCCGTGTGCAGGTTGGTTTCAATCATCACCACCTTCACGTTCGTAAAGCCCATGTCATGGAGCGCTGTGTAGGCCGGCCGGATGTTCGGACATTTGATAAACGGGCAGCATCCGCAATAAATATACAGCTCTTTTTCGCGCGGCAAATCGCTCACCGCTTTCTTCAAAGCGTCAAGACCTTCCGTTTTTGCACAGGGACCTGCCATCGCCGCACCGGTAATATGAGAACCGTTGCGGTACAACGTCGGAAAACCGACATAGAAAATCGGCGCCTGCTGCTTGGCTTGAATCAGATCGGCCAGCGTCTTCGGTTGCACAATCTCTTTGGCACTCCATGGGTCGGAGGTCCCATCGAAAAAAGCAAAGGCAGCCAGTAATAGAAGTAGTTTCATGTGTGTTTCTCCGGATGAAAAGGCATTGGTTTGCCGGAACTCGCGGGTTCCGGACTGGGCATATCTAAGTTCACAACAATGGGATCTTGTCCGCTGCGTACCACGACTGCTTCGCAGGCTTCGTCGGTTTTCGCATTGATCTCCTGGTGCGGAACATACGGTGGCACATAAATAAAATCGCCCGGACCGGCTTCTCCCGAAAATTCTAACTTGTCGCCCCAGCGCAAACGAGCCCGGCCCTTGATGATGTATAGCACCGTCTCTAGTTCGCCGTGATGGTGCGGACCAGTCTTGGCATCGGGTTGCACCACCACGGTGCCGGCCCAAAGTTTCGAAGCACCCGTGCGCGCATGGGTGATAGCCGCCGCCCGCGTCATGCCCGGCGTTTGGGGAGTATTCGAATCCAACTCATTCGCGCGGACGATCTTAATGCCGTGCTCGGACCAATCCATAACAAGAGTGTAACGACTAACGTCCCATATTCCGATACCACTTTAAATTGTGCGTGCCCGAACCAATACACGCAATATCGAGCCGGCCATCTCCATCCAAATCAGCAATTGTGCAAGCTGCCGCAGCCATATCTCCGCTACCCAAAGCCTGTCGCTTCCAATGCTCGCCGTCGTACTTGTAGAGGTAAACACCATAGGGCTTCCCGCGAAAGCCCACCACAATTTCATCTGATCCATCTTTGTCTAAATCGCCTGTAACAACTGTGTGCGCATCCAGCAACGTGTCATCAATGACCTCGCGCTTCCATACACCATGCGCTTCTCGGTAGACAACCACTTGGTTCCCATGCCACGGCTCAATCGCCGCCAGGAAGCGTTCACCCTTCAAAGCCCCAACCGCTATATCACTGGTGCCGCCCTTCGGCCACGCTGCCGGATCTCCCTTGGTAATTTCATCGCGCTTCCACTTACCGTCTTTTCCATATCGATAAAGGTGAATCCCAAGGAAGCCTCCAATCAGAATGTCGTCGCGCCCGTTACCATCCCAGTCCGTTACAAAGATCCCGTGAACAATTCCTTCCTCGGCATCGCTCATAAGGCGGCGTTTCCACTGGCCCGGGTCATAGTAAACCAGCGGCACGTGGCCACGGTACTCGGGTGCAACGGCATCGGCCGCCGTCAACGGTGCATTGATCAGAACCTTGTGCCCACTGCCATCAATGTCCGCCCAACGCAGCCGGTGCGACGTTGGCAATTGATCAATCTCCTTCATCTCCCAAAGTTCGCGCGGATCTCCCTTATGATGCAGAATGGCCAGTTTGCCCACGCTTTGCGCCGCATTGTTTGAAAATCCATAGGCCAGCGCTATTTCCGGAATGCCGTCGCCGTCGAAATCGTACGCTGCCAGATTAATCATGCGCGCTAATCCAGTGGCCATCACATGCCGCTGCCAACCCGGATTTTCAAACCAGACCAACTCGCTCATATTGCTGGCCAGCGCAATCAAATCGGGCTTACCATCATGATTTACGTCGTAGGCCACCACCTGGTAGCCGCCCGTCAAATCGGTTGCCAGCGTGTGCGGTTCGAATGAAAGTGTTTGAGACAGCGCAACGCCCGCATACCAAAGGATGCAGAGCGCTTTAGCGCGTTTTCGCATATTGGGCGTACATCTCTGCAATATTTTCGGAATGCGCATCGCCAGGATGCACAATTACTCTATAACGAAAAACCACTTTTTGGCCCTTCGCTAATTTGAAAGGACTTTCTTTCTCATCGGTATCGAATGCCTTCTGCGCGCCGAACGGGTTCGCTGCCACCAACCCGTAATCGCGCGCATGCCAGTGCGTTGGATGCCGCGGGTTTTCCGGATGATCGAAAATCGCCACGCCTAGCCTCTCACCGTCAATCACTCCCGTGTAATCGACCCAGTTCGAACGTTTGCCCCAGATGTTCTCCATGTTTACTCGGCCCTCCGCATCAACGCTGGACCCGCCTTTGATCTCTTTGAAGTTATCCGCCAATCGCATGGCGAAGAAGCCTTCGTGCGTGTCGCCAAACGTGAGATCCTCCTGCGCCGTCAGCGTGATATGAAAGTCAAGTGTGCGGATTTTCGGATCTGCGTAAAACGTCATCTCGCGGTTCTCCAAAACCATCACTCGCCCGTCGGGCCCGCGCCAATCCATCACCGCCGTTAGCGTGCCTGCGTGCTCGCCATCTTTCCACTTCGCATCGCGCACCACAATGCGCCCCATGTCCTTGCGGGTGTAGGAAAGCTCATTTGTCCAGAAACTCGCGCCGTTCACTTCATCGCACGAAAACCACAAGCCACGATGATGCAAATGGTCGCGGCTCTCTCCTTCCACCTGTTCCATCGGGAAGCGGCGCGTGATGATCTTGCCCGAGGCCGACCAGATGGGCGCCAGATAGGGCTTTCCCGCATCCGAGCCGTAGTGGAACATGGTAACTGGTTTGCCGTCTACCTCTACCGCCAGCACGTCTGGTTTAAACCGCACCTGTCGAGACAGGCTTGCCGCCGTGATGAGGAAAATTAAAAACGAGTTACGCATATGCGCTTGCACTATATCGCACTCAAAAGAGTATTATGGACGCCAGATGATACTCCACAAACTAGCCCCGGCCGTTCTTTTGGCGGTCTGCGCCACTGGTGCGCTCGCCCAAGCGCCGCTGCCTGGCCTACGCGTTGAGCCAGCCACCGGCTCCTCTATTTTGTTTGTTCACAATGCCGCCGGGCAGCCGCCGCTTACTGCGTTTCTGGTGGAGTTGGTGCACTATCCAGGCAGTTACTATCAGCTTTGGGACGACGACATCACTACGCAGCCCATCGCGCCCGATGCTGAAAAGCGCATTTCCATTTCCAATATGACCGTTGGGGCGGTGCCCAACTATGTGAAACTCACCGCTGCTATTTATGCCGATGGCACAACCGCAGGCGTGCCCGAAAAGATCAGCGAACTTGTTGCTCGTCGCAAATTCTTACTAGAAACGACGCGCGAATTGATTGTCCGCGTTGACAAGCCCGGTGCCGCCACCGATCTCAAACAGTGGGCCGATTCGTTACCCGCGCTTACGCGCGCCACGCAGAACGTTCAGGAAGCTATCAATCAAAGCGCCGCCAAAACGTTAGTGGCAGAGACAGCCGCGCAAATGGACAAGCACTCCGTGGCTGACGTGCTCACCGCACTGCGCGCCAGCGAGGCAGCTTTAATCGCAAGCAAGCCTGCACTGTAGTCAAGGCTTAGGCATAGCTTCAAAACCTTCATCAAAGGCCGCAGTTGACCCGCACACCGTCACCGTGAGCCCCTGCTTGCGCGCGCGAAATGGCACCAGATTGCTAGTGCCAAAACGCATGATTTCGACCAGCGCATTGGTCTCTTTCGCAGCGTAAACCCAACAGACGGCCTTCTCGGTCCTGGTCCATTTCCCCTTTTCAAAATTGATGGAGTTAAATTTCTGTTCCAGAAAACCCAAGGTGTCTGCGAACAGCGTGAGCGAAAGAACGGCAATGAAGCCAATCAGCCTGAGCATCATTCTCTTATCATGAACTCAATGGATTACGTCAATCTCGGAAAAACCGGACTCAAAGTGTCGCGGCTGTGTCTGGGCTGTATGACTTATGGCTCCAGCAAGTGGCGCGAATGGGTTCTGAATGAGGAAGAGAGCCGGCCGTTTTTCAAGCGTGCCATTGAAGCCGGTATCAATTTCTTCGACACTGCCAATGTTTATTCCGATGGGGTGAGCGAAGAAGTTACCGGCCGTGCTCTGCGCGATTTTGGGAAACGCGACGAATTAGTCGTCGCCACCAAAGTCTTCAATCAAATGCGGCCCGATCCCAACGGCAAAGGACTGTCGCGCAAAGCCATCATGACCGAAATCGATCAAAGCCTGCGCCGCCTGGGAACGGATTACGTTGATCTATATCAAATCCACCGGTGGGATTACAGCACGCCGATCGAAGAAACGATGGAAGCTTTGCATGATGTCGTGAAGGCAGGCAAAGCACGCTACATTGGCGGATCGTCCATGTTCGCCTGGCAATTCGCGCAGTCACTGCATGTCAGCGAGAAGAACGGTTGGACCAAATTTGTCAGCATGCAGAATCACTACAACTTGATTTACCGCGAAGAAGAGCGCGAAATGAATCCGCTGTGCCGCAGTCAAGGCATCGGGCTGATTCCGTGGTCGCCGTTGGCCCGCGGTTTTCTAGCCGGCAATCGCAACAAAGCGGGCGGCCAAACCTCGCGTGCCAACACAGATCAATACGCCAAGGACATGTATTACCAGGACGACGATTTCGCGATTGCCGACCGTGTTACCCAAGTGGCGAAGGCCCGGAGTTTACCGAATATGCAGATTGCCCTCGCTTGGGTTTTATCCGGGCCCGGCATTTCCGCGCCCATCATCGGAGCCAGCAAAATGCCTCATCTCGAAGACGCTCTGGCCGCTCTCTCTGTGAAATTAAGCGAAGACGAAATCAAGCAACTCGAAGAGCTCTACAAACCCCATCCAATACTGGGCCATTCGTAAGCCGCCTGCAGAGGAGCTGGTTCGTCCGGCTTAGCCGCCAGTTGCTTATAAAGCCGGATCACATCGTCCACGCCATCGGTCAACGCGGCCGATGCGTCTTCATATTGCGGGCGTGGAATTTGCAAACTGCGCAAAACTTGTAGAGATGACGCCTCCACATATCCCTGGTTCGTAGACACCAGCGGCGTGCTGGCCTTGCGCGCTTCTTCCACCGCGAACAAGTCTTCGCCGTTGTCGCCGCTATGCAATAACACGTTGGCTCGCTGAATCAATTCGGTCGTCGCGGCTTGTGACAACGGGCCCGTCAATTCGATATGGTTGCAATCCTGATGCAGCGTCCGCGCATACATGTATTTGAAATGCAGCGTGCCGGTGCCAATCGCCAGCAATCCCGCGCTCGGATAGCGCTCGCGCACTCTGCTTAAAATGTCGAATTGCTTCGTTAAATCGGAGCCCGGTTCAAACTCACCTACGCTCGCAATCAACGGGGTGTGCTGCCGGCAGAAGGTCTCAATCTCATCAGACAGCGTTACGCTCTCGGACACGCGCAAACGCGGAAACGGCGTAATCAAATGCGTGCGATTCGCTGCTATGCCCACGCGTTCAAAGAAGGACGCCGTCTCGGCGTTCACCGCAATCATCGTGTCGAATTGCCGCAGCACCAGGCTGGTCAATCCCCAGCGCCAGGCGTTCAATCCTTTTTTCGGCGAAAAATGTCCGCCCAGATGCAGCGTGCACACCTTCTTTGCTTCGGGCAATCTGTTCGCAATCGCCGCCAGCGCCACTTTACCTAAAGTCAGCGCACTGCCAATATGCAAGTGCACCACGTCTGCCGGAATCTCCATCAGGAGTCGCGCGAGTTCTACCGTCGATCGCGGATAGTGAACGCCCGCTTGCTTGACCCGATGGTACCGCGTCAAATCAATGACCACGCTCTCGTGCCCTCTGGCCTGCAGCCGTTCGTGAATGGTTAAAAGGTTTGAGCGCGCTCCGCGGTTCACCGTTGGATATGAGCCAAGCTGAACAACACGCAGCTTCTTCGCCTTCGTTACTGGCGAAGGCTTTTCGCTATAGATTCGCCTCTGTTCAAGTCTAACTTCACAAGTAGCAGCAGTCATCTACCGGATGAGTGGCAGATGACTCGTAGAATTCTAAGTGTTTCTTAACGAACTCCGACTGTTTGTTGCTTCCAGGCGTACAGTGGAAACCGCTCCGTCAGCGCCTTTACCCCGCGGCGCGCGTCGCTAAGTGCTTGCTCTGACTTGACATCGCCCAAAACCAGAGCAATCAACCGGCCTACTTCCTTCATCTCCGTTTCGCCAAACCCGCGCGTGGTCACCGCCGGACTGCCCAAACGGATGCCGCTCGGGTTAAAGGGCTTGTTCACGTCGAATGGAATCGTGTTCTTGTTCGCAGTGATGTACGCCTCATCCAGGGCCTTCTCCGCCTCCTTGCCTTTCACGCCCTTCGCGAATACATCAATCAGCATCATGTGCGAATCTGTGCCACCGCTGACCACGCGGAATCCTTCCGCTTGCAGAGATGCTGCCAGCGCTTTCGCATTGTTCAAGACCTGTTGCTGATAGGTCCGGAATTCTAGTTGCAGCGCCTCCAGGAAACAGACTGCTTTGGCCGCAATCACATGCACCAGCGGTCCGCCTTGCGCGCCGGGAAACACTGCTTTGTCGATTGCTTCGCCGAATTTCTGTTTCGCCAGAATGATGCCTGACCGCGGTCCGCGCAGCGTCTTATGTGTGGTTGACGTAACAATATCGGCGTGTTCGCAAGGATTTGGGTAAACGCCGCCGGCGATCAATCCGGAATAGTGCGCCATGTCGACGAGAAAGACCGCGCCCACTGAATCGGCAATTTGCCGGAAGCGCGCGAAATCGATCACGCGCGAATACGCGCTTGCACCCGCAATGATCATCTTCGGCTTATGTTCTTCGGCCAGTTTCGCCAGTGCGTCGTAATCAATCAGCTCATCTTCTTCACGAACACCATAAGGCACAATCTTGTAGAGCTTGCCCGAAAAATTCAGCGGATGGCCGTGCGTCAAGTGGCCGCCGTGTGCCAGATCCATGCCTAAGATCGTGTCGCCGGGTGTCAGCACCGAGGCATACGCCGCTTCGTTGGCCGTAGAACCCGAATGCGGCTGCACATTGATGTATTCAGCATTGAACAGCTTTTTGCCGCGTTCGCGCGCCAACGTCTCCACGACGTCGGCAAATTCACAGCCGCCGTAATAGCGCTTGCCGGGATAGCCNNGGCAAGACTCCGCGCCATTCGTTGCTGTTCGTTCATGTGATTGATTTCTACCCGTCTGTTCTAATTGTCTATTACACCCGAATGCGCTGGAGCACTCTTTTTGTACCCACCCTACGCGACAACCCCGCAGAAGCCGAAGTTGTCAGCCATAGATTATTGTTGCGCGCCGGATATATCCGGCAGCTGTCCGCGGGCATCTACAATTATCTGATGCTTGCGCAGCGCTCTCTGCTCAAAATTCAGCAGATTGTGCGCGAAGAAAT
Source organism: Bryobacterales bacterium (assembly GCA_003169195.1). GTDB lineage: Bacteria > Acidobacteriota > Terriglobia > Bryobacterales > Bryobacteraceae > Bog-105. Next base: position 10,124 of record PMQB01000638.1, read on the forward strand.
GAACGCCATTGGCGGCCAGGAAATGCTGCTGCCGGCGTTGAATCCCGCTGAGGTTTGGCAGGAGTCGGGCCGCTGGGACGCGATGGGCGATAACATGTTCCGGCTCAAAGATCGCTTTGGCCGCGATCTCTGCCTTGGCATGACGCATGAAGAGATCATGACGTTCATTGCACGCGGCGAGTTGCGCAGCTACAAGCAACTGCCGCAGATCTGGTATCAGANNCAAACCAAGTTTCGCGATGAACCGCGGCCTAAATCTGGCTTGCTGCGCGTGCGCCAGTTCATCATGAAAGATTCGTACACGTTCGATCTCGATGCGGCGGCTCTGGACGTGGCGTATCAGAAGCACTACGGGGCGTATCGCAAGATTTTTGATCGTTGCGGACTGGAATATAGCGTGGTGGAAGCTGACTCCGGTGCGATGGGCGGCAGCCAGTCGCACGAATTCATGGTGCGTTCCGATGCCGGCGAGGATCTGGTCGTTCGTTGCAAAGCTTGCAGCTACGCGGCCAATCTTGAAAAGGCAGTTGCCAAACCGAGCGCGCCGCTGGCTGCCGATCCGGTTGGCGATTTCGCGCCTGAAGAGTTTCATACACCCGGTTTTAAGACCATTGCCGATTTAACGGAGTTCACCAAGCTGCCGGAAACTTCGCAGATGAAAAGCCTGGTCATGGTGGCCGATGGCAAGCCTGTGCTCGTTATGGTTCGCGGTGATCATCAACTCAGCGAAACCAAATTCAGCGGCGTTATGAAAGCCAAAGACGTTCGCCCGGCGCACCCTGCTGAAATCGTGGATTGGTTCGGCGCCAGCGCTGGTTCGCTTGGCCCGGTTGGCGTGAAGAATATGCGCGTGCTTGCGGACCTTGCGCTCGAAGGCCGCCACAACATGATCGCCGGCGCTAATAAAGACGACTACCATCTGAAGCACGTTACACCTGGCGAAGACTTCCAACCCGAATATTTCGATTTGCGGCAGGTGGCCGCTATCGATACTTGCGCGACTTGCGGCGGTGCGCTTGATATCGCCAAGTCCATTGAGATCGGCCACATTTTCAAACTCGGCTACAAGTATTCCGAATCCATGGGCCTGCGCGTGCAAGGCGAAGACGGCAAAGATGTCACGCCCATTATGGGCTCGTACGGCATTGGTATCGAACGCATTCTAACTTGTGCTATCGAACTGTTCAACGATAAAGACGGCATGAGCCTGCCTGTTTCCATTGCGCCTTTTACCGTTGTCATCACGCCTGTTAACTACACTGACGCTGCTCTACGTGAGGCCGCTGATAAGCTCTACGCGGAGTGTGCGCAAGCCGGCATCGACGCTTTGCTGGATGATCGCGACGAACGGCCTGGCGTCAAATTCAAAGATGCCGAGCTGATCGGTATTCCGTTCCGCATCACCGTTGGCAAGAAGCTGGGCGAAGGCAAAGTCGAGTTCGTGGA
>PMQB01000191.1 GCA_003169195.1 Bryobacterales bacterium
GCGCTCATTGTTTCCTGGGACTCCACACACAATCGCAAGGGCTGGTACGCGCTCAGCATCGCGTCTTTCATTCTGGCGCTCTTCAGCAAGGAGTCTGCTTATTGCTTTCCGTTACTTGTTGTGGGGCTCATCCCATTCCTGTCCCACATACCAAGGCGCGTCATCCTCCGCTCGGCGCTGCACTTCCTGCTAACCGCTGCGCTGGTCTTCCTCTATCGCTACTGGGTCCTGCAAAGTATCGGCGGCTACAAAACGGGCGGCGGCGACGCCACGATCCTTCGTTTCAGCGCAATTCGCAGCATCCGGGCGCTTTTCTTCCGCGAATGGGCATTCCTGTTTTTCCCAATCAATTGGTCGGCGGATACGGGAGTTTGGATAAAGTTGTCAGTCGCCGTATTCTTGGCTGTTTTGTGTGGCGCATTGCTTTGGTGCCGGCCGCAACGCAAATATCTTTCGGGTTCGCTCTTTCTCGCCATCGCTGCGAGCCTCCCCGTCCAACACCTTCTCCTGCTTAACCAAGATCTCGCCGGGGCGCGCGTGCTCTATTTGCCAATGCTCGGAGTCAGTCTCTTTTGGGGCTTCGTACTCCAACAGTGCAAGGGGAGGTCTACTCTCATACTTCTGGCAACGGGCCTCTTAGTGTCGCAGATGATTGTGCTTCACCATAACTTGTCCATCTGGAGAGAGGCTGCCTTCTTATCGCAAAAAACCTGTCGATCCTTAGGTGAAGAACTCAAACGAACAGGAGACGCCGCTATCGTTGCCGGCCTGCCTTCCATTTGGCATGGTATCTTCTTTCTGCGAAATGGCTTTTCCCAGTGTGTCGCCATGAACTCCGGCGCATCTGCCGATCTGGTTCAAGTCAACGACGACACAAGCAGCGTGCCTCTCCACACCAGAGTTTTTGTCTGGAGCCCCGAAAACAATCGACTGCAAGAGAAGTGAACGTCCGTGCCCGAAACGGCCAGCTGCTCCCGCACGTATCATTGTCTTAGGTCTATGCGCATTCTTGCCCACTCGGCCATTCTCGCCGGCTTTACCCTTACATTGATGGCGCAAGGCAACGCGCCAACCAGTCCCGCCGCCGCAAAGCGTGAACCTCCGCCCGGACCCCTCCGGTCCATTCATGTCACTGGTAACACCACCTATTCGGCTGAAGCCATCGTCGCCGCCAGCGGTCTGAAAGTGGGCCAGCGCATCACCCAAACGCAGATCGAACAAGCCCGCAAAAAGCTGCAGGATTTCGAAGTCTTCAACAGCGTGGCGTTCGAATACCGCACCACGCCCGTACCCCCGCCCCAATATGACGTGACATTTCAGGTTGTTGAAAATCCGCAAATCTTCCCCATGCGCTTCGAACGCTTGGGCGATCCGGAAGCCATCCGCGCTTACCTGAAAGACCATCTCGAACTCTATGCCGACCGCATTCCCGGTACCGACGGTTCCCTGCAACGCTACAAGGCCGCTGTGCAGGCATTCGTTGCACAAAGCAAGCCCGATACGAAAGTGCGCGTAGCCATTTCAAACGATGATCCACAATCGCTCACCGTTCTGTTTACGCCCAACGTCCGACCGCCCACTATTTCGCAGGTAGAAGTAAGCGGCAACGAAGCGGTCGATACCGGATCCATTCTTCGTGCTGTAAACGAAGTAGCCATCGGTGTGCCGCTTTCAGAAATGCGCTTGAAGATGATTCTCGATGGCGCCATCAAGCCCGTATACGCTGCCAAAGGCTATGCGGCCGTCAGTTTCCCCAAAGTGGAAGTAGAGCCGTCAAAGACGAACGCCGGCGTCGTGGTGAAAGTGCAGATCAAAGACGGGCCCCTGTTCAAGTTCGGCAACGTGCGCTTTCTGGGCAAAGGCTTGGAAGAGGACGAAGTACGCTCAGCCATCACCTTCAAGCCGGGGCAGACCTTCAATTCCGACCAGATGGATAACTTCCGCCTCGACCTGATTCAGAAGATGAAGCACCGCGGCTTATTAGACGCCAACATTACCAACGAGACACAAGTTGACGATGCCAACAAAGCGGTCAACGTGATTTATCATGTCTCCGCCGGTGAACCTTACAATTTCGCGAAACTCGATATTCAGGGGCTCGACATCACCGAGCAACCGGTGATTGAAAAACTATGGGGCGAAAAGCCAGGGCACTCCTTCAATCCCGATTACCCGGAATTCTTTCTGAAGAAGGTGCAAGAGCAGGGCTTGTTCGACAACCTGGCCGACACGCATTCCGATTACACAACCGATCCAACAAATCACACGGTTACCGTGCATCTCTACTTCAAAGGCGGCAAATCGAAAGCCGACAAGGAACGCGAAAAGCGGGAAGAAGAGCGGAAGCGCTCGCCTTACTAGTTGCATTCATTACGGAACTGTCCACATTTCCCCTGTATGGTGGATTGCAACCAGAGGCAGTTTTGTGATCTCTTATTAGAGAATGCGAATCCTAGTGTGTGTCATCACTCTCATGGCCTGGCTTCACGCCACTCAAGCTACTATCGCACTCGCCGCCTCTGTTGGCAGCAAGCCTTGGCATTACGAAAAAGTGGACCCACACAGCGGTAAGCGCATCTTAACCATCGACGCCAAAACGCTCCAAGCCGCCAACGATCGACCTGTCATGGAACTGCACGGCATGACTGTGCGTCTCTATTCCAACGACAGTTCAAACTACAAACAATTCTTCAGCGATAAAGCTCTTCTCAACTACCAGCTCGAAACACTTACGTACGGTCCAGGCCTATCGAAAGTGATCAATTTGAAAAAGGTGCCTTCCAAATAATGGATCAGGTAGCGCTCGTCACAGGTGGGGGTCGGGGACTAGGTCGTGCGTTTGCCATCGCCCTTGCAAAGAAGGGGATGCGCGTAGCAGTGGCCTCGCGCAACGCCGGCGAACTCAATTCCACCGTCGCACTTCTGAAAGCGGTCGGCGTAGAAGCTTTGGGCATCGCTACAGATGTGACTGACGAAACAGCGGTGGTCCACTTAGTTGACACCACCGAAGCCATGCTCGGTCCCATTGATCTCCTGGTCAACGGCGCGGGTGTGTCGGCACCCTTTGGCCCAACCTGGGAAATGAATTCCCAAGAATGGTGGCGCAACATCGAGATCAACCTCAAAGGCCCGATGCTCTGCTCAAGCGTTGTGGCGGAGCGAATGGTGCAGCGGCGTCGTGGCCGCATCATCAACGTTGCCAGCGCGGCGGGAACCGTGAGCATTGCCTACATGTCTGCTTACGTAACGGCCAAAACCGCTGTCATTCGCTTAACAGAAGTAATGGCCGCCGAACTGCGCCAGCACGGCGTGATGGTGTTTGCCATTCAACCTGGTACCGTGAAGACCGCCATGGCAGAAGAATTGATGCAATCCGAAGCAGGCAAGCGCTGGCTGCCTTGGTTCAAGAAAATCTTCGACGAAGGCCGCGATGATTCGTCGAAGCCCGGCGAAGAACTCGTTCTCTATCTTGCTTCAGGCAAAGCCGACGCACTCACCGGCCGCTTCTTCGCCGCTCCCGACGCACCGTCAAACCTGCTCGATCAGACCGCGCAGATTTTGAAGGGCGATCTCGGCGTGTTGCGTCTGCATTAGGGAAATAGCAAGAGTTCCCTCTTTGCCCGAACCAATCGCCGCCGCCGTGCGTCATCCTGTTATAAGAGAAAGACGGAATGCCTTTTTGCACACAATGCGGGACTCGTGTCGAACCCACTGCCTCCTACTGCGCGCAGTGCGGTAAGGCGCAGCCCCGTGCCACTTGGCAACCCCCGTCGCAAGATGTCTTGAACGGCGTAAACGAGCACACCGCTTGCATCCTCTGCTACCTCCCCGTCGTCGGCGTCATTCCGTCCATCATCTTTTTGGCCTCGCTGAAATTCCGCCACAACCAGCGCGTGCGCTTCGACGGCTTCCAGTCCGTCTATCTGTTCGTTGCCTGGCTCATTGTGTCCTCGGCCCTGCCGTTTCCCCATGGCCTTTCGCATTTAGTCGAACTGCTCTGCTACATCTGCTGGATTTTCTTGCTAGTCAAAGCCGCCCAATCCGAGCAGGTACATCTGCCCATTCTGGGTGATCTGGCGGCCCGCTCCGCCTCCGAACAACTGTAGTATAATTATTCATTAGAGTGAATAATAATTCAAAACGGCACCGCGTCGGTGTCGTCGGATTCCGTGGCTACAGCGGTATTGAACTCGTCCGGCTGCTGACCCGCCATCCTCACGTCGACCTGTTTCTGCTGGAACACCGCTCCGATTCCGAACAGCGGCCCCAGCCTTTAGGTCACCAACCCCCGACAACCATTGCCGCCACCGTCGAAGCCATCAAACAAGAAGCCATCGATTTGGTTTTTCTAGCCACCCCGCCCGAAGTTTCCATCGAACTAACCCCTGGCATTCTGGAAGCGGGCACGAAGGTGATTGATTTAAGCGGCGCCTTCCGTTTGCGCGACGCCGAAACCTATTCGCGCTGGTACAAAGAACGCCATACCGCGCCCTCCCTCCTCGCCGAAGCGCGCTACGGTTTGCCTGAGTTTTATCGCGACAAAATTCGCGGGGCGCGCCTTGTTTCTAATCCCGGTTGTTATCCAACCGCGGCGAACTTGGCCATTCGTCCACTCGTGAACGCGCAAGCTGTCGACCGTGCGCGCGGCATTGTGTGCGATGCCAAATCAGGCGTCAGTGGCGCAGGCCGCAAGCCTTCTTTAAAAACCAGCTTCTGCGAAGTGACCGAAAATTTCAGCGCCTACGGCTTCCTCGAACACCGCCATGTACCCGAAGTTCTCCAAAACTCCGGTCTGGGCGAGCGAGAGTTTACTTTTACCGCGCAACTTCTTCCTATTGAGCGCGGCATTTTGGAAACTATCTATCTGCGTACTGAGCGCATTGAGAAAGCTGTCGATCTGTTGGCATTGTACGAAGAGACTTACGCCAATGAGCCTTTCGTCCGCTTGTATGCGCCCGGCAAAATTCCCGATCTGCGCGCCGTGCAACACACCAATTTCTGCGACATTGGCTTCGTTTTCGACGTAGCCAGCCAGCGCGTCACCATTGTGGCAGCCATAGATAATCTCGTGAAAGGAGCGGCCGGTCAAGCTGTGCAGAACATGAATCTGGTGCTCGACTATCCCGAAACTGAGGCGCTGCTGTGAAAGTCTTGATCAAGCTAGGCGGCACACTGCTTGATGACGCCGCCAAGCGGAATGATCTTGCGCGTCAACTGGCGCAAGTGGCGCGCAACTCTGAGTTAGTTGTAGTCCACGGCGGCGGTAAGCAAGTCACGCGCTTTCTCGAAGAGCGCGGTGTCAAAAGCACATTCGTCAATGGTCTGCGCGTGTCAGATGAATCGGTGATTGATGCTGTCACCAAAGTCATCGCTGGTGGCATCAACAAACAATTAGTCGCCGCTCTGTGTGCCGCAGGCCAACCCTCCGTGGGTTTGTCCGGCGTTGATGGCTTACTCACCACGGCCCAACCAGTCAATCCCGAATTGCAGTTCGTTGGCAAACCGCAGCGTACCGACGGCAAGTTGCTCGATGTTCTTGTAGGTGCCGGCTATTTACCCGTGGTTGCTTGCATTGCGGCCGATGCGCAAGGCAATATCTACAACGTCAACGCCGATCAGATGGCCGTTTCCTGCGCTATTGGCTGGCGCGCCGACAAGCTACTCTTTCTCACAGACGTACCTGGCGTGAAGAACGCCGCCGGTGTTGTCGTGCCGCACCTAACGCCTGCCGATGTCGCGACTCTGATTCAAAGCGGAGTCGCACACGGCGGCATGCAGGCTAAATTGGAATCCGCCGTATGGGCACTGGACGGCGGCCTTGCCGAAGTGGTCATCGCGCCAGGCCAGCAACCTGATATCTGCGCGCAGCTCATAGAAAGGCGCGATGTTGGTACGCGCCTCTCTTCGAAAGAACGACAACACGCATGAGCACTATCGCGTCCGCCGTTGCCGTCAGGAAAGCCGCCATGCGCGATATGCCCAATATTCTTGCGCTCATCAATACGTATGCTGCCAAAGGCATCATGCTCCCGCGGACCCAATTCGAAATGTCCGAAAATATTCGTGATTTTTCGGTAGCGTATCAATCCATTCTGGGTACTAGGACTGACAAACTGATTCACTCCCCCACAATCAATTCGTCTAATGTTCGCCAGTAACTGGGACGAATACTCGCTCTTATCGGAAAAATATTAGTCACCTATTGGTAAAATTTTCTGAATTTTAATATTTTCTACTAGCATTTACCAAAAAAGTACCATATAGTGGGTACCACAGCCGTTTTAGTACTTGGCTGACCCTTCACTGGGGGAAGAGACTAACAAATGCGAGCCCTAACAGTTGACGTGCAAAGTTCCGCGGGACGAATCTTATGCTGCACCATTTTTCGTCCGGGCGGTCGAAAATTATTGGCCAAAGGCCATGTCTTGAGCGACGAAGATATCCGCTTGCTGGAAACAGAAGGAATGCAGCAAGTTTGGGTCACCGAGTTAGAAGAAGGAGAAATAGGCGAGGATGAGGCGGTCATGGCGGTTGCCGAAGTCATGTGCTGTGGGTCCGTGGAAATTCGGTTGGCTGCGGGTGGACGCGCCAACTTAATCGCTACTGCCGATTCCTGTGTACTGGTCGACGATGAATTACTCAAACAAATTAATTGCACAAGCAGCGTGGTCATTGCCACCGTTCCCAATTATAGATTTGTGCGGAACGGTGAGCGAATCGCCACCATTAAAAGCTGTCCTTTTGCTGTTTCACAGGCGCAATTAGAAACTGTTCTGGGTATTCTCGGAGAACGCGGCGCAATCCTGCAAGCGCGACCCATTCGCGATCCAGGCGTCGGTGTTCTCTATACCGACCCGGTCCATGGCGACCGTGCCAGGGCTTTGTTTGAAAACATCGTCCGCACCCGTGTTGAGCGCTTCGGCGGCAATCTCCGCTACGCCCTCTCCGCGGTTGAGGATGAAGAACAAGTCATGCGCGCCATGCAGCATTTACTGCGCACCAAGCCCGCCGCCATTCTGATTGCTTCCACTACCGCCCCTGCGGGACCTGAAGATGTCATTGGTCGTGCCATGGTGCGTTTAGGCGCTCACGTCGAACGTTTCCTCGCCCCTGTTGAACCAGGCAACCTCATGCTTCTTAGCTACAAAGACGATGTGCCGATCGTCTCAGCTCCCTGTTGTTTCCGCTCTGCCAAGCCGAATATTCTGGACTTGGTCTTACCCCCAATGTTAGCGAAGTATCGTATCTCCGGCTGGGAAATTGCTTGCCTGGGTCACGGTGGACTTCTCGGTTGAACTGCCTGTGCGCGCATTCCCCTGCGCGCTCTGACGGCTGATCCTCCTTTGGCCGTCTTGTTCATCATTGCCGGGCGCTCCCGCCATTGCGCCCGGCATTTTTATTTCTTCTTCTTTATTTTGTTCTTCTCCACCCGCAACGCAAACGCCGCCCTTAGCGCGCCTGTCAGCACATCTTCATTCGCTTTAGCTAAAACGATGTGCGTCGCGCCCATCCGCCCCCATCCCCCAGCCACCGGCAAAAACACCTCCGCCGATTCCTCCACAAACGCGGCCTGCATCTCAGGCGTGAGCATCAAATTCCCGTAGCCCAACTTCTCCGAAGCCAGCGTCGCAAAGATGTGCCCCCCCACCCGAAAATCCGCCGCGCCCATATGCGAGCCCTCTTCCGCCCCCGGCAAACTCAACGCAATCCTACGAAAATCCGCCGCCTTCATACGGTTCCCCATAACAATGTAAAACCCTCCTCCCGCGCTCATTAATTGCGTCTGACCCCTTTTCCATAAAGGGGTCAGACGCAATTATTACGATATAAATTCCCCTCACCGTACCAGCACCACTGAACCCGGCGGCTCCTTCCTCTGCTCAATTTCCTGATGCCGCCACAACTCCCGAAACTCCGCACTATTCCCCCGCAACTCCGCCAACGTTCCTTCCGCCACCACTCGCCCCTGCTCCAACACATAAACATAATCAAACGAATGCAGCAAATGCAGCCTGTGCAGCGCCGATACCATCGCCTTCCCCGCAAACGCCGCAAACAACCGCTCATAAATCAGCGCCTCCGTTTTCGGATCCACACTACTCGTCGGCTCATCCATCAACACCACATCGCTCTCTTGCGCCGCCAAAATCCCCCGCGCCAGCGCTAGCCGCTGCTTCTGCCCGCCCGACAGATTCACGCCCTTCTCCTGAATCCCCGACTCCAACCCCCGCGGCAACTCCTTCACCACCTCGCTAAAATGAGCCGCCTCGCAAGCCCGCGCCACATCCTCCGCCGCAAATGGCAAATCTAACGTCAAGTTGTACGCAATCGTATTCTCAAAAATCTCCGGGTCCTGCGGAAACAGCGTCACCGTCTCATTCAAACTCGCCAAACTCCGCTCTTGCCCATCCACCAGAAATTCGTAACCCGCCTCCGGCTCATACAAACCGCGCAACAACGCCAGCAGCGTACTCTTCCCACTCCCGCTCTCGCCAATGAGCGCCACCCGCTGCCCGCGCCGCAATTTCAATTGAATATTGTGCAAACTCTGTGGCGCATGCTCCTCGTCATATGCCTCCCTATGCGAAAAATTCAGATTCGTCAGCTCCAGCGCCTGCCACTTCACCGGCAAATCACTCGTCTTATCCGCCCTGTGCTGCTCTAAGAACGCCTGCTCAATCCCATGCGCCGTCCGCACATCCGTGTTGTATTGCACAATCCGGTTGTATTCCGCCGCCATATCGTGAAACACGCTCGTGAACTGGTTCACATAACCCAGCAGCATCACCAGCGTCCCCACATAAAACAATTTCCCCGGCGTCCAATGCTGAAACACATACCCCGCCACAATCACGCAATAAATCACCGCCACCAACGTATCCGCCACAAACCACTTCCACTCATTCACCACCGCATTGCGCCGAAACGGATGCAGCAAGTTGTGGATCTTCCGCGCCAACCCGCCCTCCATACTCCGCTCCAACCGCAGCGTCACCACCGTCATGATGTTCGACAAGCTATCGAACAACGTCGCCGACACCACATGCTCCGCCTCGTTCACCGCCTCCTGCGTCTCAATAATCGGCTTGTCAAACCGCATGATCACCCAGATCGTCAAAATCCCCAACGCCGCCCCCAACCCGCCAAATAGCGGTGCAAAGATCAACATCGCCGTAAACGACACCGTCAGCCGCGACACCGCATACACATACGTAAACCCGCTGTCAAAGAACTGCCGCAGCGCTTCATACGCCTTCCGAATCCGATTGATCGTCGACCCGCTGTGATGATCCTGATGCCACTTCACCGACAAATGCAGCGCCTGATGATACCGCTCATTCAAAAAGTTCCGGCTCAAATTGAACGCCAATTGCCGCTCCATCACGCGCGCCGGCCCATGCATGCTCCACTCCAGCAGCTTCAGCCCTAAATACCCCGCCGCATAGACCAAAACATAATGCGGAATCTGCTCCTGCCGCCGCTGTAGCTTATCTACAAACCAGCCCAACAGCAGCGGATACGAACAATAAACGAAATTAGCGCCCAGGAAAAGAACGTAGATCAGCACATAACGCTTGCGCTCCGAACGGGCATAACGCCACGCCGTGCGCAGCAACGAAAGATAGGGGTTCTGCAACGGAAGGCCTAGAGTCCATTATCGAACGAGTTATCATGATGGTCGACGATGCCCGAACAACCGGACGCCGACCTCGCTTCCAAAGTGATCGCTGTGATCGCCAAAGCGCAGCGGATTTCCCCAGACACCATCAAACTCGATAGCACCTTTGAGGAACTCAAAATCGATTCCCTCGATGGCATCAATATCGTCTTCGCCCTCGAAAACGATTTCGGCATCAACATTCCCGACGAAGGCGCGCAAAACCTAAGCTCTGTCCGCGAAACAGTCGAAGGCGTAGCCAAGCTCCTCGAACAAAAAGCCGCCGCCGACAGGGAGTTGACCGCTTGAATCGTGTCGCCGTCACTGGACTGGGACTCATCTCCGCACTGGGCAATAACGTCGCCGAATCCTGGCCCCTCATCAAAAACGGCGAATCGCGCATTCGTCCTTTAGCCGATCCCGGCAAGCCCGCCTATCGCTTCAGCCACGGCGCTGAAGCCCTCACCTTCCGCCCCGAAGATCATTTCTCTGAAAAAGAAACTCTTTTTCTCGAACGCTTCGCCCTTATGGCCGCTGTCGCCGCACGCGAAGCCGTCGCCCAAAGCGGCATCGAATTCAAAGGCGAATTAGCCGATCGCTCCGGCGTCATCACTGGCACCAGCGTCGGCGGCCAGTTCAGCGAAGAAGACGGCTACGTCAAGCTTTACCGCGAAAACAATCCGCGCGTCGCCCCGCTCACCATTCCCCGCACCATGGCCAACGCCGGAGCCAGTCGCATCTCTCTCGAATTCGGCATTCACGGCCCGTCTTATACTGTCTCCACCGCCTGCTCTTCTTCCAATCACTCCATCGGTCAAGCCTTCTGGATGGTGCGCAGCGGACAACTCACCGCAGCCATCGCCGGCGGCAGCGAGGCCGTCTTCGCCGAAGGTTTGCTCCGTGCCTGGGAAGCCATGCGCGTCGTCTCGCCTGAACCCTGCAAGCCGTTCTCGCCCGATCGTCGCGGCCTTTCGCTCGGCGAAGGCGCAGGCATGCTCGTACTCGAAAATTGGGAACACGCCCAAGCCCGCGGCGCAAACATCTTAGGCGAAATTATTGGCTTCGGCATGAGTTCCGATGCCCACCACATCACCCAACCCTGTGTCGACGGCCCCGCCAACGCCATCGCCTGGGCCCTGCGTGACGCCAAACTCCCGCCCGGCGCCATCGATTACATCAATGCCCACGGCACCGGCACCCAAGCCAACGACACCACCGAAAGCCAAGCCATTCGCACCGTCTTCGGTTCCAAATCGGACACGCTCCCTGTCAGTTCTACCAA
>PMQB01000058.1 GCA_003169195.1 Bryobacterales bacterium
CTGCCGCAAAGCATGGAGGCCACCGCCTAAAAGCGCAAAACTCCGCCTCGCATCACTGTTCGTTGGGCACGGCGGCACCATACGTGTGCCTAAAATCCAACGGGCGGCTCTTCAAAGTACTATTAAATGTGGGCGGGAGCTTCACAGGAAGGGCTCGATGGAAAGCAGCAAAGGATTATCCGCAACGGTCAGGGCTTATACGCAAGACTATGCTGGCTGGGTGGAAGACACGGCCCGCGCAATCGAAGACGGCCGCTTTGAAGATATTGACAGAGCAGCGCTCGCGGACGAGGTGAGAGATTTGGGGAAAAGCGAGAGGCGAGAACTGCGGAGCGCTTTTTCGCTGTTGCTCATGCACTTGCTAAAAACGAAGTACCAGCCGGCAAAAGCATCGCGAAGCTGGCAGGCGAGCATTCGGGTTCAACGAAAGCAAATTGAAGAGTCGCTGCGCGAGAGCCCGAGCTTACGCCGAGATTTGCCGCAAATTCTGTCAGACGCGTATGACAGGGCACGCATTGACGCTGCTAATGAAACGGGTCTGGATATCGACATATTTCCTGAGGAATGCGAATGGACGCTTGCCGAAGTAATGGTCGAAATGTAGAGAGCTTCATCGTTTCAGTTTGGCTTGCATAGGTTCGAACCGGCGGTTCACGGGGTAGCCATCTTTTTTGGGGTAGTGACCTGCCTCTGCCGACCAACCTCCTTCGGGCGAAAGCGCACCCACCCATCCGTCTGCCTTTGTTTTCTCAAGGCGTCTGCGGAAAATTACGCTAATTTAGACAACAGTGGTACCGGGTATAAGTCCGAGATTGACGCGACGGCATGACTGTAGTCTACTGGCGCAAGACGGCGAGGGACCATGAATCGCTACGGTCGTTACAGTTTTGTGTTGATCCTCCTCATTGTCGGTGCGATAGGCTATGTTCGAGAGCCACAGTAAAAATGGCGCTTGGCACCCGGCACGGGCACGGGTTTCATTCATCGACGGGGCGGGGGTGTCCCTAAAATCTATCTTCGACGGGACGGTGGCCAGCCGCCAAGTCGTTGAGGTGCGAGCTCGATTAGCCAGCCGCTCGGCACCCTTTCCTTGTAGCCAGTCAAAGGGAAGTGTTTCGGCGCTTGGCTCTATTCTTGGGGTGAGCGGCATCGTACACGCCCAAGGTTGTGACTCCGTATGCGGGAACGCGGGCTGCGGCGGTCTTCCGCAGTCGGAAAACTGTATCGGGGAAAACTGCTCTGGCCTATTCACTGCAGGGTTTGACGCAGGCTCTCCTTGGGATTCCGATTAGACTTTCTCGAGCGATTGCACCGGTCCGGGGTGCAATCAATGCATGTATACATTCTGTAGCTGTCCAAATTAACCTTGCAACGAGAGTTTTTAAAGGGGAAGGGCTTAATGGTCAGGAATATGAGGATGAAATGCTTTTTAGCCCCGATTATTTCGGTAGTTGCCGTATACGGCGCCGATAATCTCGACCGCACTGCTGTCCGAACATCCGAGCGTCCGATGGACTACACGACGCTGCCGTCGGATGCGAGCGCACACAGTAGAACCAAGTGGAGTGGCGATGTCCATTTGCTGATAGACGACGCAGGTGCGCCGTCATTGTTCGTTTTCGATCGATCCGGCAAAAGAATTTCCGGCACCCTACTTCAGATTCCGGGCGCTGATCAATTGAGAGTTACTGATTTCGCAGCCGGCCCGGATCGGACTATCTGGGCCAGCGGACAAGCAGTTTCGCGTCAGGGTCAGCAGAGTTTTTTCCTGGCTCGGATCGCGCCCGATGGATCTGAGGCGCAGGTTATTCAGACCACGCCGTTTCAGGTAAGGCAATTGGCAGTTGCCCCGGATAGCACTGTTTGGGCCGTTGGTAGGGAGATTTCCAAAGATAGAAGCGGTAACTGGATCCCGCTCGATATGGCGCAACATGTGCTGCGCCACTTTGATGGCAGCGGTAGGCTTATCGCCTCGTCCGTCGCATTGAATTCCGTTGGAATGGCTAGGGTTATGAGCGGATATTTGGTTGCGACCCGGGACCGCGTTGGTTGGTATGCGCCGGCAAATGGAGTTGGAGTCTATGCTGAGTTCGGCACTGATATGACACCGATTGCGACATACCCCGTATCGGCGCTGGCCGGAGATCACAGTTTAACTTGGGGATTCGCGCTTACTCCGGGCGGGAATGCGTTTCTTTTACTTGCCCATCCGAAGCTAGCGGCTTCCGGGCCCGCACTCGTGGGTCTTGACAGGACATCTGGCGACTGGGCTATTGTTACAGGCGTTCCAACCGATTTACGCGGCACGTTTCCCATGCTATTGGGCTCGGACGGAGAATCATTGATCTTCAGGGGTCCACCTGATAAGACAAAGCTGCAGGTACTGGACGTAAGAATTGGACAGCGCTAGTAAAAGCGGTTCAGTTCAAGGTCCAGCCTTCGAGCCAAAGCCGGGTATCCCGTTCTGAAACGCGACGCGTTCTGCTTCGCCATCAAAATGAAATATGGCGCTATAGGACTGTGCTAGCATAAGAGAGATAAAATCGAGATTAAGGTAAAGACGAGGAGTATCGTTTCTAGCATGGCTCTGGCAGTTGAACAGAAAACAGAAGTAATTACGAAGTACCGGATACACAAAA
>PMQB01000081.1 GCA_003169195.1 Bryobacterales bacterium
CGATCAGTTCGGCGATTTGAATGTTGCGCGGTGTGCCGCCGAGAATGTAGCCGACTTTGAAGTCTTGCAGGAGTTCGCCTGCTACGGCCGATGATACGCAGACCACAGCGGCCACTCCTAACACGGCCGCCACACCGCCGATGCCCGATACGCCGAGAGACACCATGAGAAGGGCAGCGATTAAAAGAGTAGACAGCGTGAGTCCGGACACGGGGTTGTTGGAGGAACCGATCAGTCCGCAAAGGCTGCCCGATACGGTGGCGAAGAAGAACCCGAGAACGAGCATTACGGCCGCTGCCACGATGCCGGCGAGTACTTCACCAGAGAAATAAATATAGAGAGCGATCATGGCGGCGAACACGACACCGATGAGGCTGAGCACAACCTTGGTACTCATATATCGCTCGGTACGGTTCACCGAGAGGCTTTCCGCCTTGGCTTGGCGCGCTTCGCTGATGGTGCGCTTGATGCCGATGGCCAAATTGGTGCGCATCTTAAACAGTGTGTAGGCGGCGCCGACTAACATGCTGCCGACAGCGATAGGCCGCACAATGTATTTCCAAACAGCGGTGGCCATGGAGCCCCAAGCGTCGGGTTGCGCATCGGCCGGGAGGAAGGTGTGTAATTGAGGGCCCATGAAGTAAATGAGCAGTGGCACAAGGAAGCCCCACGCGAGAAGACCTCCGGAAAATTGCAGACCGGCCAGGCGTGGCCCGATGACATAGCCGCCGCCCAGATAAGCAGGACTGACGCTGGGCGCGGAGAAACTGGTGACGCCGCCGGTGGGCAGAATGTTGGTGGAACCCGCGCCGCCGAGGCGCACACGGCTGCTGCCGAGTTGGCCGATGCGGATGGGGAAATCGGAATCGGCGCTGAAGAGTTGCAAATGGCCGAGAAGGAACACGATGCCACCAATGCCGATGTTCCAGAACAAGAATCGGGCGGCTTCGGCGCCACGTTGGCCGGCTTTGTGGATCTCGGACGCGGCCACAGATTCAGGGAAGGGAAGTTCCGGATCTTCGACCATGACGCGGCGGACGAGCGAGATAAATAACACGCCGAGAACACTGCCAACCAGGATGAGCACGGATGTTTTCCAATAGGCGTCGACGAAGCCGAAGGATTTCCAGGTGTGGGCAATGAGGAAGGCGGGGATGGTGAAGATGGCTCCAGAGGCGACGCCTTCGCCAATGGAACCGCTGGTGCGAGCGATGTTTTCTTCGAGCAGTGAACCTTTCCAAGCGCGCATGACGGCCATGCTGATGACCGCGGCTGGATAAGTAGCGGCAACGGTCATGCCAGCGCGCAAGCCCAGGTAGGCGTTGGCGGAACCCAGGACCACGGTCATAGCAAGACCGAGCAGAACGGCGCGCAATGTAAGCTCGCGCATCTCCATCTGCTCGGGCACAAAGGGTTTAAATGGAGTGCTCATATTTGTGCTGTTATTGTACGAACATTTGTGCGGTTCTTTCGCCCTGGTCTAGTACTTTCCGCTGATTTCGGGTGTCAACAAACCAAACGGAAGTCCCGTTATTGTGGTAGACCTACCAATTCTGCTAGGTTCGTTGGTGCTGGGGGAAGTTTATTCAATGAAAACTCGATACGTTCTTAATGCTGCAATTCTTTTTACCGCGGTTGTGATGCCGATGGCCGCTGGTTCGATTACCACAACTTTCGCCGATAACAATCGATTCACGGGGAATATGTTCGACGCCGTCATCGGTGCGAACGGCCTCACCGTTAATAGTTTAGACGTCAATGTCGACAGCGGGGCAGTCACAATCGATGTCTATATCAAAACGGGTACTTTCGTAGGTTCTGAAACGAATCCCGCCGCGTGGACTTTGGTTTCCGCTACAAATGTGACAGGCGCTGGCGCAGGCAATCAGACTTTAGTGGCTGTCACGCCGTTCACTTTGAGCGCTGGCGAAACATATGGTATTTACGTAACTACCAGCGTAACGACGAACGCGACGCCGTACATGTGGTACACGAATGGCACCAACAGCTATTCGAACGCCGATTTGACTCTGAATACGGGCGACGGCATCGGCGGACAGTTTGGCTCCATTACGGTAAACGCGGCTAGAACGTGGGACGGCACGATCAACTACACTTTGGCCAACACCACAGCGCCAGAGCCCACGTCGCTGGCGCTCTTCGGGCTTTCGTGCGTCGCCGCTATTTTCGCAAATAAGCGTCGGTCCCGTTGATCCAATCTTCGCGCGGCGGCGTGAACGTATCGATGCAGATACTGTCTTCCAGCGCCACTGCTGCGTGAGGAACATTCGGCGGGATGAGGAGAAAGTCTCCAGCATGGAGCACAATCTCTTTCCCTTCGATAGAAAAGCGCATAGAGCCGGAGAGAACCTGGCTGATTTGCTCGTTGTGATGGCTGTGCTCGGGGACGGCGCAGCCTTTCTTCATTAGGATGCGGGCTACCATCACCTTGTCACCGACCACGAATTGCCGGTCGAACAGCGGGTTGACGGTTTCGATGGGCAGATCTTTCCACTGGATATGCTTGGTCATTTCAGCCACCGATGATACCGCGAAAGATCAGAAGGGCCGTGAATAGCCTTTGGGCGAATTTGCCTTGGCCATGCTTACGATTTCGGTGGCATCTTTGCGGAGTGCCTGGGCGCGGGAATCGGTTTGCTGGCAACTGAGATCGGGTGAGCGGACACCGTTGTGCTCAATGAAGAGCGAGGTGCCGAACGATACGCTTTTCATGCAGTGGCGGGCGGGGAGTTCGTTGAGCGGGCCGGCCGCTTTCAGATCGTCCATCAACCGCGTGCACATTTCTTTGGTCAGTGTGATTTTCTGTTTGCTGCCGTCGCGGCGTTCGACCATGGCGCCGGTACCGGAGTCTTCGAGCTTGACGTTCATGCCGGGCACATTGGTTGAGCCGGAATCAATGATAGTCACTTGCGCGGCTACGAGCCATGCGCTTGCGAGGAGCAGGCCGAGAACACAAGATAGTTTGCACATGCCCTCATTGTGTCTCATTTTTTCGCGGTCTG
>PMQB01000242.1 GCA_003169195.1 Bryobacterales bacterium
CACGTCTTCCGTAGTGACAACGAAAAGTCTGCCGGCACGCGCTGGGATAAACTCGGCAATCCGCCGCACAACGCCACGCTCCACCACATTTTGATAAGCGTGCTGCGGTGTCTTCACCGTAAAAATTGGCATTTCCTCCCCGTTGTACCATGTGGTTATCAACGCCCCGTTTCAGCGCATCAGAACCGACTTTGTGGTTGTAGGAGCAGGGGTTGCCGGTCTGCGCGCCGCCATTGAACTGGCCGCGGCAGGGCGCGTCTTGGTTATCGCCAAAGACAGTCTGCGCGAGTCTTCGTCCGAAT
Organism: Bryobacterales bacterium; assembly: GCA_003169195.1. GTDB lineage: Bacteria > Acidobacteriota > Terriglobia > Bryobacterales > Bryobacteraceae > Bog-105. The sequence continues at coordinate 303 of PMQB01000242.1, forward strand.
ATGCACAAGGCGGCATTGCCGCCGCGCTCAACGATGATGACGAAGTTGAACTCCACGAACAAGACACGCTCGTAGCCGGCGATGGCCTCTGCGATCCCGAAGCCGTCCGCACCCTAGTGGAAGAAGCGCCTGCTGCGATTGAGCAATTGATCGAGTGGGGTACGGCGTTTGATCGCGAAGGCGCCCGTCTTTTGTTCGCGCGCGAAGGAGCCCACAGCCGCAATCGCGTGCTGCATGCTTATGGCGATTCCACGGGCAGCGAAATCGTTCGTACGCTGCGCCAGCACGCGCGCTCTCTCGAAGGCGTAGCCTTTCAAAGTTTCGCGGCCGTGACAGACTTTCTTCTCCAAGACGGCGAAGTGGTAGGCGTGTGGGCCTTCGACGAGATGACGCATTCCACCGTGCTGATTGAAGCGCGCGCCGTCTTGTTAGCCACCGGCGGCTTAGGCCGAGTCTTTGAAAACACCACGAATCCCGACGTTGCCACGGGCGACGGCGTGGCCTGCGGCTATCGTGCTGGCGCCGTCATTTCCGATATTGAGTTTGTCCAGTTTCATCCCACGGCTCTGTACGTCGAATCGGCCCCGCGTTTTCTCTTAAGCGAAGCTTTGCGCGGCGAAGGCGCCTACCTGCGCAACGCCAGCGGCGAACGCTTCATGGAACGTTACCATCCACTGAAGGAACTCGCCCCGCGCGATGTGGTTTCACGCTCCATCGTCATGGAGCTGCGCGCTACCGGCGATGCCAGCGCCTTTCTCGACATGACGCATCTCCCCGCCGGCTTTGTGCGCGAACGCTTTCCGCGGATTTACGAAACCTGCCTCAGCTACGGCGTGAATCTTGAAACCACCCAGGCGCCCGTACGCCCTGCCGCGCATTACGCCATGGGCGGCGTCAAAACCGATTTGAACGGACTCACATCTCTTCCTCGTCTGTATGCGGCTGGTGAAGTGGCCTGTACCGGCGTGCACGGCGCTAATCGACTCGCCAGCAATTCGCTGCTGGAAGGTGTCGTGTTTGGCGCGCGCGCTGGTAAAGCCATGCGCCAGATGACGGATCTGCACACGGTCAGCGCCATACCGCAGACCCCCGTGTTTCCCGCCATCAGCGAGCGAGATCTGCGTGCCATCGCCTGGAATTCCTGCGGCGTTCTGCGTAACGGTCCTGAACTGGACGCGTCCCACAAACGGCTCCTGGCCAACTTTCAGGGCGCGCAAACTTCGCCCGGCCGCGCCAGTTTTGAATTGCGGAATATGCATCAAGTGGCACTCCTCATCTCGCAAGCTGCACTCGCTCGGCAGGAAAGCCGCGGCGGCCATTACCGTACAGATTTCCCGGCTAAGTCGCCCGCGTTCCAGAAACACTCCCTCATTGTCAAAGGCGATGACCACGTTGCGTTTGCCTGAATTAGACAATCGTCAACGCCGGCTAAACTGTTTCGCTGGTTTCGCATTGCTCTTCGTTGCCGTTCCTCTTTCGCAAACCGGCCCCTGGTCGGCCCTCTGGACCACACCATGTATTCTGGCCGCCTCACTACTCATTACCTGGGGCGCTGAAGCCGCTCAGTTCTTCGTCGCACAGGGGTTCGCGCTGGCCATGCTCGCTTGGATGCAAACTCTGCCCGAGTTTGCCGTGGAAGCAGTCCTCGCCTGGAAGCAGCAAACCGGCTTACTGTTAGCTAATCTAACCGGCGCACTGCGTTTGCTCACCGGCTTGGCTTGGCCGATGATCTACCTAACGGCCGCTATTGTTCATCGCCGCCGCACCGGCACGCCTCTTCGCAAAATCAAGCTCGACGCTCACCACAGCGTGGAAGTCATAGGCCTGTTCTTTCCGCTGCTCTACGCCTGCTTCATTTGGTGGAAAGGCTCACTCCACTTTTGGGACGCCATCCCGCTGCTCGCCATGTATGGTGTCTATCTCGCTTTGCTCTTAAAACTCCCGCCAGAAGAGCAGGAAGGCATTGACGATCTGGAAGTTGTCCCGCGCACCATTGTAAGAGCTCCACGCGCTTCGCGCATCGCGGGAATTTTGGGCTGCTTCTTCATCGGCGGCGTCCTCATTTACCTCACGGCCGAACCCTTTCTGGGCAGCCTAGTTTCCCTGGCCGCCGCAATAAGTTTGCCCAGCTTCCTGGTGATCCAGTGGCTCGCTCCGGTTATCTCCGAATTCCCCGAACTGCTCTCCACCTTTTATTTCGCGCGCCAGGAAGAGAAGGCCGGCGTGGCTCTGATGAATATCGCATCCAGCAACATCAATCAATGGACCCTACTCGTAGCCATGCTCCCCGTGGTCTATTCCATGAGCCTCGGCACACCCTCTGGCTTCGCGTTCGATTCCGACCAGAAAACCGAATTACTCCTCACCATCGGACAAAGCTTCGTCTCTATGCTCTTCCTGCTGAACATGTATTTCAGCTTTCTGGAAGCAATCGCCATGTTCGTTCTGTTTGCCATCCAATTCGTTCTCCCCGCGTTCTTCGGCGATGAAGTCAGGCAATACATCACCTGGGCGTTTTTCGCGTGGACCGCGGCGGGGCTCATTCTGTTCGCCATCCGACGCCCGAAAATCAATGCCGTCAGCAGCTTTCTCCATACTTGGCACGAACATTTCGGATCCCACCGTGACTAGCAGCTTCCGAAACGGAGTCGGAGTGTAAACGCGTCCGCCTTCTCTCTCGCCTGCCTACGGTGCGAAGTAAGCCGAAATATCCAGAATCAAATGCGTAGGATCGGTGGCATATGAGTTCACTGAACCGTTCAGAGTTGGCACGATACCCATGTTCGATGTAATCGATCCGTCCGAGTTCAGTGTGGAGACAACAGGCTGAGGCTCGCCGGTCGGCCAGAGAGTGAGGTAGCTTAGTGCGCCCGCAGGCACCACTGTTGCGTTCAAGACGTACGCTTGCGCTGACGCCGAAACGCCACAGGCACTTGCCGTCACATTCGTGGCTATAGTTCCCTCGAACTGTCCGCTGGAAAGGCGAGTATCGAGAGTCCGGCAGGGGGTTACATTGTAAAGCGATAACCCCCCTGCACCCTGCGGCGCGAAATAGCCGTTTATGTCGATTACCACCTCTGAATCGTCAGTCGCATATACGTCCACGGCTCCCTCAGTTCCTGCCGGTACAATCGCCGCATTCGCCGTCACAGGGCCCCGTGAATTCAGCGTTGAAACCACTGGCTGCGCCTGCCCCGTTGGCCATGTCGTGAGATACGAAAGCTGTGAATGAGGAACGGCGGTGAAGTTAAGAGAGTAGGCTTGCGCGGAACTAGGAATGTTGCAGGAACTGGTGAGGATCGGGAACGAGCGGGCCACCCCGGCGCTCAGGTATGGTCGGCCTAACAAGCCGTTGTCTAGCCGCGTATCGGCGACACGGCATGGCGTTACAGGATAGAAATCCAGCGCCGAACTATTTCCTGAAACAAAGTAGCCGTCGATGTCTAAGACGACTTGGGTGGAATCCGTAACGTACACAGCCACCCCGCCGCTCGATCCTGCCGGCACGATAGCAGCGTTCGCCTTAATCCGACCGTCAGAATTGAGAGTAGAAACAACGGGTTGAGTTTGCCCTGCCGGCCAAATCGTCAGATAGCTCAGTCTTGCATCGGGAACCACGGTTACGTTGAGCGAATAAGCGAGGGCTGTCGAAGGAATCCCGCAAGAGCTATTCGGGACAAAGAAATTCCGCGTACTGCCCGCTGTCATCTCGGGCCCGCCGAACGGCCCGTTACTCAATCGCGTGTCGGCCACCCGGCAGGGCGTCACGGGAACGAATTGCAAAGCGTTCGATCCGCTGTGTACTGTGAATGATTGGGACACCGGAGTCGCTGCCGAATAGCTGCCATTGCCCGCTTGCGAAGCGGTAATCGTGCAGCTTCCGGAAGTGATAAACGAAGCCGTGCTGCCTGACACGCTACAAACGCTTGCGGTCGAAGAACTGAAACTCACGGGCAGGCCTGAACTCGCCATAGCGTTCAGCGCGAGCGGCGTGCCTATCGCTTGGGAGGCAATTGCATTGAACGTGATGATTTGCGAGCCCAACACGGCGAATGACTGCGAGACCGGAGCCGCTGCCGAATAGC
>PMQB01000599.1 GCA_003169195.1 Bryobacterales bacterium
AACATCGCCAACTTCGGCGGCGACCCTGGAAACGTGACCATCATGGGGCAATCGGGCGGCGGTGAAAAGGTCTGTGACCGCGATGCCTTCCGCCACAGGCCTGTTCCACAAGGCGGTCGTGCTGCGCGCCGGCGAACTCGATAAGCTGCAGTCCATGCCGTGGAAAGATTTCTACGCCATTGCCATTAAGGCGCAGCAGGCTCTGGCCAGGGAATCCGGGCCGGGCGGCGGCTTGATGCGCGGCTTCAGCCCCGTAGTGGACGGAACGATTCTGCCGCAGCATTCTTACGATCCGGAAGCGGCGCGCCAACGGCGGCAAATGTGCCCATGGTCATCAGTTCGGTCGCAAACGAGATGTCCATGAGTTGGGCCGATTCCTCGCTCGGATCGATCGGCATGGACCAGGTGGTGGAACGGCTGAAAACCAGGGCGGGCTTCGGCGGAGGCTTCGGCGACAAAGCAGGCGAAGTAGTGGAAGCTTACGCCAAAGAGTTTACCGGCCGGAAGCCGGTGGAGATCTGGACGCTGGCCAGCATCAACCGGCAAGGCGTGGTGGCGCTGGCCGACGCGAAATCGAAGCGGCCCGCCGGCGTCTATGTGAACTGGTTCATGTGGCAGCCGCCGTTGTTCGACGGCCGCATCCGCGCGTTCCACTGTCTGGATATCAGCTTCTGGTTCTACAACACCGACCGGATGCTCACTCACACCGGCGGCGGCGCGAAACCACGGGCGCTCTCAGCGAAAATGGCCGGCGCGTTGCTGCAGTTCATGAAGACGGGCCATCCCAACGGACCCGGCCTCCCCGAATGGCCGAAGTACACCTCCACTCACGGCCAGACCATGATCTTCGATAACATCTGCGAGGCGAAAAATGATCCGGACCGGGACGCCCGGAAAGCGCTGCCAGCGTTGACTTAGAAGATGCCGATCAGTAGCGCACGCCATCAACGGTCCCCTTCGCTCTTGCTAAACACGCATCTTTTCTGCGCTGTCTCGGAGACGTGAAATGTGGATTGAAGGAGTCCTCGCAAATACGCGCACTCTCACTCTTTCGTCTCACTTGTCAACTTACTCGCCAACGGCGCCGTCTGCCCCGCGTACTTATTCCCAACCTTCTTGTAATACGGCACACTCACCGGCGTCGTTAACTGCTCAAACGTAAACGAACAAATCCGCATCCCCGGATAGAGCGCCACCGGCATAATCCCCAAATTGCTCAACTCCAGCGTCGCCTTCCCGCGCCATCCCGGATCAAACAACCCCGCCGTCCCATGCACAATAATCCCGATGCGCCCCAAGCTCGACCGCCCCTCCAGCCGACCCAGTACATCGTCATCCAATTCCAAATTCTCTTCCGTGATCGCCAGCGCAAACTCGCGCGGCTGCAGCACAAAAGGATCGCCCGGCTTCACATGCACGCTGCGCATGATGTCCTGAATCGCGTTCTTGTCGCGCACATCAATGAACGCGTGGCGGCTGTGCTCAAACACGCTGAACTCCGAACCCAATCGGAAATCCACAGAGCAACTCCCAAACTGCTCCGGCGGTAACTCAGGCGAGATGCGTATCTTGCCCGTCGCTAAATACCTGCGAATATCGATATCGGAAAGAACCATAAGAATGCGAACCGTTATCCTAACACGCAATGCTACTCATGTAGAGCCTTCTGCATCAGCACCGTATCCACCCATTTCTCGAACTTGAACCCCACCGCGCGCAGCGCTCCCACATGCCGAAACCCGAACCGCTCATGCAGCCGCACCGACCCCACATTCGCACTGTCGCCAATCACCGCCACCATCTGCTGCCACGGCCCCTTCGCGCAAATCGCAAGCAGTTCCCCTAACAGCGCGCACCCACACCCGCGCCCCGTGTATTGAGCATCCACATAAATCGAATCTTCAATTGTGAATCGATACGCCGGCCTCGGTCGATACGCACTCGCATACGCATACCCAATCACCGCGCCCTCCCACTCCGCCACCAGATAAGGCAACCCTAGATCCAAAATCGCCGCCCACCGTTGCCGCATCGTCTCCGCGTCCGGCGGCTCCACTTCAAATGTCGCAGTCCCATGCAAAACAGCGTGCGCATAAATCCGCGCAATCGCCCCAAAATCAGCCTCTTGAGCCGCCCGCACTAAATACGAATTTCGCGCCATGTCGAAGTGCTATTCTAATGGAGCGTACCACCCAAACCACGCACTAGTGGGCGGCTAGCTCAGTTGGGAGAGCACCACGTTCGCAACGTGGGGGTCGTGGGTTCGAACCCCATGCCGTCCACCAAAACACTTCTTCTGTTTCCCGTCAGCGCCCAATGTGTAGCCAACGCTCGATATCGGGTGTGAACCCGTGAAATAGATTGATCGCCCCATCCACCAGGATCGTATCGGACCCGGCAATAAAAATTGCGGATCCCGTATGATACTTGTCCGGCCACCACATTCGCGAAACCGCCGCTGCTCCATAGTCACCAAGAAATTCGCTGTACGCCGGCATCATGCCTCCGCTGTCGCTGCGCCGCCAAACCGTATGCAGAAAAGCATCGCCCGCACGGGCCGCATAGTTTTCATGTTTTGAGCGGAAGAAGCGCGTATCCTCGTGGTCAATCGCTTGCACCGGATACATAATGCTACGTTGCACGAAATACTGGCCTATGTGCGATGCATACCGTTCCGAAAAAGCGCCCCAGCCCTCGCCCCATTCACCAGGACGTTCACGCGCTTGGTCGAATGCCGCACCAACTCCTGCAAAAACGAAGTTGTCGATATCAAAAACGTGCCGCGCATCGTAACGCAGCTTCTCTTTGACCGACATGGCACGCCATTGTGCAGTCGTAGGATCAGGCAACTGTCCAGGCTGCGCTGGCTGCTGAGCGAACGTCAGGCCACAAAGACTAACAACTACAAGAGACAACCGGAAAATCATGTCTCCCGTTAGACGCCACTCATTGCCACATCAGTTTCCTCGTTGAGCACTCTCTGCCAGACACGCAGTCCGACACGTTGAAATACCTATCGCACGATTTAGTGAGGCTAAACTCCACTCCCGCACAGTCTGTCTCCTTTGCCTTGCGTTAACATCCTCAGAGGAGATTCCCTTGTCCCGACGCCTTCTCATCGCCACGTTCGCCGTCAGCCTCATCGCACAAACACCACCGCCGCCACCACAACCTCCGGCAGCGCCCGCTGCACCGCGCCCTCCGCGACCCACCCCACCCACGCGTGACCCACATACCCCCGGCTACGTCGCCGCCACAGAACTGCCCGACGGCACCAACCCTTCCGCCACCGCCGACGGCAACTTCATCATCGGCCCCACACACAACCCCGCCCCTGAAGCAACCGTGCAAGAAGGCGTGCCCCAAGGCACCGTCTCCACCTTCGACATGTTGTCCACCGACAGCAAGATCTACCCCGGCATCGCCCGCGAACCCAACACTTTCGGCACCGCCGATCCCAACAACCCCGCCAAACTCATCGTCACCACCAGCCATCCCGCCCCCTACACGCGCCATGTGTCGGTGTACGTTCCAAAGCAATACGTCCCCGGCACCGCCGCGCCCTTCATCATTGGTGCCGACGGCCCCGACAAACTTCTCTTCACTGTGCTCGATAATCTAATCGCCGCCCACAAAGTGCCCGCCATGATCGCCATCTCCATCGGCAACGGCAGCGGCGACGCCCAGGGCAGCGAGCGCGGCCTGGAGTACGACACCATGTCCGGCCTCTACGCCGAATGGGTCGAATCGGAGGTGTTGCCTCTTGTCGAGAAACAATACAACGTCAAGCTAACGAAGAATCCCGACGGCCGCGCCACCATGGGCGGCAGCTCCGGTGGGTCTTGTGCGTTAATCATGGCTTGGTATCATCCCGAGCTGTATCATCGCGTGCTCACTTACTCAGGCACTTACGTCAACCAACAGTGGCCCTCTAACCCGGAAACCCCGGGCGGCGCCTGGGAGTTCCACGAAAAACTCATCCCCAACTCCAAACGCAAGCCCATCCGCCTCTGGATGGAAGTCGGCGACCGCGACCTCTACAGCCCCAACATCATGAAAGACAACATGCACGACTGGGTCGTCGCCAACGAAAACATGGCCAGAGTCCTCGCCGCCAAAAAGTACCACTACCAATTCGTCTTCGCCAAGAACGCCGGCCACACCGACCGTGCAGTGAAACAACAAACCCTCCCCGAAGCCCTCGAATACCTCTGGCAAGGCTACAAATAACGGAGGGCGGGCTTTAGTCCGCGTGGGTCTTTAGACCCGCTTTCGTCACGATGTTGGTGGCAGCTAAGTATCGCGGCCTCATCGTCGTCCCGAATGGCTCCGTCTGGGATTATGCGGTTCATGACGAAATTTGTCCAGCACGTTGCAACACTGCTCATGGGCGGTATCAATGAGTCGGCGGGAAAAAGCTGCTTCAGAAGATGCAGAACAATCCGCTCGATTGGCGGATTGATGATTTGAAGCGCTTGGCTGAATATTTTGGCAATCGATTATGACCAAACGCGGAGCCATGTCACTTTTCGCCCGCTGGACGGCCGACGCGCAACAGTACCAGCGCACAAGTCAATCAAGCCCGTCTATATCCCAAAGTTTCTAGAGCTGATTGACGCCGGTAACACACAAATGACCAAGACTAAGGCCGCTTATCCAGTCCTTCTCCGCAAGCTAACCCAAGTTCGTCACCAAAGAGGCCAAAAGTGAGTTAAGGCATTTAGAATCAGTTTAGGCAGTTTGCCGAGTCTACACTACATTCGC
>PMQB01000606.1 GCA_003169195.1 Bryobacterales bacterium
GTATCTGGTGCCCGTGACGAATGGCCACCCGACATTGAAGGCTTGGAAGTATCCGCTGGTGGGCGATGCGAACGTGACGATGATTGAGCGCGTGATCATCGACGTGGACGCGGCGAAGGTGGTGCGGATGAAAATGCCGCCGGATCAGCACCGTTCGACGTTGTGTGATGACCTGGTGTGTCGCGGCTCGGCTTGGGAGGATGTGCAGTGGAACGGCGACAGCAACCACCTGGCGTTTGTTTCGACCTCGCGCGATCACAAGCAAGAATGGCTGCGCCTGACGGACGCAGAGACCGGTGCGGTGCGCGAGGTGATGAGTGAAACCGTACCGAAATTCTTTGAGAGCGGCAATGGCAAGATCAACTGGAAATATTTGCCGAAATCGAATGAGGTGTTGTGGTTTAGTGAACGGGACAACTGGGGGCAGCTTTATCTTTACGATTTGACGACCGGGCAGTTAAAAAACCAGATCACGACGGGCGATGGGAACGTGACGCAGGTTCTGTATGTGGATGAAGCGGCGCGGACGATTTACTTTTTGGCCGTTGGCAAAGAGCAGGGGCGCGATCCGTACTTTCAGCATTTCTATAAGGTTGGCTTTGATGGCAAGGGGATGCAATTGCTGACGCCGGAGAATGCCGATCACGCGGTGAAAGTCTCCAACGATGGGCAATATTTTGTAGACACATATTCGACACCTACGCAGCCGCAGATAGCCATCGTTCGAGATGCCAAAGGAAAGCTGGCGATGGACGTGGCGAAGCAGGATATTTCCAAGCTGCTAGCGACTGGTTGGACCCCGCCGACGCCGTTCACCGTGAAAGCGCGCGATGGGAAAACGGATCTCTATGGGCTAATGTTTAAGCCGACGAATTTTGATGCTACGAAGAAGTATCCGATTGTGAATTATGTCTATCCGGGCCCGCAGACAGGTTCGTGCGGCGGACGCAGTTTTTCGCCGGGACATGGAGACTTACAACCGTTGGCCGAACTGGGATTCGTGGTGGTTTGCATTGATGGCATGGGCACGCCGTGGCGCTCGAAGAGTTTCCATGAAGCATATTATGCGGACTTGGGAGACAACACGATTCCGGATCAGGTGGCCGGCATGAAGGAGTTGGCGGCGCGGTATCCGTGGATTGATTTGGACAGGGTGGGAATGTACGGGCACTCGGGCGGCGGCAATGCGACGGGCGCGGCGCTGTTTCATTATCCCGATTTCTTCAAAGTCGGGATTAGCGAGAGCGGCAATCATGACAACCGCGATTATGAAGATGATTGGGCCGAGAAATGGGCCGGACTGCTGGTGAAGAATGCAGATGGTACGAGCAACTATGATTCACAAGCCAACCAAAAAACGGCGAAAGACTTGAAGGGTCACCTGCTCTTGGCGCATGGAACGATGGACGAAAACGTACCGCCGAATAATACGCTGCTGGTGGTAGATGCGCTGATCAAGGCGAATAAGGATTTTGACTTGATCATCATTCCAAATGCGGGGCACGGATATGGGCAGGCGACGCAATACATGACGCGGCGGCGATGGGATTATTTTGTGCGGTATCTGGGGGGCGGCGTGCCGCCGGTTGAGTATGAGATGAAGCCGGCTGGACGAGCAATGGAGGCGCTGGGGATGGGGCCGGAGGATGAGGGATACGATCCTGAAATATTTTGGTAGGCGCGACAGGGATCGAACCTGTGACCCTCAGCTTAGAAGGCTGATGCTCTATCCAACTGAGCTACGCGCCCACGCGACATTCACTAGTTTACTCAATCAGTAGAAGTAGGTCGCGGGCTTCGACGGCGTCGCGCGGTTTGACGCAAACCTCTTTGATGGTGCCGCTGACGGGCGCGTAAATCGTCGTCTGCATTTTCATGGCTTCGAGGACGAGCAGGCGGTCGCCCTTGTTGACCTTCTCTCCGGCGGAGACGTGTAGCAACGTGACCGCGCCGGGAATGGGTGCGCTCACGTCGCCGAGTTTGGCAGGGTCTGCTTTGCGTTTGGCGGCGACTGCTTCCTTGATTGAGCGGTCGCGCACCTCGACTTCGCGGGGCTGGCCGTTGAGTTCGAAAAAGACGGTGCGCATGCCGTCTGGATGCGGGTCGCCGACAGTCAACAGACGTATTATCAACGTTTTACCTGGCTCTAACTCAACCGTCACTTCTTGGCGCTGTTCCAGGCCGTAGAAGAATGCGGGCGTGGGTAAAACTTCCAATTCGCCATAGCGTTCGCGGGCTGCGGCAAAGCTTTCATAAACCTGCGGATACATAAGAAAACTCAGGAGATCGGTCTTCGTGTATCCGGGCTTGTTGAGATCGGCAGGCGGCAGTGTTTCGCCTGGGCGGCCGGTTTGCGGTTTCTTACCGCGTAGGATGGCGGCTTGCAATTTGGGCGGCCAGCCGCCTTCAGGTTGGCCGAGCGAGCCCATGAACATATCGACGATGGAATTCGGCAAAGTGAGTTGATGGTCGGGCGGAAGGTTTTCGAGTTCCTGCACGGTCATGCCGTGGCTCAGAAGATAGAGCGCGAGATCGCCAACGACTTTGCTCGATGGCGTGACCTTGACGATGTCGCCAAAGGCGAAATTGACGTCGGCATACATGCGCGCAACTTCGGGCCAGCGGCCGCCGAGACCCATTGCTTCGGCCTGCGCTTTCAGATTCGTGTACTGGCCGCCGGGCATTTCGTGAATGTAGACTTCGGCGGTGCCGGACTTCGGCGCTTCGTCGAACGGCGCGTAGTAGGTGCGAACGGTTTCCCAATAGTCGGAACAGCGGTTGAGGGCTTCGAAGTTGAGGCAAGTATCGCGTTCGGTGTGGGCGAGCGCGGCGACGATGGAATTGAGATTGGGTTGGCTCGTCATGCCGGACATGGCGGAGATGGCGGCGTCGGCAATGTGGACTCCAGCTTCGGACGCTTTCAAGATTGAGGCGGCGTTGATGCCGCTGGTGTCGTGCGTGTGNNAGGCCGGCCATGTCTTTGATGGCTAGCGTGTGTGCGCCCATTTTTTCAAGTTCCTTAGCGAGGCGCAAATAATATTGGAGCGAATATTTGCTGCGGGCTGGATCGAGGATGTCGCCGGTGTAGCAGATAGCGGCTTCGCAAACGCGCCCGGTTTTGACGGCAGCTTCAACCGCCACTTTCATATTGGGCAGCCAGTTGAGCGAATCGAAAATGCGGAAGATATCGATACCTTGCGCGGCGGCTTCGGCGATGAAGGCTTGCACGGCGTTGTCGGGATAGGCGGTGTAGCCGACAGCGTTCGAGGCGCGCAACAGCATTTGGAAACAGATGTTTGGAATGCGTTTGCGAAGTTCGGCTAGACGCTTCCAAGGGTCTTCAAGCAGAAAGCGCATGGCTACGTCGAACGTGGCGCCTCCCCACATCTCCAAACTGTAAAGCTGAGGTATTTCTTTAGATACGTAGTCGGCGATTTGGAGCAGGTCGTAGCTGCGGACGCGCGTGGCCATGAGAGATTGATGCGCGTCGCGAAAGGTGGTGTCGGTGATGAGAAGGCGCTTTTGCGAGCGGCTCCATTCGGCGAATTTGGCAGGGCCGAGGCGATCCAGAAGTTGACGTGTTCCTTCCGGTGGGGTGTGGAGGGCGGAGTGCGGAATGGGAGCGTCGCGCAGGACGGCGGGTTTGGAACGGCCGGCGACTTCGGGATTGCCGTTGACGGTGACTTCGGCCAGATAGTTGAGGAGTTTGGTGGCGCGGTCGCGGCGGGCGACGAAGGTGAAGAGCGATGGAGTCTCGTCGAGGAAAGACGTTGTGGTGTCGCCGCTTTGAAAGGTGGGATGCTTGACCACGTTTTCGAGGAACGGGATGTTTGTCTTTACGCCACGGATGCGGAACTCGCGAAGGGCGCGGTCCATGCGCTGGCAAGCTTGGGGAAAGTTGCTGCCCCAGGCGGTGACTTTCACGAGCAGCGAATCGTAGAACGGAGGGATGACGGCGCCACCGTAAGCGGAGGCGGCGTCGAGACGGATGCCGAAGCCGGCGGGCGAACGGTAGGTGTGGATCTTGCCGTAGTCGGGCATGAAGCTGTTGGAGGCATCTTCGGTGGTGACGCGGCATTGGAGCGCGGTGCCGTGAAGTTGGATGGCGTCCTGCTGGGGAATGCCGATTTCGGGGCCGTGCAGATTGAGGCCTTGGGCGATTTGGATTTGGGTGCGGACGATGTCGATGCCGGTGACGACTTCGGTGACGGTGTGTTCGACTTGGACACGCGGGTTGACTTCGATGAAGAACCATTCGTGGGTGTCGGCGTCGACAAGGAATTCGACGGTGCCCGCGTTGTAGTAGTTGGCGGTGCGGGCAAGTTTAACAGCGGCGGCGCAGAGTTCAGCGCGGACTTTTTCAGGAAGGCCGATGGCGGGGGCGATCTCGACAACCTTTTGATGGCGGCGTTGGACGGAGCAATCGCGCTCATATAGATGGACGATGTTGCCGTGGGTGTCGCCGAGGATTTGGACTTCGACGTGTTTGGCGCGGCGGATGTAGCGTTCCAGAAAAACGGCGGCGTTGCCGAATGCGGCACCGGCTTCCTGGCTGGCTTCGGCGAGTTTGGCTTTGAGGGTGTCGGGAGAATCGACAACACGCATGCCGCGGCCGCCGCCCCCGAAGGCAGCTTTGATGATGAGCGGGAAGCCGATGTCTTTGGCGAGAGCTTCGACGTCGGCACCGACGGCTGTGGTTCCGGGGACGACGGGAATGCCGGCTGCTTGCGCGAGTTTGCGGGCGGCGGTCTTGTCACCGAGCGCGTCGAGCAGTTCGGGGTTCGGACCAATGAAGGTGATGCCGGCGCGCTGGCAGGCTCGCGGCAGTGCCGGGTTTTCGGAGAGGAAGCCGTAGCCGGGATGAATGGCGTCGACGTTTTTATCGACGGCGAGATCGATGATGGAATCGATGTCCAGATAGGCTTGGACCGGGCCTTTGCCTTGGCCGATGAGATACGCCTCGTCGGCTTTGAAGCGGTGGAGGCTGAGGCGGTCTTCTTGGGAGTAGACGGCAACGGTAGTGAGGCCGAGTTCAGTGGCGGCGCGGAAGATGCGGGTGGCGATTTCGCCCCGGTTCAATGCTAGAAGTTTTTTCATAGCTTCAAGAAAGACAAAGTTAACATGATGAGGTTGGTATGAGACCCGATTCTAAAGAAGTTCTGGCGCGGCTGCAAGCGGAGCCGGGGCCGGTGACGTGGGGAAAGCTCAAGAAAGAGTTTGCCGGGAAGAAGAGCGGCGTCAGCGAAGAGGAGTTGCGTGAGGCGCTGGCGAGTGATGGAATTTTCGCTTGGACGAAGCCGAAGAATAGTTATTGGCATGTTGATCCGGAGGCGCAGGTAGAGGAGGAGATTCTGGCGGCGTGCCGGAAGAAGGCAATGGCGGCTGGGGATGTGAAGGGTGCGAGTAAGAAGAAGGCGGTTGAGCGATTGGTGGCGGCGGCGAAGATTGTGATGTATCCGGCGGTGGAGGGGAAGAAGCAAGTGCTGGTGGCGGCGAAGGGCGGGCATGATGCTTATTGGGCTTATGTGCGAGAGGTGATTGAGNNGTTGGAGCCGGAGAGGGACGTGCCATTGTCGGTTGCGAAGTTGCGAAGGTCAATGGGATTGACGGAGGTAGACAAGCATCGTTTTGACGAGGCTGTGATAAAGATGCGGGAGCAGCGGCGCATTCATTTGACCCAACATGATCATCCGTTAGGATTGAGCGCAGAGGAACGCGAGTTGCTGATTGACGGGAAGGACGGAAGATATTATGTCGCCATCACACGCAGAGAGCAGTGAAGTCTCGAAGCGCGTGCGGAATCCTTTTCTGAATGCCGTTCTTGGGAATCCAGCCGAAGAGAACCCGACGGATGTTTCGGAGATCAACGCTGAAGCTTTTGCAAAGTGCCGGGCCGTTATAGAGGATGTGCGAGAGCAGAAGCTCACACAGGGTCTGCTGTTGTTTGGCGAGCCGGGAGCAGGGAAGACGCATTTGTTGAGCCGGTTGCGGGGGACGTTGGAGCAGGAGTCAGCGGCGGGACGTGAGTCGTTGTTTATCCCGATTCGGATGGTGACAAGTGCGGCGATGCTGTGGCGGTTCCTGCGAAGGCATTTGGCGGTTGCGTTGTTGCGGCAGCGATCGTTTACGCGAGTGATCCATAAGACACGCGATGAGATTGCGGAACAGGATCGGAATCTCGGGATCATTTTGGGGAACTTGCAGGACGGTGTTCACTTTGCAGATTCGGCGGCCTGGCTGCGAGGGCAAGATTTGCCGGAGGACGTTTTGAGGACGCTGGGCATTGCGGCCACCAGTGACGATGAGGAGCAGGAGGCGGCGAGCCGGCAGTTCATTACGACTGTCTGTGAGCTGGCTGCACCGGTGCCATTTGTTTTTTGTTTCGACCAACTGGAAGCGCTGCGGACTTATCAAGACGATACAGCGGGCTTCTTCAAATTGGGACAAGCTATTTCCGATTTGCATGACAGTACGCGGAATGTTGTGTTGATCTCGTGTCTGCAGACGTCCTTGCTTCCGGTGTTGGAGACGGCGGTTCGCGGTGCCGATCGTGACAGAATGCTTGAGCGTAGGGCTGGGTTGAAGGCGCTGGATTTCGATTTGGCATTAAAGTTGATTGCGGCTCGTCTGCGCACTGTGCCCGAGTTGAAAGGGCAACACCCAATTAAGAAGAGTGACATTGCCGATCTGTTCCAACAGGATGGGCTGTGCGTGGCGCGCAAGGTGATTGTCCGGTGCCAGGAAGTTTTTGAGCGTTGGGCGCAACAACCGGTGCCGGTGAGTAAGCCGTTGCCCGAAGAGTTGGAAGATAAACTACGCGGGTTGCAACGGATGCCGCGAGTGGAAGACGCGGAAGGAATTTTGCGTGCCGGGTTGCCGGCAATGTTGCATCTGCGAGGGACGAAGTTGGGTGCGGCGGCGCGGCCGAATACTTCGATTGACGGCGTTGTGCAGGGGAAGAAGCGAACCGCGATTGCGATGGCGAATCAGCGTGCTGGTGTGACTTTGATCAAGCGCTTGGAACGAGTTCAGAAAGACTGGCAATCATCGGGTGCCGAGAGCTTGTTGATCCTGCGGGACGCGCGAAATGGCATCGGCGTAGGTGCGACGAAAACGCGCGAGGCCTTGGGCAAGATTGAAAAGGCGGGCGGCCGCGTAGTGAATGTGAAGCCGGAGGCGCTGGCGGTGCTGGAGGCGATCAGCCG
>PMQB01000562.1 GCA_003169195.1 Bryobacterales bacterium
CCAACAGAATCGATTGACCCGATCCCGGATGCTCGTCGTTGTTGCCGTAGCCGGCCTCAATGAATGCAAAGCTAGGCAGGGTACCGTTAGTCAGATCGCTGTAATAAGTTGACAGTGGGGCAATATGATTCGTATCGATGCAGAAGGAGTTACTCGAATCGCCGACCGCGCCGGACCCCTGGGTGGGAGAAGTACAGGCGGCGCCGCTTGGATTCTCATACAGATACTGATAAGAATAGGTCAAGTCAGAGAAGTCCGTCGCAGGGTACGCCTGGTTCGGCCCGCCGGAGCAGTCATCTTCGTCGAGGCAGAATCCCTGGGTGACCGTGTAGTAAATCTTCCAGGAGACGTTTGCCTGGTCAAGCTCCTGAAAGATATTCGGAATGTCGAGCTGAGGAAGATGGTCATCGCCGCCCGGGTCGTTGACCAGGCCCTGGGTTGTGCCGCCCGTGAAGGTGGCGATGCGATTGCCGATGCTCTTGGTTGCCACCGGCGAAAACCAGCGATCGGACACCGCGAATTGAGAAGCCATGTAGTAGTAGTAATTCAGATAGCCTTCGTCGTAGTAGGCCATCGCCCGCTGTCCCGTCAGGTCCGTAAAGCTCCCGCTGCCCACGCCGGACTTCGCATAGTTCTCGGCCACGTGTACGTAGCCGTCCATCAGGATCTTGCGGGTCGTCGAAAAGTCATAGCGGCTCACGTCGCCATAACTCTCCAGCCACGCCGATACCGTTGCGATATCGGCAGGAGCAACTCCGAACTGGGCGGCGAAGGCTTGCGGCGTTAAGTATTTGTGATAATTCGCAGACTTCGGATCACTCTGCTGTTGAATGAGCGTTTCTAGCAGCCGCAGGGCATGAGTATGTTAGGCTGCACCTGAAACGCCGATGCAAAAGGCCAATATGACTAATTGGTGGCCAGGGCCTGTATCTTAGGAGATTCTTCCGGCGGAATTCAGTTTGGGAAAAGCGTAGTTCTGAACGCTAAGGTGGGATGGGAGGTAGTTTCGTTTATGCATCGCATTTCGTTTCCGCTGGTCGTAGGGTTCATTGCTTGCGGCGCCTTACGCACCGCCGCGCAAACGGATTGGCCCACCTTCGGTCACGACCTTGCGGGTACCCGTTACTCTCCCCTCAATCAAATCAACCCCGCGAATGTAGCCCGATTGAAGCGAGTCTGGACGTTCCACATGTCCGCTGACTTGCGCGGCGATGCCGGACCCACGGCAGAGGCGATGGAAGCGCATGGCCCAATTGGCAGGGCCGGCGAATCGACTCCGCTAGTGGTGAACGGCCGCATGTATCTCACTACTCCTTACAACCAAGTGGTTGCGCTTGAACCGGAAACGGGAAAACTAATTTGGGCTTACGCTCTCAAGGGCGGCAACCCCGCCGTTCGCGGGCTGGAGTTTTATGCTGGCGATAAACAGTCTCCTCCTCAAGTTGTCTTCGGCACGTCAGACGCCAAACTTATTTCACTCAATGCCGAGACGGGCAAAGCTGTTCCCGGCTTTGGCAATGAAGGCATAGTAGATCTCAAGCAGGGCGTCCTCAATGGCTTTCCAAATGCATTCTATGATCTTTCGTCGCCTCCAATCATCTACCGGGACTTAGTCATCACTGGAGCGCACACGCAGGAATCTCCGAGCCTCGGCGCTGCCGGCGATACCCGTGCCTGGGACATGCACACGGGCAAGCTCATCTGGCAATTTCATTCCGTGCCACAGCCCGGCGAAGTGGGCCATGACACATGGGAAGGCGATAGCTGGAAAGGTCGCTCCGGAACCAATGTCTGGGGCATGATGACTGTCGATAGCGAACGCGGCATTGTCTACATGCCGTTCGGCCAGAGCACTTACGATTACTGGGGTGGTGATCGGAAAGGTGCGAATCTCTTCGGTAATTCTCTGGTTGCTCTCGATGCCAAGACAGGGAAGCTGCGCTGGTATTTCCAGTCGGTTCACCACGACACTTGGGATTACGATATCAGCGGGCCCCCCGTGTTGCTTGATGTAGTTCGCAACGGCCGCAAAATTCCGGCAGTCGCGGAAATTGGCAAAACCGCGCTGCTTTACATTCTCGATAGGCGAACCGGCAAGCCGATCTATGGAGTGGAAGAGCGGCCTGTCCCGGCAAGCGATGTGGAAGGCGAACAGAGTTGGCCCACGCAACCGTTCCCGTTGAAGCCGGGTCCGTTAGCGCGCAACAGCTTTCAAGCCAGTGAAATTGCCAAAGTGACGCCCGAGCACCAAAAGTATTGCACTGAACTTCTGGCGAACGAGAATGGCATGCACAATTTGGGACCCTTCACCCCATATGGCGCCACCTTATCCGTTGTCTTTCCGGGCACGTTGGGAGGAAGCAATTGGAATCCGATGTCGTTTGATCCGAAGCTGGGCTACCTATTTATCAACACGCAAGATCTGGGCAGCATCGGAAAGGTTGTGAAAAACAAAGAGGGTTCTCGCACGCCGTACGCACGCGTGAGTCCGCTAGGCCCGGTGGGTCGCTTCTGGGATCGAGACAAAGGCTGGCCTTGCCAAGAACCGCCATGGGGCAGACTCTTTGCGGTGAATGTCAATACTGGAGAAATCGCTTGGGAGAGCGTGCTGGGCGTAACCGACGATCTGCCTGCGGAAAAGCAGAAGACCGGACGGCCGAATATAGGTGGAAGTTTAGCGACTGCTGGCGGCTTGGTTTTCATCGGTGCCACTACCGACAGCCGCTTCCGGGCTTTCGAGTCTACAACAGGCAAAGAACTGTGGGTGACTAAGTTAGACGCCAGCGCCCACTCCGCTCCCATGACCTTTCGAGGCAAGGATGGCAAGCAATATGTTGTGATCGTCGGTACCGGCGGAGGCTTCCTCGCCGACACTCCCAGTGCGGATGTCGTTACGGCTTTTGCGTTGCCTTAATTCCGTTCTATTTTGTTTGCGTGGCCGTGAAATCGCCATCCACCCCGAACGGTTCAACGTTGACACTTCCGGACATTTTGGTCATCGTCGAATCGAGCGCTCCGCTGAACTTCACGGTCAGGGCGGTTCCATTGTAATCCGAGTCATAAGACCAGTTGATTTTCGATCCATCGATTTTGCCGACGGTTTTAACGGTGCCGTTGTCGGACGTACAACTGCCGGTTACATCGTTGTCTTTCTGGGTGAACGTGCAGTCGCTGTCGCTTTCGTTGCCTGCGACGCTTGTATGAACTTTCCATTTTCCGCTAAAGGAAGGGTTGTCAGCCGCCAACATAAGAACAGCCGCGGATGTGAGCAGAAGCCCGACAAAAAATGATTTCATGCTATGCCTTTCTGGATAAGGTGGCACTCGGTGCCACAAAAACAATATAAATGACATGATGTGCCATGTCAACACTTAATGACAAAAAAGGCACTGAGTGCCACTTTTATGCTATATTGAGTCTGTTGTGAAAAAATCAACCGGGGCGCTCAAGGCAAAACGAGAGATTCAGCCGGCGGAGGCGCTCCCCGGTTTGCAGGCTCGTAAACAAGAGTTTGTGCGAAACACAATGTGGGACGCCGCGATTGACCTGTTCGCTCAAAACGGATTTGACGAAACAACCGTGGACGAAATCGCCGAGGCGGCCGGTGTTTCGCGGCGATCCTTCTTTCGGTACTTCTCTTCGAAGGACGACCTGATGGCGCAGGGCATGGTCAACTACGGCGCGATTGTGACCTCGGCGATCGAGGCTTGTCCCCAGACTTTTTCTCGTTCGGACATTCTTCGCGAAGTCGTGCTACGCGTGGCCCAACAATCCGCCGCGCAGGCGCGAACGCGCAAGATTATGGAGATTGCCGCGAAGTATCCGGCCGCCCGAGAAGCGCAAGTCGCGCGGATTGCCGAAGTGCAGGAACAAGTCGCACAAGCCTTTGCGCGGCGCTGCGGGACGGCTGCGGGCGACAAGGTCACTGCCCACATCCTGGCGGGGTTGACGTTGTCGATCCTGGGTGTGGCCTTTCGCACTTGGTTCGAAAACGGCCAGCAAAATATTTCGGTGACGGTGGATCAGATACTCGAAGCGCTGAGTGGCTTGCTTTGCGAAGATAGGAAGCGCATCAGGCGGGGTCGAAGGAAACCCACTCCTGCTGCCGGGGTTTGACTTCGCTTGAAACTATGGTGGGCGGTCACAGGATCGAACTGTGGACCTCCTGCTTGTAAGGCAG
>PMQB01000658.1 GCA_003169195.1 Bryobacterales bacterium
TCATCAAAGGCACCTACGGCAATACCAAATATGGCTATCACGATTTCGAAGCCCTGCCTCACAAGAAGGTGACTGGGGCCGAAACGTCAGCGCCCAATATCGCTGGCGTGTGGACAATTCCGAACGAGAGCCCCAAAGGCGAACATGCCTGGCGCCTCATCATCCAACAACAAGGGCCAAAAGCCAGCGCCGCCATCCTGCGCGTCGATGGCGACACCGGCGCCCTCGTCGGCAATTTCAATGCCGGTAAGTTCGTTCTCAACCACTTCGACGGTGCGCGCGCCTCCGTTGCGGAAATTACTCCCAAAGAAGATGGCTCACTCGCCATCGACTTCCGCGGCTTCCACAGCGCCGCGAAACACTACACCGCAGTTCGCGCCGACCAAGCCAAAGCCAAAGGCGTCCCCGAGCCGACCGATCCGGAAGAACACACCCGCGTCAAAGATCCGAATGAGCCATTTCAGTTCAGCTTTCCCGATTTAAGCGGCATACTGGTTTCCAACACCGATCCGCAATTCAGCGGCAAGGTGGTGATCGTGAACATCACCGGCAGCTGGTGCCCGAATTGCCACGATGAAGCGCCGTTCCTGGCGGAGCTATATCGCAAATATCACAAGCAAGGACTCGAGATCGTCGCCATTGATTTTGAAGAACCCGAACAGCGCAAAGATCCAACGCGCCTGCAGGCATTCATCAAGAAATACGGCATTGAATACACGTATGTCGTGGCCGGTGAGCCCTCTGAACTCCAAGCCAAAATCCCACAGGCCGTAAATCTCAATTCCTGGCCCAGCACTTTCTTTCTAGGGCGCGACGGCAAAGTGCGTGCCATTCATGCCGGTTTCGCCGCACCCGCCAGCGGGGAATTCAACTTGGCTTTGAAAAAGGAAACCACCGAACGGATAGAGAACCTGCTTTCGGAGAACGTGCGGGCATCTCGCTGAATGAAGGAACGAAGTATCTGATTTCAAGCACGAACACCCGAAACTTTTGGCTCTTGGACGAAGTGAGACGATGTCATGGCTGCTCCCATCGGACTTGGCCTCGCCGGGCTGGTGAAAACAACTTTTAGACATGCGGGCTGAAGATTTTCGAACACAACCGCTGGAGCTAGAAGGTTGGAGCGTACGCCTGACCTCTTACCTTATTGGCGGACAGTATCTAGCTGAGGTCGAGGTTGAATCGTCGGGTGTGACTATCGCTCGCGCGATGGGTCAAACACAAAGTGTTGCCGAGTCGCAAGCTATCGAAACAGCCGTGAGGCGGTTGACTCGAACACGTCGACTGGACTTCGATTTGACCGTCGGAGGCTGATGAAGTAAAAATTCTGACACCGTCAACGCCTCGTTCAATACAAAAACTGGAATTTGAGTTTGAATCAGCGGTGCTACCCATCCGAAATGATAGGCCCTCCGCGCGTTCCTGAGCAAGAGTCTGAAAAGCAAGGCGTGGGGGGTGGCGGCACTTATCTTTGTACTTATCGGAAATCAACAATCCTTTCGAAGCGGAAAATAGATCGGCACCTATATCGGGGTTGATTCCCGCATAGGCATCCGGCGTTTGGGGCATCTCGGCAAACAAGGAAGCACGCTGCTGCGCTTCTTATGAGGAAAATACGCCACGCTACGAAGCGCCTTTGCGCCGACTGGCGAAATGAAGTTCTAACATTTGGCCATGCGTTGCGATCGCCGCATCGCAAAAGTGGTCAGACCGTTATCAGGCGGTCTGTCGTTTTCCTGAGCGCCATTCGAATTTTAAGTGTGGTCTTTATAGATTTACTAAGAACTTAGGCATTGATCTGAACTGATGGCAATAGCCTAAAGCATCTGTTTACGGCAGGTTTTGCGTTGAAATAGCGATAGGTCCTGTGAAACGCCCCTGGCGTGCGAGATCCGCTTTGGCGATAGTTCTGCGCTTCGCCGAAACGCTAGCGTCGCCAAGAGCCAAAATCTGACCATGCAGCGAATTTTTGGGAACTGATCGAAATCGAGTCGGAGCGGAAGAGCGGAAAAATGAGCGATTTGGTCGCTCTGGGCGGGCGTTCCCGAGACCATTGGCAAAACAATCTGGAGGCGTGAATTGCGCTATCCTACCCACATTGCACGCTGGCTAATCCATTCCTAACGAAGACACCAAACGATGCCGACCGCCGCGCTCGGAGTTTCGCACATCCTGATCAATCAACGTCCCGGCGTAAGTCCGCCCGTACTTTTCGGCGCGGAAGCGAGATTCAGCTCCACTGGCATTATTCTTTCGGGACAGGTCACTCTCTCGGGCAATGCCCCGCATCTCCCAGGCGACTGGTGGGCTGGGTTTATCCAAGTCGAGTGGGTTGAAACCAACTGGGCATACTATCGCGGCAAGGATAAGGTCGATGGCTCGTTGCTCGTGCAGATGGGCCGCGCGCCGGCGCGCCTGCGGCAGGCATGCCGCGACACGCTGGATGCTCCGGTCAGGCAGCCGGTGAACGGCATCTTTTACGGGCCGCCAAATTATGTGTGGCCGGGGACGAGCAACGCGCGGTATCAGGAATCCGCGGCTCCAGGGACCGTTCCCGTGACGCTCAATCCCCGGCATCGGGACTTCCCATTCGATCAGAAACCGCTCGTGCGCAGGAACGCGAAAACCGGGAAGGTGAACTTTCTGACTGAAGTACAGCTCGAATTCCACTTCTGCACTATGCTGGCTGTGCGGGACCAAGCCGGCTCGTTTGCGATCCTGAAGCACCTGTATTGGAATCTCCGGTGGCAAGCTAAATTCGAGCCGAGTAATTTTGCGATGGCGGCGTCTGCTGCGGGCTGGAAGCCACCGACCGTTGAAGCGCTCGGAACGGGCGCCAACGTGGGGGTTATCCACGATGGGAGGCCGCTGGATGCGCGTTTCGGCGGAGTGGTGACGGCGTTGCAAGCTTCAAACTGCAATGCGGTCGCGAACGCCGCCGAGCGGAACCCT
>PMQB01000639.1 GCA_003169195.1 Bryobacterales bacterium
CGCCACTTGATCGCGCCACAGCAGCGCTTGCCGGTTGCACTCGGCCAGCGTAGTGAACGGGCGGCCCGCAAAGAAGGATTCACGCACATAGCGAATGGCTCTCTCCACGCGTCCTTTCTGATTGCCTGCACGCACCTGGCAAGGACGCGCGACGAAGTGATAATGCGCGCATAGCTCTAGCAAGCGCGGGTTGAAGTGAATCTCACTGCCGCGCCGTTCCAACACCGCGCTGCGGAGATTGTCATAGAGAAGCACACGTGGCTGGCCCGCCCAACTTTCGAAAGCATGCACGTGGCCGCGCAGAAAGTTTTCCATGGTTTGATCGAAGAAGAACTCCAGATAGAGTGCGCGCGACCAAGACAAGGTGATGACAAAGCAGGATAAGTTGCGCTTGGCACGGCCCACGCCTACTTGGCCGAAGTGAGCCCAATCGACTTGCGCTTGTTCGGCGGGGAAGGTGTGCAAACGCAGGAACGGTTCCCGCGCACGCGGACGCAACTGCGCCACCGCGCGCCGCAATTGCACGACGCTGCCGGTATAGCCGCGCTCGCGGATCATCTGGTACAGGCGTGTCGCGCGTAGCCGTGGATGCTGGTCCAAGGTCTGGCGAACAAAGTCCATGTAGAGATCGGTCAGGCTCGGACGAAGCGCTTGGCCACTATGGAAACGTTCCGCTTCGATGGCATTGCGAACGGCATCGGGATGAACGTTGAGTTCACGCGCGATGGTGCCGATTTTCCAGTGCTCGGCGTAAAAATAGCGGCGGATCTGCATGCGTGTTTCGGGGTTAATCATCTACGCTCTCTTCTGAATCGTGGAGTTTGTGGATAGGGATCGACGAATCGTCCGCTGCGCCCGCAAACAATACAACGGAGGAATGGAATCGGCCGTTTTTCTGGCCGAGGCTGCCTGCAGGTGGCGTTGCTGCTGCTGGAGCAGACTGTTGTTGGGGTCGTCCCCTCACTCCTCGATAGTGCCGGGAAAGTGATCGAATGGGAACCTTGATCCGTCACGCGGGCGCGCCGCCGCCGGTACTCCCGTTGCCGGTCGCGATGGTCGAGTCGGCCTTCCGGACTGTGTTGATAGCGGCGGTTGGCGCTGCGTCGTTGTTTGAGCCGTGCCTCCGTGCGACAAGCGGAACCGCAATACCGTTGTCCCCGATCACAGTGCTCACAAATCCAGAAAACCGCCCGACACTCTACCTGCGAGCAAACTCGCTGGCGGAGAACCGCCTCGCCCTGATGAACCATCGCCCCCAAACGGGGCAGCATTTTCCAATCCGTAAATGAGCCTGAAGGGTAGGTTTAATTCCAATGCGCAATGGGCCTGAAAGCAGAGATTGATTCCAACGCGGAGTGAGCCTGAAGAGAAGATTGGAAACGACGCTGAAGAGCGTGTCCTTTCTGAGAATAAATAAGTAGCCAGGGAAGGGTCTAGAGGGAAGGGGGCGGCAGTTGAGCCCCCTTCCTCGTCCAGCAACCCATTGACCAGCGCGAGCGAGAAAGAGCCGCTGCTTACGACGGAAACCGCACGCGCTTGAGTAAGTCGAGTTTGGCTTTCTGCATGAGTTGGGCGGCTTCGGTATCGCTGTGGCGACAAGCTTGCTGACGAAGCAGCGAGGCCGTCAAGGCCGGTTTGAGAAATTGCTGCCAGCGCGGCAATGACGATAATTTTTCGAAAGGTGTGCGGTAATCGTCGGCTGGGTAAATGCGACGCGTACGGCCGCGAGCGCCCTGTTTGAGCACAGCGTAGCCACAAGGACGGTGAAAGTTGAGGTAAGGGTTGAAGTGCGCCGTGTAGAACCGCTGAATGGCTGCGGCGTGATCGGAACCAATAAATCCGTAGCCAATATGCTTGCGCACGACGGCGCCGTTCTTGCCTTCCACCAACGCGTTGTCGGTGGTGCGGTAGGCGCGGCTCTTGGTGAATTCGACGAG
Organism: Bryobacterales bacterium; assembly: GCA_003169195.1. GTDB lineage: Bacteria > Acidobacteriota > Terriglobia > Bryobacterales > Bryobacteraceae > Bog-105. The sequence goes on from PMQB01000639.1 coordinate 1,938, forward strand.
CAGTTTGGCGAGCATGTTCGCCACATTGTGATTGATGAATTCCGATCCGTTGTCGCAGTGAAAGCCCAGAATGCGAAACGGAAATTGGTGTAGGATCGCCTCCAAAACCGGCATCAGATGTCGCTCGCTGATCGTCTCCACGCAGCCAATCGCTTGCCATTGCGTGACCGTGTCGACGGCATTGATGTGATACACGCCCGCTTTGCCGTCGTGATTGCCCTGATGCACAGTGTCGACGCGCAGATAGCCAGGCTTGCCTTTGGGATCGGGCTTGCGTCTCTCGCCAATCGGAATCTGCCGGCTTTGCGTAGGCTGCACGCGCACTCGCTGCTTGCGGTATAGGGCGCTCCGGCGCAGGTTGTAAATGTGTGACACCGAGATCCGCGACAGCCGTTCGTATGGCAGCTTGCCGAACACTCTGTGCTCGCGATGCAGAATGCGGCGCAGCGCTGGCCCGCTCAGATCCTCGTGCGCGGCATCGGTGGCTGCTAACAGTTGAACGTCTTCGTTCCGGTAGCGGCGCGCAAAGTTCGGCCTGCGTGCTGGCTTCCGTTCGATCATCCGCCGATCGACCCATTGTGCTATCAGCCGAGTCATCTGCGCGCGGCTGATGGCCGTCACCTTTGCCAGAAACCGCTTCACCACGCCGCGCTCGCGCTTGCCGAGTTTGCTGTAACTCTGCTGCTTCAGAACCGCCGTGATGAAGTCGTACTTTGTCTCCGAGTCTTCGGTTGTCCATTTGATTTTCCGGCTGCCGGCGAGCAGATCCTCCATCTCGCTCAGGGTGAGCTTTTCCAGGTCCTTCATACTGATTTGCATTCATCAGCAGCTTCCCTCTTTCAGGCTCATCTAGCGTTGTAATCATTTTGCCCCTTCGGGCTCGTCCCGCATTGGAATCAACCTGTCCCTTCAGGCTCATTCCGCGTTGGACAATTCTGGGGCTTGACATCGGCGCAAAATCATGGCAGGTTAGAAACAGTGCGTTTGTTGGTTTAACCTGCTGAAGGTTGCCACACGGAGACCGGTTGCTTCAACAGCCGGTCTCCATCCA
>PMQB01000531.1:0-18153 GCA_003169195.1 Bryobacterales bacterium
TTGCGCTGGGACAAACGCAGAAGGCGGAGGCGGAGTTGACGTCGATCTTGCGGCAAGCGCCAAACTTTGCAGAAGCCCACGTCACTTTGGCGACGCTGTATTATCGCGAGAAACGTAAAGCGGACGGCGACAAGGAACGCGCGATTGCGGAGCGTTTGCGGGCGGCCGAACAAGCAGGCGAGCCCGGCCAGAAGGCGGCCACGCCGTGAAACGGGCAACGATCTGGATGGCGGCTTTTATTGGAGTAATGGTGACGCTGGCTTCTACGGCGTCTGCGCAAGCTTCGAAACCGGCAGCGAAAGGGAAGAGCGATTCACCTGCCTTTCAGGAATTGGCAGCCAAGGCGCAAGCCGCGCGCGAAGCGGGAAATTCCGATGAGGCGCTGCGTTCGTATGTGAAGGCGCTGGAATTGAAGCCTGCTTGGGCTGAGGGCTGGTGGTTTACAGGTACGCTGCTTTATGAGGCCGACAAATATGAGCCGGCGCGAGATGCGTTTCGCCATTTGCTTTCCACTGAACCGAAGATGGCCACGGGTTGGGGAATGCTGGGATTGTGCGAATTCCAAACTAAGCAGTATGACGAGGCGCTAGCACATCTGCAGCGCGCGAACGCCCTCGGCTTGGGCGGACATGACGAAATTCGCGACGTTATTAATTATCACAGGGCGCTGTTGTTCACTCGCTCTTCTGATTTTGAGCAGGCAATGGGCCTGATCGCGCTGGCTGTTATTAGAGGGACGGACAATCCGAAATTGGTGGAAGCCATGGGGCTGGCCGCGTTACGAAAGCCAGTTTTGCCTTCCGAGTTGCCTCCAACGGAGCGCGAACTAGTCATGGATGTGGGGCGTGCGTTGTGCGACGGCAGCGCTCGAAGAATTCGTGACGCGACGGCGGAGTTTGAACTTATTCTCAAAAAGTATCCGGACATACCGCAGTTGCACTACCTGTACGGACTGATCCTTGTCACCTCTGATCCCGAACAGGCGGTGGATCAGTTCAAGGCGGAACTGGCGATTTCTCCTCGTCACACAGAGGCGCTGCTGAGCATCGCGCGAGAATACGACAAGATGGCGGATTTTGCCACCGCGCTGCCGTTTGCGAAAAAGGCGGTGGAGGTGAATCCCAATTTCGCACCGGGCCACGCGCTGCTCGGTAAGCTGCTGGTGGATGGTGGTTCTGATGTTGCAGGAGGAATTGGAGAAATCCAGACGGCGATCAAGATGAATCCGGATAATCCGCAGAATCATTACCTACTGGCGATGGCTTACGGAAAAGCGGGCCGTTCTGCTGAAGCGGCGCGCGAGCGTGCCACCTTTATCAAGCTACGGGGGGATTCGCCAGCGACACCACAAGCAAGCGTGGAGAGAAAGTGACGCTCTTTGGCGCGCAGCCCCTGCTCTTGCTGGCCATTGTTGTGCCCGCGGTTTGTCAATTGCCTACGCCTAAGCCCAGTGCTTCGACGCTATCATGCGCGGCGTGTCACGCAGCACAAACGGCGCATCAGCCGGCGACTCCGATGGGTCATGCCATGGAAGCGGTGAGCGATTGCGCGATTCTCAAGAATAATGCATTGCTGACGTTTCGAGTGGCAAAATACTCTTACCGCATTGAGCGCAGAGATAACCAGAGCATTTATTCTGTGACGGATGGCGCGCAGACCATCACCGTTCCTATTGGCTGGGCTTTTGGTTTAGGGCAAGCGGGCCAGACCTATGTTTTTGAAAAGGATGGGCGGTTTTATGAGAGCCGTGTCAGTTTCTATAAAGAGATCAATGGGCTCGATCTGACGATGGGCGCGATCAATGAGGCGCCGCTGGATTTGTTGCAGGCTGCTGGTCGCGAAATGGGAAAGCCGGACGGCGCGCGGTGTTTCCATTGCCACGCTTCGAATGCGGGCGAAGGGTTGAATCTGAATGTGAGCAGCCTTGTTCCTGGCGTTCAGTGTGAGCGCTGTCATGGGCCAGCGGGCGAGCACGTGGCGGGCTTTCAAACGGGCAAGGTTGTCGCTATGAAGAAGTTGACAGACGGTTCGGCGGAGCAGATGAACATCTTCTGCGGCGGGTGCCACCGGACATGGGATGAGGTGGCAACGGGCCCCAAGCTGGGCGTGGCAAGTGTTCGCTTCCAGCCTTACCGCATTACCAACAGCAAATGCTACGACAGTGCTGATGCGCGGATTAGCTGCGTGGCTTGTCATGATCCGCATCAGCCGTTGAACGTTGATTTCGCTAGTTACGACACTAAGTGTTTGGCGTGCCACTCAGCCGGGGCAAATGTGGCGGCCAAGTTGTGCAAGGTCTCCAAGAGTAATTGCGCCAGTTGTCATATGCCGCGCATCGACATGCCCGGTTCGCATCATAAGTTTACCGATCATCAAATCCGGATTGTGAGGCCTAATGAAATATTTCCGGATTAACGGCCTGGTGTGCCTCAGTCTTCTGGCGAGCGCATGGCTTGTTCAAGCGCAGACTGACGATCCGCGCGCCCTCATTCAAAGGGCGTTTTCGCTCCAACAGGACGGCGATTATGCGGGGGCTGCCGCGGCGTATCGCGACTTTTTAAAACTGCGGCCGGATGAGGTGGGGGCGCATTCCAATCTTGGTGTGGTTTTGGTGAAACTCGGCCGGTACGATGAGGCGATCCAAGAGTATCGGGCCGCTTATCGTCTGGCCCCAGATGATGCTCGGATTGGGGTTAATCTCGCGTTGGCGCTGAGCAAGAGTGGCCGGCTTTCCGAGGCTGCCGAGGATTTAGAATCTCTGCACAAGCGCACGCCTGAACAGAAACAGGTTGCCTTGTTGCTTGCGGATTCGCAGTTCCAACTTGGCAACGATGAGCGAGTGATCGAACTGCTACAGCCGCTTAGTCAGGCCGACACTTCTGACCTGTCGATAGCTTATTTGTTGGGTATGGCTCTTCTTCATAAACAACGCATTGCCGAGGGACAGGTGTTCTTGGATCGCATTTTGCGGAATGGCGATACTGCGGAAGCGCGTTTTTTATTAGGGACGCGCATGTTTGAAATGGGCGATTATCCCGCTGCAGTCAGCAAGCTAGCGAGTGCAATCACGCTGAATCCGAACTTGCCTGGCATCCAGTCACTCTATGGACGCGCGCTTTTGGCGACGGGCGATCCCGATGGCGCCACGGGCGCTTTCCGAAAAGAGCTTGCTGCGAACCCGAACGATTTTCCAGCGAATCTGGCGCTTGGACAGATTTTGTTGGTCCGTAAGAAATATGAAGACGCCAAACCTGTGTTAGAACATGCGGTCTCGTTGCGACCGAAATCGCCCGATGCGGCCATTGCGCTGGGTGAAGTATCGGCGGCTACTAACCATTTGGACCGCGCGCGCACTTTGCTAGAAGGGGCGCGGGCGCTGGCACCGGATTCGCTGGATTTACATCACGACCTCGAAACGCTTTACTTCCGCTTGAAGTTGAGCCAAGACGCAGCGCGTGAACACCAAGAAGTTGTTCGCTTACAGACCTTACAGGCGGCTGCGAGCGGTGGAGTGAAACTGCGCGAGCGTGCGCCCGAATTCGCTCTACCTGCGCTGGAGGGTGGAAAGATGATTGCTCTCTCTGGCTTTCGCGGCAAGTCGCCGGTAGTGCTGGTGTTCGGCAGCTACTCTTGCCCAAATTTCCGTAGTGCGGCCGGTTCGTTGCGTGATCTCGAGAAACGCTATGGAGCAAGAGCTCCGTTTCTTTTGGTGTATATCCGCGAAGCGCACACGGCGGAAACCTGGGAAAGTAGCCGTAACACGCGTGATGGTGTAAATATTCAGCCAGCGGCGAACTTGAACGAAAAACAGGCACATGCGTCTTACTGCATGCGCCAGTTGCACCTGAGCTTTGCAGCCGTGGTGGATGGCATGGACGGCAAAGTTGAAAAGGCTTATGCGGCGTGGCCGAGTTTGGCGGTGGTTGTTGGCAAAGATGGCCGGGTGATATACTCCACTCGCCTAACCGAGTTAGATTATCGAGCCGAGAGCATGCAATCGGCCCTTGAATCTGCATTGGCGCCTATAAGCGCAGTTGTGGAAACAGCCGCCGGGCGCGGATCGAATCAGTAAAGGATCAGAGTTTAGACAGAGTGACTCCGAGGTAGAAGACGATGACACGATTACTTGATCGAATGATGATGATAGCGGTGATTGGCGCTGCGGGATTGGCCCCGCTCGCGCTTTTTGCCCAAACTGCAGGTTCGTCTGCGCCTGAAAAGTCACAGACCGTGATCAAGGGCGGCGGCGAAGAGGTCGTGCTCGACGTCATCGTGCGCGATAAACATGGCAAGGCGGTGACGGATTTAACTCCTCAGGATTTTGAGATCACCGACAACGGTGAGAGACATCCCGTGAAGTCTTTCCGCCTGGTGCAAGGCGCGGAAGCGATTGACGCTCCGGTCGCTGGTAGCGGCGAAGGTAAACATGTTCAATTGGATCCATTGCGGCAGATTCGCCTGGTGACCCTTATCTATCAAGGCTTGGATTTGACCGCTCGCAAGATGGCGCGAGACGCCTCGCTCGACCTGTTAAAAAGCGATCTTCCACAGAACGTTTATATGGCTGTGATGGTGATTGACCATCAATTAGAAGCGATACAGCAGTTCACGAACGATCGAGAGTTGCTGAAGAAAGCTGTTTTGCGCGCCACGGGCGGGGATAACCAGAACTTTGTGGGTGACACTGATCGCGTTGAGGCAGAACTCCAGCAGATCCTAGGCCCGAATCCAGGTGGACAGACTCTTCAGCAACAGGCCAATACGCTCCAGGATTCGGCGAACGCCACTTCAAATGGCGCGGCTACGAATGGCGCTGCTGTCATGAATGCACAAGTGGCAGCCCTAACTGCACAGATGATGCTGCAGATGTTGAAGGGCCAGCAAGGCATGGCAATGATTGACTGGGGCCGCTCGAGCATTTATGCACTGTTAACCGCGGTGAAGGAGCAGTATCGGCTACCGGGGCGCAAAACGATTTTGTATTTCACGCCGGGTTTCAGCATTCCGCAAGGGATGGAGCAAGGGTTCAAGAACGTAATTAGCATTGCGAACCGTTCAAACGTAAGTTTCTATTCGATTGATACACGGGGTGTGGGTGCGGGCAACAATTCGGGTGCTAACGACATGTTGAAATCGGCAGCCGATTCATCGCGGAGGCAGGCGCAGTCTACCGGATATGAGGCCGTTACGGCTGACCAAGCCAAGGTTTTTGACACGGCTGTAGAAAGTAGCCGGGCGAACACGCAAGTGACGTTGTCCGACCTGTCGGAATCGACGGGCGGTTTTTTGATTGCCAACAGCAATGATCTTAAGGGACCTTTGCGGAGGTTGAACGAGGATATCGAGACCTATTACGAGATTTCGTATTCGCCGGAAATCCAGAAGTACGATGGGTCGTTTCGCAAAGTTGTCGTAAAGACCGCTCGCACAGATCTCAGAATACAGTCGCGATCGGGTTATTTCGCTCTGCCGCCTTCCATGGTAGGCAATGGAAACGTGATCGCCGGTTACGAGGTGCCACTGCTCAAGGCTTTTGAATCGAGCCCGCTACCGAAGTCGTTTGCTTTCCACTCAGACGGAATGCATTTCCGCGACGCGCAGAACCAGACGTTCGGCGAGATTGTGATTGACGTTCCTCTGAGTAGTTTCAAGCTTCAGGAGAATAAGGAGACATCGATTTTTGAAGGACGGTTTTCCTATCTGGCCGTGATCAAGAATGTAGCGGGCGAGGTAACTAAAAAGTTTGGCAATGAGATTCCCTTGAAAGTGCCGGCGGCGAAGATGTCCGCGTTGGCGCAGAGCCACTTTATTTACACCGAGCAGGTGAATCTGCCTCCGGGGCGCTATACGCTCGAAACCGCCGTCATGGACCAACAGGGAGAAACCGTGAGCGCAAGTAAGCGGAGTATTCTCATTCCTGAGGTGGAGAGCAAATTGGGACTGTCGAGTGTCGTGGTTGTTCGCGCCATGAAGGATAAAGACGCCAGCACTTTGCCTACTGATCCATGGTTGATGGGGGATAAACTGGTCTCGCCTACGCTAGAGCCGGTGATCAAGAAAGCGAACACGCCTACGCTCCCCTTTTATCTTGTTGTTTATCAGGATCAAAAGCAGAAGAGCGTGGCGCCGGAACTGGTGATGGAGTTTACCAGGGATGGGCAATTGCTGGGCAGCGGGCCAGCTCCGCTACCAGCGGCAGATAAAGACGGGCGCATCCAATATGTGGCGACGGTTCCGATTGAGCAGTTGCCCGCCGGGAATTACAGCGTCCGATTTGTGGTGAAGCAAGGTGCTGAAACGGTAGATGAGGCCGTCACGTTTGTAATTGAGTAGCGCTGCTTTGTATGCCCCTCGTGGCGGGAACGCTTTCTTGATATGGATATTGACTTTGCTTAAGAAAAGCAGGGATTCTAGCGTTCGAAAACTACGTAGTGCTCGCACGGCGTGACATACTGGTTCACAACGAACCATGCGGGTCTCTCGTCGTCAAGTTTTGCGCGCAGCAGCGCTATATCCAGCCCTGCCCACGCTCCTTACAAGCGCCCCATCACCGAATAGCGTGCCTCCCTTCGTGGAAATACCTGCCCACAAAAGCGGTATTCACTGGGTCCACGATAACGCCCTCTCCAACAGTCGCGAACTACCCGAAACTATGGGCCCTGGAGTCGCGTTTGTTGATTTTGACAACGATGGGTGGATGGACATTTTTCTGGTCAATAGTGGCGACGCGGACTTCTTTAAACCCCCAAAGCCTTTGCACAACGCGTTGTACAAAAATAATCGAGATGGCACGTTCACGGATGTAACCGAACGTGCCGGAGTTTTGGGAGGTAAGAGCTTCGGCATGGGCGTGGCCGTGGGCGATTACAACAACGATGGATTTCCTGACATGTTTGTCACGGCTTATGGCCGATCAACGCTCTATCACAACAATGGAGACGGCACTTTTTCGGATGTGACTGAGAAGGCCGGCCTTGTGTTCCCGAATTGGGCGACTAGCGCCGTGTGGTTCGACTACAACAATGATGGATTGCTGGATCTCTTCGTGTGCAGCTTTGTTCGCTACAGCAAAGAAAGCATTCGGTGCGGAGACAACAAGCTAGGCCGAGCCTATTTCTGTATACCGCGGGTTTTTCTGCCCTCTGCGAGTTTACTGTTCCGCAATAATGGCGATGGCACTTTCACCGAAGTGAGCAAAGGGACAGACATTGCCAAGTCACTCGGCAAGGCGCTGGGCGTGGTGGCCACCGACGTCAACAATGACGGCAAGATGGATCTCTTTGTGGCGAATGATACTGTTCAAAACTTTCTCTTTATGAACCGCGGTGGGGGCAAATGGGAAGAGATTGCGCTTGCGGCGGAAGTGGGCTTTAGTGATAACGGGCAGCCGCGCTCGGGAATGGGAGTCGACGCGGTAGATATGGACGGGCAAGGCCACGAGGATCTATTTGTGGCGAACGTAGACCAAGAAATGTATGCTCTGTATAAGAACATGGGGAACGAAACGTTTACGAACGTAGCTCACCAAAACGATATCGCGAGATCAACTCGCNNGACGACATGATTGATATGTACTCGACACAAGTCCATTACAAGGAACCGCTGCTGCTTTTTCATAACGATGGGAAACGCCTGGTGGATGTTAGTGAAGTCTCTGGCGATGTCTTTCGCAAGCCGTATCCGGCGCGCGGACTGGCTATTGGCGATTACGATAACGATGGCTGCGTTGACGTAATGGTTGCGAATAATGGAGGCGCGCCTGTGTTGTTGCGCAACAACGCCGGGCAAGGCAACCATTGGGTGGGCTTTAAGCTCATTGGTAAAACATGCAATCGCGATGCGATTGGAGCGCGCATCACTTGGTCAATTAAAGGCGCGAAGCGCACCCGGCTGAAGAACTCCGGCGGAAGCTATCTTTCTTCCCATGACATTCGTGAAGTCATCGGATTGGGTTCGGCCGAGAAGCTTGATTGGCTTGAAGTTCAGTGGCCGGCGCCGAGTAAACAAAAAGATCGAATCAACGTGGTTCCCGTCGATCGCTATTTCTCCATCACCGAGGGTGGAAAAATTGGTTGATTTGCTTGCTGAGCAGCGAGAGACGCTAGAGCAGTTTTGCCATAATGCCTGAAGTAGCTCTCGGACGAAGGACCGACCAATGTTAAAGCGAATCGCCAATTTGTTCAGAGGATTGTTTGGGCAGGCGGTATCATCGGCGGAGCGCGCGAACCCGGAAGCGCTGCTCGAAGTGGAGAATGAGAATCTTCGCAAGCAGTTGGCCAGTTACAACCAGGGTCTGATTTCGCACGCCGCGTTGTGTGAGCGTTTAATGGCGCAAGTACGCAAGCTCGAAACGGAGCAGGTGGATGTGCGCGCCAAAACATCGGCGAATTTGCGAGTGGGCAATCGAGCGGCGGCGGGACAATACGCGTTGCGGCTGCAAACTATCGATTCGGAATTAGCAGAGAATCGTAAGCAGCTTGAACAGGCCGAAACCACCTATAAAGACCTAGTGAAAGCCCGCGATGTGGCGGTAGCGGCAGCACGTCAGAAGATTGAATCGCTTAAAGCGGATATCAACGATCTGAAGACCAAGAAAGCGCTAGCCGCGTTAACGGAGACGGCGTCGGGCATGATCACCAGCATTGGCGGGTCAGGTGACACACTCGACAGGCTGCAGACAATGGTGCAAGAAGAGAAGGCGCGGGCCGCGGGTCGTGTCCGGGTGGCGCATGACAATTTAGATGCTAGTGGAGTGCTGCTAAAAGAAGCGGAACAGCAGGCGCTAGCAGACCAGGCGTTGGCTGATTTTGCGGCGCGAGAAGGAATTGCGATCGATGGCCCTGCCGCGCTTTCCTCCAGTCCCCTGCCGCAGAAAAGCATGGGCCCGATATCAGGCGGCGCTGCTCCGATTAAAGAATAGATCTTGCGCGAGCCTACAATGGCATTACCAGCTTGGGCTGGCCGCTTGGTGGATTTGTATGAAAGCGGCGCCTACAACCAATTTCTCATCTTCGGGAATATTCAGGACCGCCTGACGATCCCTGGCGCCCCTGCCCGGATCTCCAGCTTTGCGGAGTTCCTCATGGCTGTCTTGCTGCCGCGCTTTGACGTGGTCTTAAGTTACGACCTGGGTAACGGGATTCGCGTTGAGAAAGGCGGCGAGATTTTCTCTAGTTGGCCAGCACTGAAAGAAAGACCTCTGGCGAAGCAGCCGTTAGCCGCGGTTGAGTCTCTTACCCAATATTTTCGCTACTGCGGAAATCTGGCGAGATTACAACGGCAGACGGTGCAAGTGGCTTGTCTGGTGAAGAATGCCGAGCTCATTGCGCCGGCAGGTGGCGCGGCGAGCGATCACGAGTTGGGAGCGGTTCTCACGCTGATTCGCGATTGGTCTATGGACAATTTGCTAACCGGGCATCCACTGGCGACGTTTTTGCTGTCGGAGAATCTAAGTGATATCCATCCGCTGCTGGCGCGCAATCCGCGAGCGCAAAGAATCTCTGTCCCGCTACCATCCGCAGAAGAAATGACGACGGCGCTGGAGGCGATGGCGCCTCATTATCCGTTTGTACTTGATGGCAATGCCTCCCGGAAAAGTGAGTTGGCGGGCGCGCTGGTAGGTTCCACTATTGTTGCTGCCGAGAGTTGTATCAAAGAGTTAGAGCACGCAAGGAAAGCACCAACTAGCGCGGACTTGGCTGAGGTCAAGAAACAGATCATCCAAGCCGAGTCACAGGGTTTGGTGGATTTCATGCAGAGCAGCATGACTCTTGACGCCGTGCAAGGACATGATGCTGTGAAAGCGTGGTTGCGGCAGGATATTGCGCTGTGGAAAAGCGGCGATGTGAATGCTCTTCCAAAAGGTTATTTGCTGAGTGGGCCAGTGGGGACAGGAAAGAGCTTCCTGGTGCAATGTCTGGCCGGCGAAGCGTCTGTGCCCGTCGTGAAACTGAAGAATTTTCGTGATCGCTGGGTGGGTAGCACGGAAAGCAACCTGGAGCGGATCTTTCGCTTGTTACGGGCTCTAGGACGTTGTTATGTCTTCATTGATGAAGCGGATCAGATGTTGGGAAAGAGAGAGTCGGGCGGAGATTCTGGCGTCTCCGGTCGTGTCTACTCCATGATTGCCGAGGAGATGAGTGACCCGGCGAATCGTGGAAAAATTTTATGGGTGCTCGCCTCCAGCCGTCCCGATTTGATCGAGGTGGATCTGAAACGTCCAGGCCGCGTGGACGTCAAAATTCCATTGTTCCCTACCTGCAGCGCTCAAGAGAGTTTTGACTTGCTTCGCTTTCTGGCGGCCCAACGTGGGCTGCAACTGCACGATAGCGATTTTTCCGTTGTTGAAAAGTTGCTGCCCGACTGGTTGACGCCCGGGGCTGCCGAAGCACTGGCGGTGAAGGCATATCGGGCGCATCGCATCGGACAAGAGAGTGCTGTTGCTGCTCTACTAGCTTGTTTAGAAGGCTACCGACCGCCCGTCTCGCGCGACATACTCGAGTTTCAAATGCGGATTGCGATTGCTGAAGCGAGTGACCCATCGTTTGTTCCTCCGAGTTTTAGAATGCTAGGAGGCGGCACTCAGTGACTCTAGACGAGTTGGACAACGAGATAGCTTTGTGGAAAAAGAGTCTGGGCGCGGCGGCGCAGAATCTTATGGATCTACATTCGCTGCCAACCTATCAGCGGCTCGCCGGCAGCAATGGCGTTACGAAAGCCGATCTTAAAGGAGTGACAGCCAAACGAGTGTATCCAGCTTTGGCGTCTATGGGTACGCTTTTTCAGAATTTCGACGATCTACAAAGCATTGTCGATCGTGCTGCAGTCTTGCGGCAAAACATTTCTCCTATCTTTGGATCGGAGCAGAAACTCCGCGAGATTGACAACTTGCTGCACGGCAAGAGCGTGAGACTCGCCACAGTACCGGTACCTATAGGACAGCGAACGCTCTCGACTGCCGTGGATAACGTAGAATTGGTCACACCCGGAGAACTAATGGGCGCGATGGCCAAAAGTTTCACGGATGCGCGTGATGTGGTTTTGGCTGTGGACGGCGCATGGCAAAAGCTTGGTATGGAACTGGATGCAGCTATGACCGAGCTTGCCACTTTTAAAGCGGAGGGGCCGCAATGGAACCACAATTTCCCAGCCTTGGCGACGGCAGAGAGCGCTTTAGAAACCATTCGCGACCGCATTGAGAACGATCCTTTGGGATCGCTAGATGAGTTTGATAACTCGGTAGCTCCGGTTCTGCAGCAGGCACGCAACGCGCTAGCTAGGCTCAAGTCGCAACGCGAGCAGATCACGCGTGGCCTGAGTAGTGCCATCCAATTGATGAGTCAATTGGCCGACCTTCACCGGCAAAGCTTGGGCATCTGGCAAGAGCGCCGCTTGAAAGTGATTTGCCTTACAGAACCTCTTGCCCCGCAGAGTGATCAAACGCTGGCCACATTGCGCGAATGGCTAGCGCGGCTGCAAGAGAAGTTTAGGGAAGGCATGGTTGAGCCGATACTTGTGGGTTTGGAAAAGTGGAACAAGGCGGCTGCGGAATGCGTATTTCAAGAGCGTGCCTCTCTCAATGCGAACGAAGCTCCCGTGAAGGAACGCCAGGAACTCCGCGGAAGGCTGGAGGCACTAAAGGCGAAATCTCGGGCGCGGGGTGCAGCGGAACATCCGGATCTGACCCGCATTGCAAAAGAGGCCACGCAGCTTCTGTTTGACAGACCCACGCCAATTGAGAAGGCATCTACTTTGGTGATGGAGTACGAGAAGGTTTTGCGAACACTGACATCAGTAGACATCGGGAATGCCAATGAGTAGCGAACGTTGCTCCCAGCCTGGATGTACAGGGATGATTGACGAGGGCTACTGCGATGCGTGTGGCCACGCGGCAGTGAAGCGAGGCACCAGTTCTCTGGGCAGCAGTGCTTCCCGGGGCAGTGCGATTTCAAGTGTCAGCTCCCGTTCTTCCATCACCACCGGAACAGGCTCGTCTCCTCGCAGTCGCGCAGCTACCGGCTCGCGACGCACCCGGCATTCCACCCGCAGTTCCACTCGCCGCCAGTTAGGTGCCGGCCTTGTCACGCTGCCCGAACTGCCAACCACCGACCCTGAAAAAGCCGTCCTACTCAATCCACAAGTGCCGGAAGGCAAACGATTTTGTGCCAGCTGTAACCATGCGCTGAAGCGCGAAACAGGTTTCTGCGGCAAGTGTGGACAGCGTTATTCCTTTGTTCCGACGCTTCAGCCAGGTGACCTGATCGCTGGACAGTACCAAATGAAAGGTGCGCTGGCGTACGGTGGATTGGGTTGGATCTATTTAGCCTTTGACAATGTTCTCTCCCGCTATGTGGTTTTAAAAGGCCTGCTCAACGTGCACGATGAATCGAGCGCGGCGGCAGCGGTGGCGGAACGCAAATTTCTGGCGGCTGTGAAGCATCCCAACATTGTAGGTATCTACAATTTTGTGCAACATGGCGCCGAAGGCTTCATTGTGATGGAGTATGTCGGAGGAAAGACCATCAAGCAGATCAGACAGGAGCGCGGCCCTCTGCCTATCGGCGAAGCGCTAGCCTATGTCCATCGAGTCCTGCCGGCGTTCAGTTATTTGCACCAACTAGGAATGGTGTATTGCGATTTCAAGCCGGACAATCTCATGCTTGAGAAAGATGACGTCAAACTGATTGATTTGGGGGGTGTACGGCGGATTGATGACATGGGAGGAGATATCTATGGCACGGCGGGTTACAGTGCGCCCGAAGCCGGGGAAGGCCCCACTGTGGAATCTGACTTGTTCACTTTGGGGAGGACGCTCGCTGTTCTCGTTACTTCCATTTCTGGCTTTTCAAAAGAGCACCGCTACACGCTGCCCAGCCCACAAGAGGAGCCGTTATTTGCGCAACAGGAATCACTGTACCGGCTGCTATTGAAGGCGACCGCAGAAAAAGCCGGCGACCGTTTTGAATCGGCCGATGACATGGCGGAACAGATGCTGGGTGTACTGCGCGAGGTGGTTGCGAAGGAAACGGGCACGCCAAGGCCCGCGCAGAGCTCTAATTTTGGCGGCGATCTGTTAGGTTTCGAAATGGCTGGCGAGTTGCAGCCAGTGCGTGCCGATGCTTCTCTGCTGCCCATTCCCGCCATCGATGCCGATGACAAGAATTTTGCCGAAATCATGAACGCGGAAATGGTGCCCGACGCGGAGAAGAAGGTTGGTGCTCTTCAACAGGTATTGAATCGCAATCCAAAATCTCGCGAGGTTCGTTTGCGTCTCGCGGCAGCGTTAGGGCGCGCCGGGAAGTATGACGATGCGGAGAGCTTGCTTGCCTCGGTGGAAAACGAAGATGCCTGGGACTGGCGCGTTCTTTGGTACCGCGGGGTGATGCTATTGTCACGGCAGAACGCAACCGAGGCCACCAAGCTTTTCGATCAGGTTTACTTTGATCTCCCGGGGGAGGTGGCCCCCAAGCTTGCACTTGCTGTAGCGGCGGAGCTTGCCGGGAATCACGATCTTGCCACCCACATGTATGACTTGGTGTCTCGTACTGACTCTAACTTTGTTTCGGCACCCTTCGGACTATCACGTTGTTTCTGTACGAAAGGAGACAGGAAGTCTGCGGTCGCTGCATTGGATCGGATACCCCAGAGCTCTGCCATCTACGTTCGATCGAGAGTGGAAGCCGCTCGCATTCTAGTTGGTATAGGGGCATCGAATCGGAGGATCGCTACCCCGGAAGTGGCTGATCTGGAGGCCGCCTCTACCGTATGTGAATCACTGGTCCTACAAGGTGCGAGCCGCCATATTCTGCATCAGGAGGTTTTGGTCAGTGCTCTCGATTGCCTGCAGGCGAAGAAACCCGGCACCGTGCGTTCGTCGCGAGCAAAGAAGATTCTTGGTAGTGTCCTCGAAGAAACGCAGGTCAGACAGCAGCTTGAGTCCTCGCTCCGCGCGCTGGCCCGCATGAGTAATGGTGCGGAGCGCATCCGCTTGGTGGAACAAGCAAATCAGTTGAGGCCGCGCACACTTTTCTAGAAGACGAACACAAACCGATGCAATGTAGGCTGTGCGAAACCACAAATCCCGATGACAATATGTTCTGCGAAAGCTGCGGCACGCGCATGGGTGGATCGGTACCTGCAGCGGCTTGTTGCACGTGTGGGGCACCTTTGAGTGAGATGGACAGTGAAGGCTTCTGCGGCGGTTGTGGGCGCCGGTTGAAGCGGCCTGACTCAGATCATATTGAAGTGGAGTTGCTTTCCGATTTTGCGGGCGTGTCCGATCGGGGCTTGCGCCATAACAGGAATGAAGACCGGTTTGCGATCACGCAGAGCAGTGACGCCTTCGCCATCGTGGTGTGCGACGGTGTCTCTATGTCACCAGATGCCGATGAGGCCGCTCAAGCTGCGGTGCAAGCCACCGTGGAAACACTGAACGAAGGGCTAGCGAAGCTCGAAAAGAGCACAACCGACCTTTTAAGAGCCGCGATTCGGAATGGGTCACAAGCGGTGACTGAACTAGGGAAGCGAAAATCGGAATCGCCATCTACCACGTTGGTAGCTGCCATTCTCAGGCAGAACCGCGTAACCGTCGGTTGGATAGGCGACAGTCGCGCTTACTGGCTTAATGGTTCGGGAGCCGTTCAACTCACACGAGATCACTCATGGGAGAATTCGGCAGCGGCGCAACAGGCTGGCGCAGAGGCTCAGAGAGCAGCGAACTCGCACGCATTAATGCGTTGGGTGGGCGCCGATGCTCCCGATTTCGAACCTGAGATCCTGGAGAAAGAATTAAGACCGGGAGGTCTGCTCTTACTTTGCTCCGATGGTCTTTGGAATTATGCACCAAACAGCGAAGACATGGCCGCTTTAATTGCGAGCGCGAGCAAGCCAGGTGCCACTGCCCTGGCTGTCTCTCGGGAGTTAGTAGAGTTCGCTCGTGCCAAAGGCGGACATGACAATATCACTGCCGTAGTTCTGCGGCACTCGGCCTCGGAGGGTCCAGCTAATGGTGGATAGTTTCAAAGCGGAAGTATTTCAGAATCAGTATTTGCCCAAAGGTGCTGAAGAAGTGCACGCAATCATGACAGTTACCGCTATGAGCAGCGGTGCAACTCAAGACGTGCGCGCACCGCTGGCGGGCGGCGGTCGACTCTTCGGTATTATTTGCGATATATCCGGTTCCATGGAGGGTGAAAAGCTGGTCTCCGCCAAAGGTGCGATGATCCAACTCATTCATCTCCTGCCAGAAGACTGCGCCTTTTTCGTAGTGCTTGGCGAGGCCGAGGCTCACACAGTCTGTCCGACGGAGGTCGCGACTCAGGAGGCCAAAGTCCGGGCAATCACGAGAATCCGAGATGTGAAGGCGTCGGGTGCTACGGTGATCTCCAAATGGTTGATGGCCGCGCTTGATCAGTTTCGTTATGCACCCAATGCACTGCGCCAAGCTGTTTTGCTCACCGATGGGCAAAATGATAAGAACGACGTAAAGCCGCTGCAAGAAGCCTTGAAGAAATGCGAAGGCGTTTTTCAATGTGACTGTCGCGGCGTAGGTACGGATTGGAAAGTGGACGAGTTGCGCCGTATTGCCAATACCTTACTTGGCACAACCGACATTGTGATGAAGCCTGAGCAGATAAAGTCTGATTTTGAAGCGATTCTCGGAAAGGCAATGTCTAAGACAGCCGGTGATGTGATGCTGCGCCTCTGGACTCCGGTTGGTGCCGACATTCTCTTTTGCAAAGAAGTGAGTCCACAAATTCTTGATCTAAGCAATCGCTTCCGTCAAGTTAAGCCCCAAGTGCGGGAATATCCCACCGGCGCATGGGCCAAGAACGAGGTGCGTGATTTTCACTTCGCGATTCGGGTAAAGCCCGGCGACGTGGGAGATGAGGTGTTAGCAGGGCGAGCCAGCCTCGTTTACACGGTCGGCGACACCGAGGAGAAAGCCGCTGAAGCACGCATTCTAGCGATTTGGACAGATGATGAAGCGAAGTCAGCGAAGATTGACAACGTGGTGGCACACTATACCGGTCAATCGGAGTTGGCCGAATCCATTCGCCAGGGACTGGAGGCGCGCTCGCGAGGTGATATGGAACAAGCCACGGCGCTTTTGGGCAAGGCTGTGCAGGTTGCGCACCAGACAGGCAATGACGCAACGGAAAAGCTCCTACGCAATGTGGTGGAGGTGCAAGATGCGGAAGCGGGCACTGTCAGGCTCAAAGCACAAGTGGCTAAAGAAGATGAAATGGCTCTCGATACTCGCTCAACCAAAACGACACGACTCCCTAAGAACTGAAGACGATAGAACAGAAACCTATGGCCAGCACTTTCATCTGCCCGAAAGGGCATTCGTCAGTCGACAACGAGTTTTGTTCGGAATGTGGAGCAAAAATTCAGCGTCCGGTCGCCTCGGGGAACATCCCAGACGTTCCAACGGGCGGTAAAGTTTGTCCAGATTGCAGCGCGCCTGCTCCGGCGGCCGGTGTGAATTTTTGCGAAATTTGCGGATTCAATTTCGTAACGCACACGAGCGGCCAATTTCCTGGTGCCTTAAGACCGGCTGCACCTGTTTCATCAGTAATGCCGATCCCCGCGATTGAGTTTAAGCTGGCGATCGCTGTGGACTCAACGCTGCGCAATCCATCGAGCCCTGAAGCGCCCATAGATTCTCAAGTAATTATCTATCCTATAGAGAAAGCCGTCAGCTTGGTCGGAAGAAGAAGTGAGGCTCGTGCTATTTTTCCAGAGATATCCCTGGACGCCGATAGCGCCGTCTCCCATCGTCACGGACTCATTTCAAAGACGCCTGAAGGACAGTTGACTTATCGTGATCTAAGTTCCTCCAACGGAACCAGGCTAAACGGAAAAGACATAACTCCTCTTATGGACATCGAGTTGCACGCCGGCGACCAGCTCACACTCGGTCATTGGACTCGCATCACTGTTGAACCCAACTCTTAGAGGCACTATGGCCACTACGCCCACTTTTGCAACGTTTGATGTTGGTAGCAAGAACTGGAACTCGCTTCAGAGGCTGAAGGGCGGCTTGGCGTTGCTCCTGATTGCGGATGCGCTCTTTTTAGTGGCTTTGCTCATGGGTCAGACCACTCACCGCAGTTTGTTGCAGACAATTGGACGCAACTCCGCACCTAGCATTATTGCTGCTCAACATATAAAAGTGGCCATTGCTGATATGGATGCTGAGGCTGCCAATGAAATGCTGGCTAAGCCCGGGGAAGGGATGGCTGCGGCCAAAGCGTTTCAGGCCCGGCGCGAAGAGGCTGGCGGCGCCCTAATTGAAGCAGCGAAGAATATTACCTATGATGGCGAGTGGCCACCTATCAAGAGCCTCCAGACCGTTTTGGGTGATTATGAAGCTAGGATTCAACGCGCACGCGACTTGCACGAAGGCGACGATCCCCAGTTCATTAAGGCTTATCGAGATGCTTCTGGCCTAGTAGAGGTGTCTCTCTTCCGAGCCGCGGACGAGCTTGATAGGGTAAATTTGAAAGCTTTGGATGACGCGTTTGAGTCTGACAGAAGCACCGCAACTCATACGCGTGAACTCATAAGTGCGTCCGGGCTGATTTTGCTGGGGTTGTTGGTCTACCTGCAGTGGGATCTCACGAAGCGTGTCAGGCGTTTGATAAATCCGGCTCTGCTAGCTGCCTCCATCCTCACGCTTGCGTTGATTGTATTTGCCAACAATCATCTCTCCGGCGCCGACAAGGACTTGTATGTCGCAAGGCACGATGCTTTTATCTCATTGCACGCCTTATGGCAGGCAAGGGCGGTGGCTTATTCTGCCAATGCAGACGAAAGTAAGTTTCTGCTGGGCGACGACAACAGCAATGATGAAACCTCCTTTTTTGAAAAGTCAAAGAGAATCATGGGGTCGGCTGTGGATTCCAGCGGTATTCCTGAAGGCGGATTCTTGGGTGAGGAGGAGAGAAACATAACCTTTGCTGGCGAAAAAGAGGCTGCCGATGCGACTGTCGCAACCTGGCGCAACTATCTTAAGATTGATGCAAAGCTCAGACAGTTGAAACGTGACAACCGCCGCGATGCGGCAATTGCGCTCTGCATAGGTAAGAATCCAGGTGAGTCGGATTGGGCGTTTTCAAGCTTCGATGATGCTCTCAATCGAACCATCGA
>PMQB01000531.1:18164-38084 GCA_003169195.1 Bryobacterales bacterium
GACCCAGCATCTGCTTTCGAGCAGCTTCAGAAACTTGCCGGAAATTGGCAACTGGTTGTTCACGATAGCGAAGTGAAAGCTGCCTTTCGCATTTCATATCGAGTGATTTCACGCGGTAGCGCGGTAGTCGAGACCTTCGGCAACCCGAACGCAGATGTGACCAAAAACCATCTACCATCGCGACGGGTCTCTCCTGATGGCGACTCACTACTGCGCGCAGGGTAATCAGCCGCGTCTCCGTCTCGCTCCCGACAGCACCGAAGCTACTCTTCACTTCACGTTTCCGGATGTCACCAACCTCGCGCATCCGGCTAACTCCCATCTAGTCGATCTCAAGTTTACCCTTGAGCCAGACGGTCGCCTTCAACGTGAGGAGACTTACCGCGAGAATGGTGTGGAGGATCGTTCGACGTTGCTCCTAGAACGCATCACACGCTGAGGTGCGCCCTCACCACATCATCCGTTAGCTCGCCGATGGAACCCGCGGCTACACGTCGACCTTTATCCAAAATGCAGAATTCACTGGCGACGCGGCGGGCGAACGGCAGTTTTTGTTCCACAAGCAACACGGTGAGGCCTTCTTGCTGGTTCAGTCTGAGTAGGATGTCTCCAATTTCATGCACGATGTTTGGCTGAATGCCCTCGGTTGGTTCATCAAGAATGAGCAGTTTCGGTTCCAGCACCAGTGCGCGTCCAATAGCAAGCTGCTGCTGCTGCCCGCCCGAAAGATCGCCGCCGCGGCGTTTCAGCATCTGTTTTAATACCGGGAACAACTCGTAAATACGATCGGGAACGCTCTTGACGCCATTCTTACGAATCCCCAAGCCAACGCGCAGGTTTTCTTCCACCGTGAGGTGCGAGAAAATCTCGCGGCCCTGCGGCACATAACCTATACCGAGCCGGGCTCGCTGCTCAGCAGGGCATGGCAACAACTCCGTGCCTTCGAAGGCGACAGCGCCGGATTTGGCTGCCTGCAAACCCATTATGCATTTGAGCAGCGTCGTCTTCCCCATACCGTTGCGGCCCATAAGGCACATGCGCGAACCCGCAGGCACAGCAAGATCGACATCCCACAAGGTGTGGCTACCGCCGTAGAACTGGTTCAGTCCCTTAACTGACAGCATGCTCAATCACACTCCAAGATAGACTTCAATCACGCGAGGGTCATTCTGTACTTTGTCCATGTCTCCCTCGGCAATAACGTGCCCTTCGTGCAAAACAACTACCCGTTTGGCAATCGACCTCACAAACGACATGTCATGTTCCACAACTACTACTGAGTGGTCGCCCGCGAGAGAGCGGAGGAGCTCCGATGTCCGTTCGATCTCCTGCGGGGTCATGCCGGCTACCGGCTCGTCCACCAGAAGCAGCTCCGGATTCTGCATCAACAACATGCCAATCTCGAGCCATTGTTTCTGGCCATGCGCGAGTATTTTCCCAAGTGAAAAACGCTGATTCGAGAGTCCGATAATCTCAAGCACTTCTTCGATTCTTTCTTGTTGTGGTGCGCTGATACGGGCTCGCAGCGTTTTAAGGAATGATCTCGTGCCGGCCAAAGCGAGTTCCAGATTCTCAAACACAGTGAGCCTTTCGAACACGGTCGGCTTCTGGAACTTGCGCCCGATTCCAACGGCCACAATTTCCGGTTCGGATAACTTCAATAGATCGATGTCACTGCCAAACTGCGCAGTCCCTGAATCGGGACGAGTCTTGCCCGTGATGACGTCCATCATTGTAGTCTTTCCCGCGCCATTAGGACCTATGATGCACAGCATTTCTCCGGGATCGACTGTCAACGTGAGAGCATTGAGAGCCTTGAATCCGTCGAAGCTAACAGTTACGTCCTCCAGACTTAACCGTTTGTCGCGCGCACTCATCTCTCTTTGCTCCGCGCTTGCACAAGACCAATGATCCCTCGAGGTAGGAAGAGTGTTACCAAGACGAACAGTGCACCCAAGGCGAAAAGCCATACTTCTGGAAATGCGCCTGTAAGATATGTCTTCGCATAGTTCACCAGTACTGCACCAGCAATGGCTCCGTAAAGCGTGCCCCGACCTCCCACAGCCACCCAGATGACAGCCTCAATAGAATTGATAGGGGCGAATTCTCCCGGATTGATGATGCCGATTTGCGGCACATACAGCGCGCCTGCGATGCCCGCTACCACTGCCGAAAAGACGAAGATCCAAACCTTGAAAGATTCAACGGGATACCCCAGAAATCGAGTGCGGCTCTCGGCATCTCGGATCGCGTGCATCACTCGACCTGCNNCGAAACCCATGTCGTTGCGGAAAAATGCCAGCATCATGGCGTAGGTAAGCGCCTGGGTGATGATCGAAAAGTAAACACCTGTCACGCGAGATCGAAACGCAAACCATCCGAATACGAAAGCAAGTAAAGCAGGCACAACCACCATCATTGCCAGCGCGAAAGGGAAATGGTTGAACCCATACCAGAACCACGGCAGAGACTTCCAATTGAGAAACACCATAAAGTCTGGCAGGATTGGATCTCCGTATACCCCGCGCGGACCGATTTCTCGCATCAGATACATGCCCATGGCATACCCTCCGAGAGAAAAGAATGCTGCGTGCCCCAGACTCAAAATGCCGCAATAGCCCCAGATTAAATCGATGGCCAGTGCGAGCATCCCGAAGCAAAGATACTTTCCGATGAGAGTGATTCCGAAGACGGAGAGATGAGCTGCAGACGACGCAGGGACAAGCTGATTGAGAGTCGGTACCGCAATCGCCACTAAGGCGAGTATCCCAAGAAACCAAGTGCCCCCATTGTCTTGTGTGCTTGGCTTCCAGAGTGTAAAGGATTCTCTATTATTCTGACTCATCTATTTATCCTCCGACGCGCGCCCAGCGGGTGGGAATAGTCCCCGCGGCCTGATCTGGATGAACAGAATCAACGCCACCAGAACGAAAATCTTTGCCAGTACAGCACCAGCGTACGGCTCGAGTAGCTTGTTGAAAATTCCCATCGACATGCCTCCGATGAGTGAACCCCAAAGATTGCCAACGCCTCCAAATACCACTACTAGGAAAGAATCGATAATGTAAGACTGGCCCAGATTCGGACCGACGTTAGTTAGCTGACTGAGCGCCACTCCTGCCACTCCGGCAATGCCCGATCCCAACCCAAACGTCATAGCATCGACCCACTCGGTACGGATACCCATAGCTTTTGCCATCGCCCGATTCTGCGAAACAGCGCGGATGTCAAGGCCCAGCCGAGTGCGCCTCAAGATCAACATGATGAGCGCAAAGACCAGCAGCGTGAAGATGACAATATAGAGACGGTTGTAGGTAATTGCCAGGGCGTCATTGATCCGCATAGAACCACTCATCCAGTCGGGTGTCACCACTGATCGGTTGAGCGCGGAAAAGATAGATCGGACCGATTGCTGGAGGATGAGACTCACGCCAAAGGTGGCGAGCAGGGTTTCCAGCGGTCTACCGTAAAGAAAGCGAATAATCGTTCGTTCCAACAATATGCCTATGATTCCAGAGACGATAAAAGCAGCGGGAATCGCCACAAGGATGGAAATCCCGATGTGTCCCGGCATCGCGGTTTGCACAACATAGGTGGTGTACGCACCCAGCATCATCAACTCGCCGTGCGCCATGTTGATCACGCCCATAACGCCGAACGTAATGGCAAGTCCGATGGCGATCAGGACGAGGACAGATCCAAGGCTCAAACCAAAAAACAATGTTTCGATTCCAGAATAGAAAGTACGCCAACTATCAATGCTGCCCACAGCGGCAGCGGCTGCGCGCCTCACCTTTTCGTCGCTTTCGGCGTAGGTGCCGTCGGAAGATTTATCCAGCAAGAGTGCGAGCCTATTGCGCACGTCCTGGCTCACGCTGGTCCGCAGTGTTGCAATAGCTTTCAGTCTTGTGCTCTCGTCTGTGCCATCCAGCGCCGCGAGCGCCAGACCCGTCTCGATTTCTTTCTTGACGCTGGAATCCTTTTCGACACCCTCGCGCTCTCGGAGGATTGCCACAGTCGGTTCGTCCAACGACTGTAGCATCTCGCGCACAGCATCCAAACGTACCGACGGATCAGGACTTGAGAGTGCGAAATGCGCCACCGTTGTACGCAAAAAACGCCGCAGACCATTGTTCGTGCCGATCTTTGTTAGGCCGTCGGCGGCGGCCGAGCCAGCGCTCTTCAACGACAAAGGATCGACGAGTTCGAGAGGGTCGGTATCAGCCGACTTGGCAATGAAAACCTTTTGATCATTATTGCGGTAATAGAGTCGGTCTTCCATGAGCGCGGTGAGAGCGGCACGCACGCTCGGATGACCCGTGCGGCCGAGCCTCTCTACAATATTGGCTTTGTCGGCGTAGCTTGCCTCACGCAATTCACCCAACGTTGCGAGGAAACTTGCATCGTTGGGTGATTGCGCGCGGAGATGTAAACCGCCAAGGGAGAGCAGAAGCAAGAGCCACCGCCCACACTTTGAGAACTGCTTCACTATTTGTAGTTCTGTCCGGAACACGTTTTGGTTACCTTATTGTAGTTTCCGCATTTCAGCGTTACCCAATCGGCTTCAATGTCCTTGCTGCCCGGCAGAAAGTCAGACCAGGCATCGCCGGGTATTTCCCCCGCGGATTTCCAAACCACGTTGAATTGGCCGTCTGCTTTGACTTCGCCAATGTAAACGGGCTTGGTGATGTGATGATTCGGCAACACTTTGGCGGTTCCGCCAGTGAGGTTTGGCGTCTCAAGGCCAGGAAGCGCCGCAATCACCTTTTCCGTGTCCGTCGTTTTAATTTTCTCCACAGCCTTCACCCAGAGATTGAAGCCGATGTAGCTTGCTTCCATCGGGTCATTGGTGGTGCGCTTTGGATTCTTGATAAACGTATGCCATTGATTGATGAACGCTTTGTTCGCTGGTGTGTTGATGCTCTCAAAATAGTTCCAAGCCGCCAGTTCGCCTACGATCGGTTTCGTGTCCAAGCCCGAAAGCTCTTCTTCACCAACTGAGAACGCAACCACCGGAATGTCTTCCGCAGAAATCTTCTGGTTGCCGAGTTCTTTATAGAAAGGCACGTTGGCATCACCGTTGATGGTTGAGACAACAGCCGTCTTTTTGCCGGCCGAACCGAATTTCTTGATAGCGGCCACGCGCGTCTGCCAATCAGAGAAGCCGAAAGGAGTGTAGTTGATGGAGATATCGGCCGCTTTTACGCCCTTCGCCTTCAGATACGCTTCAAGGATCTTATTCGTCGTGCGCGGATAAACGTAATCCGTTCCTTCCAACACCCAACGCTTGACGCCGACTTCCTTCATCAGGTAATCAACGGCAGGAATGGCCTGTTGATTGGGTGCTGCACCCGTATAGATCACGTTCTTAGACGATTCTTCGCCTTCGTACTGAACCGGGTAGAAAAGGAGTCCGTTATCTTTCTCAAAAACAGGCAGCACTGACTTGCGAGACACAGAAGTCCAACAGCCGAACACGACCGATACCTTGTCCTTCTCTAACAACTGCGCGGCCTTTTCTGCGAACAACGGCCAGTTGGAGGCAGGATCAACCACAACGGGTACCAGTTTCTTGCCCAGCAAGCCACCTTTCTTATTCTGTGCGTCAATCATCATTAGAATTGTGTCTTTGAGCGTAGTTTCGCTAATCGCCATTGTGCCTGAGAGCGAGTGCAAGACGCCTACCTTGATAACATCTTGAGCGCCGGCGAGCGTGGTGAATACGTTTCCAGCAACCAGCAGACTGGCGGTCAGTAACAGTGATTTTCGTTTCATAAATATATTCCTTGTTGATTCCTTCCTTACATCTGGATCTGGAGGCCGACTCCTGCTTGCCAGAAGTTGGGGTTCACTCGGTTGTATCTGGTGTCTTTATAGAACGTCATGACGCGCGCCTTGAACTGCTTGATGACGTAGTTGAAGTTCACTTCTGTTGTTTTCTGATTGAAACTCGGGGTGGTGGCATCTGTAAAATCAGCTTTGGCGAACTTGCCGAGAATCTCGAATTTACCGTTGACCTTGCCAATGTTTACAACCTTTGGAAAGAGATAGCTTCCAAGCCCATAAGCGCCCTGACTCTTGCCATACGCCGCTTCGTATCCACCCAGTTTGTTGTAGTTGGAGTATTCGCTTTCAACTGAGACTACGCCTGCGTTCGGCAATTTCTTTTCAAGGAGGAAGTCCGCGGTAGTGGCGGTGCGGCCTTCTTGAAACTGTGTCGCTCCTCCGATCGCGAGAAGGTTTTTATCGCCGTAGTAGGTGCCGTTCAAATAGTAGCCGTCTTCTGGGTCCCAGAAATCGATTTGAACGCGGGCCGCGCCAAGAACCTTGGAATTCCCAGTGGATGATTTGCCATCGAAAATACCAGCCGAAACTTTCACCTTCTTTGCAAACGTTCCCCAATACATCACGCCATTGTCGCGTCCCTGAAATACAAACGGATAACCATCTTGGATGCCATCTGAATAGACAGCCCATTCATGTGAATAGAACGGTCCGTAAAGATTAGCTCGATCGCTCGGCGGCAGAAACCGGCCAACCCACACATTCACCTGCGGAGAAAATTCGAACTGCGCCACTGCATCCAAAACCCCGATTTTGTTCGTGATGCTGTCGTAATCGGTATTGAACATGAACTTGATCGTGTCAGTGACGGGGCCGTTCACGTAGAGACGGATGTGATTCAGATCAAATTCGTTGGTCGCGGTTCCGCTGGTTGGCTCCGTGTTTACGTAGCTGGCTTGCAATCCAGCACCAACAGTGACGGGGCCCAGGTTGATTTGCGCATGTGACACAGCAGCAAAGCCTGACAACTCCAACGCCAAAAGCAAAACAGGGGCGCCTGTGCGCGCGAGCAGCGCACGGCTGCCGCGGATATATCTTCTACTCATGAGTGAAGTCCTCTCGTGTGGCGCCTAAAGCAGCGCTAATTCTTGTGTTTCGTCTAAACAGAAACGACCAGTGACCTATTTGCCGGTGGGATCAACAAGCTAACGTCCAGCAACGGCAAAAAGCCATGGGTCGCGGAACGCCTACGAGGGCGGGATTGCAAGACTAAAGAGAACTTTCGTTAGACTTCGATGAAGTGTATCACGGGTAATCGATGTCGAGCCATAGATTATTTTAATCGAGCTGAAACATTGTGAGTTGATAGAAAGTGTGATTTCCTTCGGCGTTTGCGGGCTGGTCTGGTAGCAGGTTTTCTTTTGATAGCCACTTTTCAAACCGTTTTCGATATTCTGTATTCGGTATTCTTTTCGGGAAGGTCCCATGCGAAAAATTCAATTGTTCTGCGTACCTCTCTTGCTAGCTATGTCCCCGTCAAACAGCTCATCGTCATCCGCCGGTGGTTCGCCAACCGGTTATCTGCTCACGGCCAATAAAGGCGATCAATCGCTGGGCATCATAGATCCTACTGTCGGCAAACAACTGGCCGAGGTCCCCGAAGGGGGCACTACCGGTCACGAAGTGGTCGCGTCGCCTGACGGACGTTTGGCTTATGTGCCCATTTACGGCAATAGCGGCGTCGGCAAGCCAGGCACCAACGGCCAGAATATGGTTGTTATTGATATCGCTTCTCAAAAAGTGGTCGGCAATGTGGATTTTGGCCATGGCGTTCGTCCGCACTGCCCGGTCTTCAATCCGAAGACCGGGATGCTGTACGTTACCACTGAAATCGACCAGACAATTAGCGTCATAGATCCCAAGACCCTGAAAATCATCGATACTGTTCCCACTGGCTCCGAAGAATCGCACATGCTTGCCATCTCAAAAGACGGCCGCTGGGGCTACACTGCCAACGTCGGTCCCGGAACTGTTTCCGTTCTGGATCTTCATGCGAAGAAGGTCGTCAAAATCATTCCAATTTCGAAAACCACGCAACGCATCTCTATCTCGCCCGATGACAAATGGGTGTTCACGTCCGATCAGACCAAGCCCCAGCTCGCTGTAATTGATGCTCATCTTCAGGAAGTGAAAAACTGGGTTGAACTACCTGGGCTCGGATACGGCACTGCTCCTACAAGCGATGGTCGATGGCTGGTCGTCGCTGTGCCGACAGTCAACAAAGTTTCGATTATCGATCTGAAAACATTGAAAGTGGTCCACAGCATCGATGTGCCAAAAGCGCCGCAGGAAGTTTTGGTGCGGCGGGACAATAAGGTTGCCTATGTGTCCTGTGATTCCAGCCATCAAGTGGCCGCCATCAACTTGGAAGACTACTCGGTGACCTTAATTGACGCCGGCAAGGGAACCGACGGCTTAGCTTGGGCGGCCGCGCACTAACATGACAGCGCGTGTCTTTTTACCAGTCCTATTTGCCACCACGCTGCTGGCTCAGGGCGGCGGTGAACCGGCACCGCGCAGAGGCGTAGATCGGGGGCGAGACTTCTTAGGTCTCGCTCCTCCCGCTGATTCTGAAGCGGCAGCCCGCGGTCAGAAAGTGTATGCGCAAGCTTGTTCGTTCTGCCACGGACCCAACGCAACTGGCGCTGAGGGTCCCGATCTCCTACGCTCTTCGATTGTGCTGCACGATGACAAGGGCGAAACCATCGGACCCTTCCTGCAAAAAGGCCGCCCCGACAAAGGTATGCCTGCTTTCGTCAACATGACCGAACCCCAAGCCCACGACATTGCCGAATTCCTCCACATGCGCGTGGAAGCGGCCGCCAACCGTTTCGGCTACAAACTCCAGAACGTTGTCACGGGAGATCCTAAATCAGGTGAAGCCTATTTCAACAGTCAGTGCAAGAGTTGCCACTCGTCAACCCTCGATTTGGCGCACATAGGCAAAACTGATCCTGCCGACCTTCAAGCGCGTTTCCTTTATCCTGACCGCGGCAACACAAAAGTGTCTGTCACGGTCAGGCTCGCTGGCGGCGAAACCGTGAACGGCACTCTAAAACGCATTGATGATTTCGACGTTTCTCTTGTCGACGCAACCGGTGAATATCGTTCGTTCTCTCGCAATTCCGTGAAGCTGACGATAAAAGATCCTCTACAAGGGCATCGCGACTTACTCGCGAAGTACACAGATGCCGACATGCACAATATCCTGGCCTACCTGGTTACGCTCAAATGAATCTGCGCACGTTCGCTCTCTGTCTAACGATGGCTGCGGTACTCAACGGCCAATTACTCGATCCTGCCAAGCTGCTGAAACCTCCGACTGACACTTGGCCTACCTATAACGGCGACTACTCGGGCCAGCGCTTCAGCCCGCTGAAGCAGATCAACACATCGAACATTGATTCCCTAAGCATCCAGTGGATATTCCGTACCAATGTCGGCCTCATGCGCGGCGGTATGGCGCCTGCTCCTATTAAAGGCACGCCGCTGCTCGTGAACGGAATTCTGTATCTCACACTGCCAGATTATGTGTGGGCCTTGAATGCTTACACGGGCGAAGAAATCTGGCGCTACAGTTGGGTCGATCATGGTGGTCATCTATTGGGCAATCGTGGCGTGGGCATGTACGGTAACTGGCTGTACTTCCTCGCGCCCGATGGCTGGTTCATTTCGCTCAACGCAAAAGACGGCAAAGAGCGCTGGAAGATTCAAGTGGCCGATTCGCGCATGCAATATTTCACCACGATGTCACCGCTTGTTGTTGGTAACCACATCATTGTTGGTGTTGGCGGCGACGCCATGGATATGCCCGGCTACCTGGAAGCACGTGATCCAGAGACCGGGACATTGCAATGGCGCTGGAATTCTGAACCGCGCGAAGGTGAACCGGGTGCCGAGACCTGGCCGAATAAAGGCGCGATGGAACACGGTGGCGGCATGACATGGATGCCCGGCACTTACGATCCCGAACTGAATCTTATCTATTGGGGTACCGGCAATCCGAATCCTGTTTACGCCGGGCAGGGAAGAAAAGGGTCCAACCTTTGGACTTGTTCGATTGTTGCCGTCAACCCCGACAACGGCAAACTGGTTTGGTATTTCCAAGCTTCTCCGCACGATACGCACGATTGGGACAATGTCGAAACGCCGGTTTTGTTCGACGCCGAAATCAAAGGTCAGAAACGCAAGCTCCTCGCGCAAGCCGCGCGCAACGGTTACTTTTTCGTGCTTGATCGAACGAACGGCAAAAACATTGTCTCTGCTCCATTCGGCGGGACAAACTGGTCGAAGGGAGTCGATGCCATTGGCCAGCCAATTCCAGACGAAGCCAAAGAGCCAAAAACGGATGGCGTTTTACTCAACACTCCACCGGGCGGAGGAACCAACTGGTTTCCTCCCAGCTTCGATCCGGAGACCGGGCTGTTCTACGTGAACGCGGTTGAGGGATACAGCCTAGCTTACTTGACTGACCCCGAGGAACGTCCCGAAGGATATGGCGGAAGCGGTCGGATGCTATGGTCTCAGTCGGTCGTGAAGGCGATTGATTACAAAACCGGGCAGACTCGCTGGAGCCACGAATTCCCTGGCAAAGGAACCGCCGGTTCGGGCTTTTTGAGTACAGCCGGCAAATTGCTTTTCAGCGGTGACGCTGCTGGAAATTTAATCGCATGGAATCCAGAAAACGGAAAAATTCTCTGGCATTTCCGGTTACCGGCAGCGGTCAGCAACGGACCAATTACCTATGTTTTAGACGGCAAACAATACTTGGTAGTCGGTGCAGGCGACAGTCTTTATTCGTTTGCCCTGGTCCGTTAACGGCTGTTGTATTTTTTTAAGTTGTCTTCGTTTTCAAAAAAGAAAACGTTGCCTTTGCTGTCTGCGGCAATCACTGAGGTGGCTTTGTCGACCTGTTTTTTGCTGACCGGATCGATATCGCATCGCTGAGCGGCATCGTCCTTCAGCTTGGCTTTGCACATATCGCAGCAGCCGTAATACGTTTTGCCGTCAACACTTACGGGGATTTGCTCTTTGTCGAATGTATGTTTGGTTACAAAGCAGACGTATTTGGCATCAACCCGCTTCAAAGGTGTTTGTTGCGCCAAGAGCGTAGCGGCGGACCCAACCGCCAGCAGCGTAAAGTTCCTTCTGGAAATGGTCATGCTTCCTATGCTAGCGCTCTTACATCGGCGTAGCGCTTGAAAATCGTGGGCAAATTCTGCGAAAACGCCGATCTCGCCACAACTGTGTCGCAGCCACGCTCCTGCGCGGCTTGCTTTAGATCCACCTGAACGTGCGAAACATAGCCGATTAACTCAACTTGGCTCGTTTCTGAATCGGCCTTGAGGGCGCTAATCAACTCCAGCGCATCGAAGCTACTGCTATTCAAGTCAATGATAATCACCGACGGATCAAGCTTCGCCTGCGCCAANNGCCTCCTGTATTTTTACGGTAAACATCAAATCGCTTAGTACTGCGACAACTTTCTTTCTTGGATTTGTCATGAATAACTTGCTAGGCCTTATCATCAAAGAGGCTATGAGCGTACTTGTTCAACCCTTACCCGAGGTGAATCCATTGCAGGATTCCCTTCGCTTTGCGAGGCGGGTGCCACCCTGCGCCATCGTAATTTTCGGAGCAAGCGGCGATCTGTCTAAACGCAAGCTTCTGCCTTCTCTCTATCGACTATTCTACGAACGCCGCATTTCACAAAATTTCGCGGTGATCGGTAGTTCCCGCACGCCCATGTCGGACGACCAATTTCGTGAACGAATGAAAGAGTCGGTTTCCAAGTTCTTGGAAGATGCACCGTTCGACGAGGATATTTGGAAGTCGTTTGCCCAATGCCTATTCTACGTGGCGGGCGATTTGAACGACGAAGCTTCTTACGAAGGGTTGAAGAAGAAGCTGGATGAGGTTGAGAAATCCCATCAGACTGCGGGTAATGTCCTGTTCTATCTTTCGACGCAGCCCAGCTACTATGCGGAGGCGATTAAGAAGCTCGGCGCCCACCAATTACAAAAGGGGAATGGTTGGCGGCGGGTTATTATTGAAAAGCCATTCGGACACGATCTGAACAGCGCGCGTAAGTTGAACGACGAGATTCACCAGGTGTTAGATGAATCGGATGTCTACCGTATCGATCACTATCTGGGAAAAGAAACTGTTCAAAATATTTTGGCGTTTCGGTTCGGCAACGGCATTTTCGAGCCGCTGTGGAACCGCCGCTATGTCGATAACGTTCAAATAACGGCGGCTGAATCGATTGGCGTTGAAGGGCGCGGCGGGTATTACCAAGAGGCGGGCGCGCTGCGCGACATGATCCAGAACCACTTGAGTCAGGTGATGGCCACCATCGCGATGGAACCGCCCACGGTGTTTGACGCAGCGAACGTTCGCGACGAACGGGCGAAGCTCTTGCGAGCAGTGCGTGTGGTGAAACCGGACGATGTGGCGAAATATGCAGTTGCTGGGCAATATGGACCGGCGAACGTGGGCGGCCAAGATCTTCCTGGGTTCAGGCAAGAGAAGAGCGTCGATCCCAATGCGCAAACGGATACATATGCAGCGGTGACATTTTTCATCGACAACTGGCGTTGGGCTGACGTGCCGTTTTATATCCGCACGGGCAAGCGCATGCCGAAGCGCGTCACCGATATTGCGATTCAGTTCAATGCCCCACCGTTAGGTTTGTTCTCACAGGAAACTAAGGGCGGTCTGCGGGAAGCGCGGCCGAATCTGTTGGTGCTACGGATTCAGCCGGAAGAGGGAATTTCGCTGCGGTTTCTTTCAAAGAGTCCGGGAAGCGGTATGCGCGTGCGTCCCGTTTCGATGGATTTCAATTACGGCTCCAGTTTTGGCGAGCGCACTCCGACGGCGTACGAAACACTCCTGGTAGACGCGATGGCAGGCGACCCCACGCTGTATACACGCCAGGACATGGTAGACGCGAGCTGGCAGATTGTCCAGCCAATTCTGGACGTATGGGGAAATACTAAATTCGATTTCCCGAATTATGCGGCCGGCACTTGGGGACCGAAAGCGTCGGATGAGATGCTGGCGCGGCAGGGGCATGTTTGGAGAGTTCCATGAGCAGCACAATTATTTTTCCGGCTCAACCTGAACAGATTCTCAAAGGCTTGGGCAAATTGTGGACTTCATTAGGCGAAGAAGAAAAGCATCAGGGCCGGCCGACGGTTTTGCGCGCTTGTGCTATGACGTTGATTGTGGCGACGGACGAAGCCGATGCTGGGTTTGCGGCGTCGCAAACAATTTCCGAATTGATGCATGAGCATCCGGCTCGCGGCATCGTGCTGGCGGTTTCGCCCGATGCGGAAAACGATCTGCAAGCGCGAGTCTTGGCTCAGTGCTGGAAGCCCTTTGGCAAAGCGCAGCAAATTTGCTGCGAGCAGATTGAAATTACAGCGAAGCCCGCGAACTGGCAAAATGCGGCACCGATGCTCGCAGCTTTAACGGTTGCGGATTTGCCGGTAATTTTCTGGTGCCGTCATCAGGGCGCCGTCAAGGAAAACGCTTGCTTCACAGACAAAGCCGCAATGGAAGCGATTGCCAAGCTCTCGACCAAAGTGATTGTGGATACCTCTGGAATGACATCTCCGGAAGGGGTTTCTTTCCTGACAAAGTGGCAGGCAAAAGGGAAACTGGTAGCCGATTTGGAATGGACGCGGTTGACGCCTTGGCGCGAACCGCTAGCTCATCTCTTTGACGATGCGACTCGCCAAAACAAGTTTGCCACTTTCGATACTTTGGAAATTGAGCACACCGAAGACAATCCGCCCATCCAAGCCTTGTATCTAGCTGGGTGGCTCTCGGCGCCTTGTAAAGCGAAGGTTATTTTCCGAAAGGCTACGGGGTTCGGTCCAGGCATTCAACGGGTAAACTTCCGTTCGGATGAGGAGTCGATCGAATTCGAACGGACGAGCGCTGAGTGCGTTACTCTTTGGAGTTCGGCCGGACGCGAACGGAAATATACTTTCGGACAGCCTAACGTGACGGCGTTGATGACGGAAGAGTTGGCGGTTGCGGGATTCGATCCAGCCTTTCACATGGCGTTGGAACGGGCACGCGAACTTCTGGCATGAGAGGATAATTTGCGTGGCTCAACAACCCCAACTGCGCATTGCCGGAACACCGGAAGAGTCGGCGCGTGATTGCTCCGCCTTTATTCTTGAAAAGCTGGCGGAAACGTTAAGTCTAGCGTCGCGGGCAACGCTGGCGATTTCGGGTGGAAGCACGCCGAAGTTGCTGTTTGCCGAGATGGCGAAAGCGGCATTCGATTGGTCGAAAGTGCATATCTTTTGGGTGGACGAACGCTGCGTTGCCCCAACCGATTCGCAGAGCAATTACAAGCTAGCGAACCAAACGCTTTTGCAAGCGGCCAAGATTCCGCTGTTGAATATTCATCGCGTTTATGGCGAACTTCCACCGGAGGAGGGGGCGAAGAGATATAACGCCGAGATTAAAACCTTCTTCCATTTGGGCGAAGGACGGCTGCCGGTGTTCGACGTTTTGCATCGCGGCATGGGGCCCGATTGCCATACGGCGAGTTTGTTTCCGGGAGAGTCGTTGATTGCAGATCGCAGTCGCATCGCGGCGCATGTCTGGGTAGAAAAGATGAAGATGGACCGGGTGACTTTGTTGCCAGGAGTATTGTTGGCGGCGAAGAACACGGTTCTGCAAGTGGCTGGCACTGACAAAGCGGATGCCTTGCGCCAGGTTCTCAAAGAACCCGAAGACTACTTCAGATATCCTTGTCAAATAGCGAGCAGGGACGATAAAGCCGTTTGGTTTCTTGACCGTCCTGCGGCCGCTATGCTCTAGTGAGATCCCGTCTCTTTCTAACTGCCTTCGTCGCGTGCGCCCTCACGACCTGTCTCAGGCCGAAAGTGAGGCAAACGCCGTCGCTCTTTCCAGCGACTGTGCTGGTTGATCCGCAGGTTTACGGCTATTACAACCGGCTGATTTTTGCAGGCGATGTGATGTTTTCGCGGGCAGTGCGGCGCGAGATTCTGGGCAAGAAAGACTCTTCGATGCCGTTCCGTAAGATCGCACCCTTGTTACAGGGCGCCGATCTTACGTTTGTCAATCTCGAGTCGCCGTTTTCCGACGAAGGTCCATATCACGAGGGCGGGCTGGTCTTTCATGCCGCGCCGGAAATGATTGAGGGCTTGCAATTGGCCGGTGTGAACATCGCATCGACAGCCAATAACCATGCGCGCGATTGTGGACCGCATGGCGTGGAATTCACGCTGAAGTGGCTGCGGCAGCACGGCATTCGACCCATCGGCAGCGCGGAGACAGAACAGGCCGCGCACGAGGGTGTGATCTTTGCGCGCAACGGCGTGCGTTTCGGATTTCTGGGCTACACGTTCGATCAGAAGAACGGCAACTGGAAAGACATTGATCCGCGGATTCCGCTCACTGACCCGGTCGTGGTGGCACGCGATGTGGCGGAGTTGAAGAAGCGCTGCGACGTGGTGATCGTCTCTATGCACAACGGCATCGAGTATCAGCCAAAACCGTCAGAAGCGCAGATCACCTTTGCTCATGCCGCCATAGATGCGGGGGCGAAGCTAGTGATCGGTCATCATCCGCATGTGGTTCAGCCAAGTGAGGAGTACCACGGCGGTCTGATCTTTTACTCACTGGGCAACTTCGTTTTTGATCAATACCAGCGCGAAGCCACCCAGCATGGGGAAGTCGTACAAATCTCTTTTCTGGGCCGCGAGATCGTGAACTCACACGTGATGAATGTGAAGATCACACCGTCGGGCCCAGAGTTGGAATAGCGTCAGCCGGCGGAACCGGACTCCTTGTGGCCGCCAAATTTGAAGCGCATGGCGGACAGTACTTTCTCGGTGAAGGTATGTTCGCGGCGTGAGCGGAAGCGGGTGAACAAGGCCGACGCCAATACTTCGACCGGCACGGCTTCTTCAATGGCAGCGTTGATGGTCCAACGGCCTTCGCCGGAGTCCTCGACGGAACCGGTGTAGTTTGACAGGTCGGGATTTTCTACCAGCGCCATGGATGTTAAATCTAGGAGCCATGAGCCAACGACGCTGCCGCGACGCCAGAGTTCGACGATGTCGCGGACATTCAAATCGAAGCGTTCGTTCTCTGGGAGGTCGGTGGAGTTCTTATGCACCAACACGTCCAAGCCCTCGCCGTAGGCCTGCATGAGACCGTATTCGATGCCGTTGTGAATCATTTTGACGAAGTGGCCGGAGCCCGGAGGACCGGTGCGCAAGTAACCTTGCTCGGCGGTACTGTCGATCTTGTCGAAGCCCGGGGTCCGTTCAATCTTGCCGATTCCCGGGGCTAGTGTTTTGAAGATCGGCTCGATGCGTTTGAAGACTTCCGGGTCAGCGCCCACCATAAGGCAATAGCCACGCTCGATGCCCCAAACGCCGCCGCTGGTGCCGGCGTCTACGTAATTGATGCCGCGCTTCTTAAATTCGGCAGCACGGCGGATGTCGTCTTTGTAGAAGCTATTGCCGCCATCAATGATGGTGTCGCCAGATTCCATGGCTGCGGCGAGTGTCTGAACGGTGGACTCGGTAGCTTTGCCAGCCGGTACCATGACCCAAACGGCTCGTGGCTTCGCGAGTTTCTGAACCAGATCTTCCAGCGAAGACGCTCCGGTTGATCCTTCGGCCGCCATCTTTTTTACGTTGTCCGCATTTAAGTCAAAAACGGCACAGGTATGACCATCTTTTTGCAGACGGCGAACCATGTTTGCACCCATACGTCCTAAGCCAACCAAACCAATTTGCATTCGTTTTCCTTGTTGAGATCTAAACTTCTTCAGCCTCACCTGATAGGTTAGCTTCTTTAGATTGAATTTCTATGACTCTGTGCCGACGGCTCTTTTTAGATGCGGTGGTGGCGGTTGCGCTACTGGTGATTGTTACGGGGTGCAACCGGAACCATAAGACGACAATTGCGGTGATACCGAAAGCCAGCGCGGATATTTTCTGGCAAAGTGTGCATGCCGGCGCGGTCAAGGCGAGTTGGGACAACCACGTGGACCTGATTTGGGAAGGGCCGCCCAATGAAACGGACATTGCCACGGAGATGCAGATTGTAGAGACGATGATCAATCGACGGGTGGATGCGATTTGCCTGGCGCCGTCGGATAAATCGGCTTTCAAGATTGTGGTGGAGCGCGCGGCGAAGGCCGGGATACCGGTGATCATTTACGATTCCGGGATCGACACGGACAACTACCGGACCTTTGTGGCGACCGACAATTACCTGGGCGGCCAGATGGGCGCGGGGCGATTAGGCGAACGGATGAAGGGGCACGGCAAGATTGTGATGGTGAAGACGGTGCCGGGCGG
The DNA here is from genome assembly GCA_003169195.1 of Bryobacterales bacterium. Lineage (GTDB taxonomy): Bacteria > Acidobacteriota > Terriglobia > Bryobacterales > Bryobacteraceae > Bog-105. Next base: position 35,369 of record PMQB01000531.1, read on the forward strand.
TGCGTCCACTACGGCGCGCGAAGATGGCTTCCGCGACGGCTTGAAAGCGAAATACCCGGGCATCGAGATTTTAGATGAGCGCTTTGGGATGGCCAGCGTGGCGCAATCGCTTACAGTGACGGAGAACATGTTGACGGCGCATCCGGAGTTGCAAGGCATTTTCTGTTCGAATGAATCCGGATCGTTAGGCGCGTCGCAAGCGTTGCGCGCGCGCGGGAAAAAGTTAACCTTAGTGGGATTTGATTCCAGCCCTTCGCTGATTGAAGGTTTGCAGGCGGGCTGGATTGACACGCTGGTGATTCAAGACCCATTCACGATGGGCGCGACAGCGGTGGCCAGCGCGGTGAAAGCGATCCGGGGAGAGGCAACCCCTAAAAAGATTGCCCTGCCTCCCCGTCTCGTCGATTTAGGGAATCTCCACGACCCCGCCATCGATGCCCAGTTGCATCCGGATTTAAGAAAGTATTTGGATGCCGCCGGTTATTAATGCCGGTAATAGGCGGCCAGAGAGTCGCCGCTCTGGGGCGTTCTGGCTGTTGTGAACGTGATAGACGATCCGGTCAACGTATATTCAACGCCTGGCGCGACTAAGAGACCGTTGCGAAACAAGCGAAGACTGGCAGCCGGGTTAGGCGCGGAAGCGAGGGTGAAGGTGACATTTGTGCCGTTAATGGTGCCGCCCGGGGTTTCGCCATCTGCGAAGTTTGTGGCTGACCCGGTTCCCGCCGTGCGGTAATAGGCGAGCAGCGTATCGCCCGCCTGGGGCATGCTGGCGCTGACAAATGAGACGGCCGAACCACTGATTGTGTAGTCCACCCCTGGAGTCATCGCAAGCCCATTGCGGAAGAGTGACAGGCTGGCTGCCGGTGCCGGCGGGTTGGCCAGAGAAAAAATGAGGTTGCTGCCATTGATTGCGCCGGCAGGGACCTCCGAATCGACGAATACCGCGTTTGAACTCACGTTACTCAAAGAACTGACGGTGGTGTTGAGACCGTTGACCAGGTTAGTCAAGTTCGTCACGTTGGTTGCGAGGCCGCCCACTGTGCTGTTAACGCTCGTGATGGACGAGGTGTCGGTGGCCACCGTGGCCGTAAGACTGCTCAGGCTCGAATTCAAGCTGGTAATAGATGCGGCTTGACCGGAGACGGTGGTGTTTAAGGTGCCGACTGAGTTCGATAACGTGGTCAGGCTGCTGCCTTGCGTATTCACAGTGGAGGTTAGGCCGCTCACTGTGGTGTTCAAACTGCTGATGGACGCGGCTTGATTGGTGACTGTGGAGTTCAAGCCTGAGACGGTGTTGCTCAAGTTGGTGAGGGTTGTGCCCTGACCCGTCACTGTGGTTCCGAGCGCGCCAAGGGTGGATGCTTGGGTCGTAAGGGTGGAGTTCAATCCACTCACAGTGTTACTCAGGCCTGTGACTGTAGTGTTGAGCGCTCCGAGGGTGGAGCCTTGGGTGGTGACGGTCGAGTTTAGGCCGGACACGGTGGTGCGCAAACCAGAGACTGTCGTGCCCAAGGCAGTGGCGGTGCTTTGCACGGTTGTGAGCGTGCTGTTGATGGAACTCAAACTACCGGCCAGGTTTGTGACACTACTAATGGCGATAGGAAGGGTGGCGTACTGCGATCCGCCAGAGCCAGTGGTTCCTCCTCCAGAGCCAGAACCGGACCCGGAGCCTTGGGTGGTGGTTTGCCGCACGGCCGCGATGTTCAACGCCGTTGTGCTGGGCGGGACCTGCCAAGTTTCGGTCCACTGCGCTGTGCCGTTGCTGCTGCTGTAGACAACCTGATAGTAGGTGCCTGGAGAAGCGGTGGTGGTGGGGACCAATAGAACGGAGAGAGCGCCGTTATAAACCCGAGCCGATGTGCTGAGCCGAGAAACTGTTCCGCTACCGCTGCCTGAGTAGCCGTTCCAAGTAATCACCACCGTTCCATTGAACGGTGATCCGTCGGGGTTGGTAATCGTGTCTAGAATCTGAGTCAGATTCGTTTGCGCAAAAGCGCAGAAGGCGACGAGCGTCGCCGCGATCGAAATCGTTATGAACAGTTGGCGGAATTTAACCATGGTGCCTCGCGTGGAGATTGCCGTAAAAAACATCTACGGGCGACTTCAGTGCACCATGCGAAAGAGGCAGGCTGGAATTCGAGTTTGCGGTTTGGGAAGGGGCAAATTGGCTGCAACGTGATGATTTAGAAGGGGTAATAAAATGTTGAAAAAAAGTGGATGGTGCTGTGACCGGGTTTTCGGGGAGGCAAAGAAGGCAGGATTCAGGCGGAAAATTGAGGGGGAATCAGGCGAGAATTCAGGACGCGGTCCGAGCCGATTTGAAAAAACGAACCCAACAAGAGGACTATCGGGTGGGCTGAAAAAACGAACCCAACCGGGGAATGGGAAGGGTTGAAATCGAAGTTTTGGCAGCGCGGGAAAAAGGGAAAAATTGGGTGAAGAACGGGCGAAAGATGGGGTAATTTTTGGAGTCTATTAATAATAAAGCGAGCGATGGTAAATATTCATGGTTTTTGGGGTGCGGCGGGGTGAATTTTTACCTCTTGGCTGAGGTGAAAAAGCGAGGCCAACGATGGGTTGCGATTGGGGGCGAAGAGATGGCGATTTGGGCTTCGCGGATATGGGTGGGACGGGGTAATGACGACGGCTCTCGCGGCGATTGGAAAAACGAACCCACGCTCGCGAGCCATTGGGGTGGGCTGAAAAAACGAAC
>PMQB01000407.1 GCA_003169195.1 Bryobacterales bacterium
ACCGCTTGCTGGCGGGGTGCCCTCTGGGCCCGGCTCGGAAAACGCCGCGCTGATTCCACGGGACGCCAGGGAGCGGGCTTGCCGTTACGATTACGAATCGGAGTTTCGCGGCAGAAACCACCTAACGTAAGTTATACCTTCACGGGAACCACGAACGGCTTGCGGTACACGCGTGTCAGCAGTTTGTTGGCCTCGGCGTCGCCGGTGCAGGTCATGGTTGCGGAATCGAAGTTGATGGTGCGGCCCACGCGATAGGAGATGTTGGCCAGGTGCACCAGCACCGTGGATGCCGCCCCCTCTTCGATTTCGGCGTGAAGATCTTCGCGCTTGCGGCTCTTGACCGCATCGATGAAGTTGGCGAAGTGGTCGCCGCCCTTGTCATTCCGGGGTCCGGGCGTCTGTTCCTTGCCCAGCCAGGATTGATAGGACGAATAGCTGTCCATGGTCACGTAGCCCTTCGGACCATAGAAAATGTTGCCGATGCTGTCGGAACCGCGCCTCGGCGTGGCCGGAGCGTTGCCCTTGTAGGATGCATCGCCCACGGTGGCTTCGTGGTTGCTCATCCAGTGGCGCACTTCGAATTCCAGCATCTTGCGTTTGCCGCTCTCATTGAACTCGAAGGCGCAGTTCAAAGTGTTGGGCGTTTCCTGATCGTCGATATACGCGTACTTGCCGCCTTGGGCGAAGGCGGTTTGGGGCATATCTGGATCTCCTAAACCCCAGCGGCACAAGCCGATTTCGTGAACGCCTTGATTGCCGATGTCGCCGTTGCCGGTGTCCCAAAACCAGTGCCAGTTATAGATGAAACGAAGTCGGTTGAAGGGGCGCATGGGCGCGGGGCCGAGGAAGAGATCCCAATTGACGCCGGGAGGAGTGGGGGAGTCATCGGCATGACCGATGGAGGCGCGGCGTTTGAAGCACAGGCCTTTGGCGAGATAGATATCGCCGATGAGGCCGCTATGCATGGCGTCCATGGCTTTCATTTTGAAGGGGGTGCTGCGATGCTGGGAGCCGACTTGCATGACGCGCTTGGTTTCACGCGCGACTTGAATCATGCGCTGGCCTTCGTGAATGTTGTAGCAAGCCGGCTTTTCGCCATAGACATCTTTGCCGGCTTGCATGGCCCAGATGGCGGCGAGGGCGTGCCAGTGATTTGGTGTGGCGATGGAGACAACGTCGACACTTGGATCGGCGAAGGCTTCGCGCATGTCGGTAAATTCTTTGGCTTTGTTGCCGGTATTTCTCAGCAGGGTGGCCTGGGCTTTTTCGAGGGCAGCTTGGTTAACATCGCAAAGTCCGACAACGCGCACGTCGCTCATTTTGGAATAAATATTCAAGTGGCTGGAACCGCGACCACCGAGGCCGACGATGGCGACAGAGACTCTATCGTTCGCCCCCCACACACGACTGGCTGCGGCCGCCGTGACTGCACCGAGGAAAAATCTACGCGTTGCTTGGTTGGTCATAAATGCTGGAGTGTCCTACTCTCCAGCGCGATCATATCAAGCGTGGTTGAGCTTCCGATCAGCTTATGTGCCGGAGGAGGTGGAAAGGACCGTCTCGCGGCCTTCGTAGATATCGGCGATAACGTTGACCTCCTGCTCTGAATGACCAACGAGGCGAGCCAGACGAATGGCCTGCTCTTCGACAGAAATCGCTTGCCAAGGCTGTTGGACCAGTGCGGCTGCTTTGCGATGCTCGTTCAAACCTTCTTGCCACTTGCCCAGAATGACAAGCGCGTCGGCTCGCGTGGCGGAGCACCAGGGTGCGGGGCGGAGGTCTTGAGCCTTTTCGCAATAGGCAAGAACTTGCGTTGCTAATTCGTGGGCTTTCTGGATGGCCAAGCCATAGTTCGATTCGTGTGCTAACTCGAGGAAAGCGAGATTGATGCCGTGATAGTAGGCTTGGTCTGGGTTAAGCGAAGAGGGCGCAGTGGAGATAGCGTAGGCCTGCTGATACAGATTGGCGGCGCTCTGAAAATCGGACTCACTGCGGGTGGCGAGCCAGCGACGTTTCAAGCGGCCTCCTAAAACGCCTTGCACATCGGTGCCCTGCGGCTTGTGTGCCGCGAGGACATCGATGGCATCTGCCCTTCTGCCGACTCTCTCTAAAGCAATTGCTAACGTGATCGCCCCTACGTCATCGAGATTCGTTGGCATGGCGGTCCCACTGGGCCAGAGTTGCTCGACGAGTTGCGCGAATTGGCCGATCTCGACAGCAACGCGCTCAGCACTTTGTGAACCTCCGGAGGCGGTTCCACCAGCTAAGGCTTCGATCAGGATTTTGACAGTGGGATCGTCGGGGGAATTCACGTCGAGCATCGTTACGTGATTTCCTGGGACCACCCGCTGCGTGGCTTTGGCGAAAGGTCCAAGCGACGAGGCGGGAGGAACGAATTGATCTAACTCGCCCGCGACGGTTAGAAATTTGAGTCGAGGGTCGGTATCGAGAGCGAGTTTGGTCCATTGGGCCCGTAAAGTCTTGATGAACGGGCCGTCTTCGCGCATGTCATCAATCTGCTGTTTGATGAACGAGAGTTTGTCGGCTTTGGCGAGGCCGGCGCTGGGAGTGCCGAATAACACGAGATTATTCGTGCGGAGACGGAGGTCAGTGTTTTGAACGAGTGCTTGCTGCACTACCAGGCCTCCCATGCTGTGAGCCACCAATGCGATGGCCTTGTATTTGTTAGGAGACACGTTACTTTGGAGTGTGGTGTAGAGCTTGGTGGCGATCTCGGGAAGTGCCGCATCGGAACTCCAAAGGCCAAGCAGATCGAATCGCCGTCTGCTTTCATAGCCGAAACCAAACAGGTCCCAGCCGTTTAGCCTTTGGTCTTTGGTGAGGAAATCGGGGATTCTTCCCCAGGTTCCTTTCC
>PMQB01000232.1 GCA_003169195.1 Bryobacterales bacterium
TCGCGCACGTGCGCCACGTCGCTCACGTAAACCGTGGTGTTGTTCTTCGATTGCTTCACCGGCAGCCGGTTGAAGGCCGACACCAGGTCGGGCGAGCTATTCAGCCGCACGGCGAATTCCTGTGCGCCCAGCTTCACCGTCCCCGAGGGTAGGATCAACGACTGGGTGTTGACGGCCTGCACCACCTCCTCGGCCGAGATCCCCTGCGCATAGAGCGCCCGCGGATCGAGGTCGATCGTCACCTGCCGCGGCCGGCCCCCATAAGGCAGCGGAAAGGTTGCGCCTTCCACATTGGCAAGCTGGGTGCGGATGAAGTTGTAGCCGAAATCGTAGAGCTGCTGCTCGCTCAGCGAGTCGCTGGAGATTCCCAGTTGCAGGATGGGCACGCTCGATGCGTCGTATTTCAGAATGCCAGGCGGAAAAATACCCGGCGGCAGCGCGCGCAGCACAGGCTGGCTGACCGCGGTGATCTGCGCGATCGCCAGATCGATCTTCACATTAGGCTGAAAATAGACCTTGACGACGGCGGTGCCCGTATACGACGACGACTCGATGTGCTCAATATCGTTCACCGTTGTCGTCAAAACGCGTTCGTACGGCGAAATCATCCGCCCCTCCATCTGATCGGGGCTCAAACCGGTGAAGTTCCAAATGACCGAGATCACCGGAATGTTGATGTTAGGAAAGATGTCAGTAGGCGTGCGAAGAATTACGATAGGCGCAGCCAACAAAATCAAGATGGCTAATACGATGAACGTATAGGGCCGGGAAAGAGCAATCTTTACTACCCACATCACTACAAATGATTAATTTCGATACGCGGAGGTTTCGGAAAAGTGGAACTTTTCTCGATGTGAAGCGATCTTACGTCTGAATGCCTGTTGAAGCCATTGACGATGAACTAAGAGGCCGAGGCCGCCCACGCGATGAAGATGCACGCGCCCGCATCCTGGAAGCTTCGTTGGAAGCGCTTGAAGAACTCGGCTATCCGGGCGTCACCTGTGAAGCTATCGCCGAACGGGCGGGAGCCAGCAAAGCTACCATCTATCGATGGTGGCCGCACAAAGAAGCAGTCATGCTCGAAGCGTTACGTGAGTCGGTCGCGCAAGAATTGCCCTTTCCTGATACTGGCAATCTCAGGGAAGACATTCGTATCCAACTCCACAACTTCGTAAAACTACTCAATGGCCCCCGCGGCCGAGTCTTCAAGGGAATGATCGCGGCCGCGCAAAGCGACCCCAAAGTTGGGGCAGCCTTTCTCTCTATCTGGGTCATGCCGCGCCGCGAATTTGCCAGGCGCGGTATCGATCGCTACCGCAAGGAACTGCGCCGAGGTGTTGATTTAGAGGTGGTGCTTGATTCTATCTACGCCCCACTTTATTACCGGCTGCTGATCGGACATGCGCCGGTAACAATCAAGTTCGCCGATCAAATTATGGAATTGGTGTGGGCGGGAATATCCGCTACCACGTCTCAGCACACTAAGCCGTAGCGGTGGCGGTAGAACCCATGGGCCGCTTCGTTCCCAAAACCTGCCGCACCTTTTCAAGCAACTCTTCAGCCGTAAACGGCTTCGGGAACACATCAATGCTCTGCAAAGATTGCCGGTAGCGAAGCCTGTCGTCATCCAACAAGCCACTCACCATCAACACCCGCATGCCCGGCCTCTTCGTCCGTAGGTACTGCGCCGCGTCGTGTCCGGCCATGTTGTCAATATACGGCCGAATCAGAAGCAGTTCTGGTTTGTATTCGCGCAGGCGATCCACCGCCGAACCCAAGTCTCCCGTCGGCAACACCACATAGCCCTCGCCTTTGAGAGTCTCTTCTAACACAGAACGAATCACCGCATCGGAACAAAGAAGCAAGATGGTTGGATGCATAAACGCTGGCCGCCCTTCCAAAATCTTTCGAAATATAAGACTCCAACTGGGTCACAAAGCAATCATTATTTCAAAAGATAGGGTTCCTCAGCAGTTCCTGGGCAAAATCGGCAGTGCCTTCCTTTATGGCACAATAAAGACGTGCAGTTCCCGTTGAGCAACGACGAGCATGCTGCTGTGGCGCGATACCTGTCGAGTATTAGGAAACAGTTGCAGGACGTATCTGATCTGTTTAAAACACGTTACGGTGCAGGAAGTGAAATTGCGGAAGAGGCGATGCGAACCCTTGCATCCGTCGCCCATCTGGAGCATGACTTCATAGTTTTAGACGGGCCGCAAAGAAAGGCTTTGGCGGGCTTGGAAAAAATCGTTTCTAACCCCAACTAGCGCGCGAAACTGATGCTGAAGAATCTTGCAATCCGGACCTCGCTTGCAGCTGCTGTGTTCGCAGTTCATATCTTTGCGCGCGAATCCGTTTGTCTCAATACCGGTTTCTGTCTTACCGCCGATTCGCACACGTTGCGCGGCACTACCTATGTGCTGCACACCGGGGGCGGAACCATGGAGTTTCCCTCGAACCAAGTCACTGAAATTATTGCCCTTCCAGATTTGCCAAATCCTAATCCGCCCGCCAAACCCGCCACAAAAACGGCTCAGCCTTCGCCCGCCATGTTCGATGAAATGTTAGTACAAGCCGCCATCCAACAGGGCCTCGAACCTGAGTTCGTCCGAAGTGTGGCAAGAATCGAATCCAACCTGCACCAAGACGCTGTTTCCAACAAAGGCGCCATCGGCCTCATGCAACTCATGCCCGGCACCGCCGCGGTACTTGGTGTTGACGCTCACGATGCGCAAGACAACATCTTGGGCGGCGCAAAGTTCCTGCGTGAATTACTGCTAAAGTACAACGGAGATCCGGCCTTGGCGCTTGCCGCTTATAATGCCGGTCCCGGCGCTGTGCAGAAATACAACGGCGTGCCTCCCTACATGGAAACACACAAATATATTATTCGTGTTCTGCAGGAATACAAAAAACTCCAAGACAGCAAACCGAAGACCGAATCTAGAACGCCCACCGCCACAAACTAGCGCCTGCCGTGTAGCCCGCCCCCACTGCGGCAAATAAAACCAAGTCGCCCTTCTTCAGTCGGCCTTCCATAATGGCATCATTCGTGGCCAGCGGAATCGTCGCTGCCGTCGTATTGCCGTATTTGTCCAGATTGATCATCACCCGCTCTAGCGGCATTCCCAAACGCTCGGCCGTTGCTGTAATGATGCGTCGGTTGGCCTGGTGCGGAATCAGCAACTTCACATCCGCGGCGGAAACGCCGTGCTTTGCCAGCAGTGCTTCAGACAGATCGGCCATCTTCTTCACCGCGTACTTGAAAACCTGCTGTCCTTCCTGTTTCACATAGTGCTGCCGCTTAGCCACGGTCTCCGCACTCGCAGGCAAACGGCTTCCGCCTGCGGGCATGTTCAAGAAGGGCGCGCCCGCACCGTCAATTTCATTCAAATGTCCTATGTAGCCGCCTTCGCTAGCAGCGTCTTCTGATGGCTCCAGCAAGAATGCCCCGCCTCCATCGCCAAACAGAATGCAGGTCGAGCGGTCGGTGTAATCAATAATGCGCGACATTGTGTCCGCGCCCAGCACCAACACGTATCTATGCGCTCCACTCGCCACCAGGTTTGCACCAACAGTCAGCCCATAGAGGAAACCCGAACACGCAGCCACCAGATCGAAGCCCCAAGCGCCCGTTGCCCCCAGCGCATGCTGCACTATACATGCCGTCGACGGGAACATGGTATCCGGCGTGACCGAACAAAGAATGATCACTCCAACTTCCGAGGCCGCAATGCCCCGCTTCTCTAGAGCAACCTTTGCCGCCGCAATCGCCATGTCTGACGTCGCAATCGAAGCATCGGCAATGTGGCGTTCGCGGATGCCCGTTCGTTCTTGAATCCAAGTATCGTTCGTTTCAACCATCTTTGACAGTTGTTCGTTCGTTAAGATTCCCGGCGGCACATATGTACCTAAAGCGCTGATTTTGGCGGTTCGCAAAGATCCCTCAAATGAATTCGTATGGACTCGAAAATAAATGCTGCAACTCCATGTTACATTTGGGGAAAATGCAAGTCGAGGCGGCACTGTTTTTCGAGACCGTGGAACAGATCTACGCACGTGTTTTTCAACTCGTGCGGCCACATGCTCCGCTGCCCGAAATCTCAGTCCGCTACAAGAAATACGCCAACGCCAACAGCCGCATCAGTCTGCAAGATGGCCGCCTTCTTGTAGAAATTAGTGACCTGCTGGAAACCGCACCGGCCCCGATTCAGGAAGCTCTCGCCAGCGTCTTGCTCGCCAAGCTTTTCGGTAGAACGCCCGACAAGAATTGTATGGCGCAGTATCGGCACTATCTCAACCGCGCCGATATGCGACGTAGTCTTCATTCGGTGAAGCGTGAGCGCGGCCGTAAAGCATACGGCGAACCGCAAGGCGAAGTATACAATCTCGCGTATCTCTTTTCTTCCTTGAACGAACAGTATTTTCACGGACTGATGGCGGCCCCGGCACTGGGCTGGAGTCTTCGCCCCTCGCGCACCATTCTCGGCCACTATGACCCCAGCCATCACGTCATCGTGCTCAGCCGTACGCTCGATTCGCCCAATGCTCCTGAGAGCGCCGTTCGTTTTGTCATGTTTCATGAGATGCTTCACCTGCGCTATCCCACCGAAAACCGCGGCTCGCGCCGTTGCGTCCATACCCCCGAATTCAAGCTTGCCGAAAAGCAGTTTGCCAATTACGCTGAGGCCAAGGAAGCCCTCAAGCAATTTGTCAGGCGCGAAATTTAGCCGTCCTTCATCCACGACATTGTCTGAGATACTGGACAGTGATCATGCGAACAGGAATGCTAAGAGTTTCTCTTCTGAGTTGCCTCTGCGCTTTTATTCTCTGCGCTCAAAGTACTGAGCCGCAAACGGCCGCAGCCACATTAACCGTAAGTGGAGATCTTCCCGCCGCCCTTGTCCTGAAAGACGATGACCTTAGCAAGATGCCCCGCGAAACCGTTTCCGTTCAAGATCAGGACGGAACGAAAGTGGAGTACGAAGGCGTGCTCCTCCGCGAAATTCTGAAGCGCGCCGGCGCTCCTATGGACAAACAACTCCGCGGTAAAGCCCTCGCCAGCTATGTTCTCGCCAAGGCGCACGATGGCTACCAAGTCGTCTTCACCCTTGGCGAAATAGCTCCGGAATTTGGCAACGCCGCCATCCTCGTCGCCGATAAGCGCGATGGCAAACCTCTTTTCGGTTATCAGGGCCCTCTCCGTCTGGTTTGTCCCAACGACAAAGCGGGTGCCCGTTCCGTCCGCATGCTCGAAACACTCGAATTCGTAAAATTGCTGAAATGACGGCCGCCATGCGCACGCTCAAATTGCTCCCGTTCGCGGTCTTGTGGCTTCCTCTGTCCCCTGCTCAGTCAAATCCGCCTCAAACCCATATCTGGAACCTGCCCAAAGGTTTTCCAAAGCCTCCCGTCCCGCCAGATAACCCAATGACCAGCGCCAAGGTCGATCTCGGCCGTTATCTTTTCTACGATACCCGTCTCTCCGTCAACCAAAAATCCTCCTGTGCCACCTGTCATAAGCAGGAGCTCGCCTTTACCGATGGCCGCGCCGTGAGTATGGGCACAACCGGCCAATTACATCCTCGTAGCTCCATGAGCTTGGTAAACGTGGCGTATAGCGCAGTGCTCACCTGGAGCAATCCTCAAATGACGAAGCTCGAAGAGCAAGCGCTGGTGCCAATGTTAGGTGTTCACCCAGTTGAACTGGGTATGAAGGTTGGTGACGGCTTCTTGCCGATGCTGAGAGCCGATGCAAAGTATCGCGCCCTCTTCGCGCAGGCTTTTCCAAACGAAACAGATCCGTTCACGCTCAAGAACGTAACTAAGGCATTGGCCTGTTTCGAACGCAGCATCATCTCTGCACGCGCGCCCTATGATCACTATCACTATGGTGGAGACGATGCCGCCGTATCGGCCTCTGCCAAACGCGGAGAGGTTCTCTTTTTCAGTCAGCACCTCTCCTGTTTCCGCTGCCATGGCGGCTTCAACTTCAGTGACGCCACAACGGCAGAAAACTCGCCGAAACGAGAGGTAGAGTTCCACAACACCGGCCTCTACAATCTGGCAAGCGCTTTCTCATTTCCTGCAACGAATCTCGGCATCTATGAACACACGCAGCTTCGCGCCGACGTAGGAAAATTCAAAGCACCCACCTTGCGCAATATCGCCATCACCGCTCCCTATATGCACGATGGCAGCATCGCCACGCTCGCAGGGGTTCTTGATCATTACGCTGCCGGCGGCCGCACCATCAGCCAAGGCCCGAACGCCGGAATCGGTCACAATAATCCGAATAAAGATGAACTGATTGCGGGCTTTACCCTATCGCCACAAGATCGCACCGACCTTATCGCATTTCTCGAATCGCTCACCGATGAAGAAGTGAGACACGACCCGAAATTCGCCGATCCCTGGTGAGCGCGTGAGCGTTAAGCGGAAGCGAGCGAGTACAGACAAGTGCTCATCTCGTCCAACTGTGCAATCGCGCGGCTGACCAGTCTTGGCCGAAATCCGAAATACGCCAAAAACAAACTCAACTCCAAGCGCATTACTGTGGCCGAAAACCGCACGCGCAGCCAAACCAAGCGCGTCACTAAACCCGACTGATCTTCTGCACCCTGCGAGATCAGATACCGGGCGTACACATGCAAGCGGTTGAAATCAGCGATGAGCCTATGCAAATACTGCCGGAAGATCTTGACACGATCTTGCCGCAGTTTCTTTCCAATTGAGGACTCAAAGCCAGGTTGCCGGACCAGGAAATTGAAATCGTCCTCGGCCAAAAGCAATTCCATTGCCCGATACGTTGCAGGCGTGAACGACTCTAGCCACTCCGCCGTGACATCGGCCAGATGGCATTGGCGGAACAGTCTAATTAGCACTGGACAAACAAACACCAGAAGAGCTACGAATAGGACCAACGGGGCTATCACCAAAGGGACACTCAAATCCGAAAATCTCCGTACCACTACAGTACAAGAATACTAGGACTGTTTCAAGACTCAAGTTAAGGAAATTCTGTGCTTCCTCTTTATGTGAGCAACTTTACATTTGCATTCGTTGAGAACTACGCATCAGTACGCCATTCAAGGACTCAAGCTGTTCCAACAGCTTTGCCTGTTCGGCAACTCGCCAGCTGTGACCGATCCGCACTTGGGCAGTTTGGCCTTGGGCGCCAATAAAGAAAATCCAATACAACAAGCACAAAATCAATATAACGCTGTCCACCGTGCTCAAAATGGTGATCGCTTTCGCCCCCAGCTTCGAATAGAGATGGATCAATTCCAGTGCTGTCTTAGAAGCAAAATAAACCACAAATCCAATGCTAAAAATCGCCAAATTCTTCGACATCTTTACCGGAAACCAGAGAATAAAGGCCAGAATGATAAGCAGCAACAGTGCCGCCGCCATCGAAATGCCGCGGTCCGCCACTGAGCATATGCGCATCAGTCGATCCATCGGTTCTATAACGCGTCCGCCCCGCAGTAGCAGCCAATACTCACTCTTCGCCGTGGAAAAGGCAATCACAATCGCCAGCGGAAAGGCCACATTCAGCAGCGTGCGAGAGAAACGCAGGATGCCAGGCAACTCCGCTAGCACGGCTTTCGCGAGCGCATACACGAGCCATAGAGAAAATAGCGATAAGAAAGCCGTAAAACAAAGCCACAGCAGGCGGTAATCTATCTGATTAACGGCCCATTTTGTGTAAGCAAAGTAAAGCAGCGACTGGAATGTTTCAACCAGCAGAAAGGCTATGAAAATGTAGTAGATGCCTTCTCTCCGCTCGCGCAGCCACAATAACCGAAATACCAGAACGATCGCGAGAATTTCGGTCGCGTACTGGGCCGCGTTGATCCACGAATTCATGATCTGCTCAATCTAAGCTTTCTCTTTAGCAATGGTACGGCAGATCAAGCAGCAGGGCAAGCTTTCGGGATTTCTAATCGCCCGCATCTCCAGGCGAAGCACCCGGCTCACCTATTGGCCAGGAGGCGGATCGGGGCAGAACTGTGGCGGTTTTGAGCATCCATAAACAGGAAATGGTATGTCGTTCGTAATCGTCGGCAGTCCAAACGACTGCTCCTTAACGACTCGATCGGTCTTCCCCGCCTGCGCGGAAAAACAAATTGTCGTTGCAAATAACAAAAAAGACATGCAAAATACTTTTTTCATTAACGTTTTCTCCTGATTTTTTCGAGTAGCTCAATTACCCTCGAAGGCTTAAGATAGCCTAGTACTTAGGTTTCAATTAGCCTAATTCGTGACGTTTTCCGAGGTCGGAACGCCTTCTGCACCAGCAGTACCCTTAGCTCTTGTTTGTCCTGGCGTTCGGTGTATCATTAAGAGAACGTTAGAAATGTTGACCGGACGTAACACCGCGACTGAGACAGACGGCAGTGATGCTCTATGGATCCGCGACCTATCTCAGATAGAAACCCTGTACGGTCGGCTCGTCTATCTGGCAGGGCTGCGCAACCCCGATTCTGGCCGTTACGAGCATTTTGGCTGCGCTCCGGGAACGCAAAGTAGCCTGACGGTCAGTCGGCATTTGAAAAGAATTCACGAAACAATTTTTCGCGATTGGGTTACATTATCTCTCGAACGCAAAAAAGCGGACATCGAGTTATACATTGCAACCGTAGACCAAGGCGACCGCCGCTTGTTAGTCGATGCTTGGTTGCGTCTCACTCCTTACAAGAATCTTGTTCCCGCTTCCGTTCAAGGCCCTGAGCGTCAACGCCACATCTCAGATTTCGAAGCCATCCTCGGCTTGCTCAAGAACCTTTACGGCGTCGCTTCTCCAGATCCAGCCGCATAGCCACGCCTACCACCTGTCCCAACACATCCACTTCGCCTGGATATTTATAAATGACCGGAGGCACTGCGGATGCAGCATGCGACTGCACAATCAACCAGTGATCGCTCAGTGTGCACCAACCACAGCGAAAGCCATTTCGATGTTCCAGAAAGTAAATCGGCCGCTCGTATTCATGCCCCCACGTGTCGCGCTTAATCTGCCGCTTGGCTTCATCGATCTGCACAAAAGATCCAGGTCGAATCATGGGGTGCATTGACCAATCGTCGGTGCCAATGAACGCATACCGCTGCTTTCGCAGATCCAAAGTCTGCAGCAGTAGCACGGGCAACTTGCCCCAACGGTGCATGTGCCGGCTGATGTAAGTGGTCGACCGAAAATCGAAGGTGTTGTCCACGCTGGCCGGAACTTCTACCAGCGTGCGGCCGTCTGGATCGAAGTAAGCCTCACGCGTCCGCGGGAATGCTAACCGAATTGAATCCGCCGGCATGCGGGAAACTTCAATCCCGAAAATGTTCAAGATGTGATTCAGTTCCATCCCGTAGACGGCGCCCAAAGAGTAGAGCCGGTAAATAGAAGGCACCGTCCCTTTGTTCTCAATATCCGCCAGCCTGCTCAAGCCAATCGCAAACTCTGGATTATCATGCTCGCGCGCCAGCCGCTGGCTGGCTTCCGCAACATCGCGATATTTGAGCAGCAATTTCTCTCTAATTTTTTTCATCTGCAAACCGGGCTGCAGGGACCTGGGCACACGCACTGAGAGTCACGCCTCGCTAAGTGATTGAAATAGCGGCTTTCACCACTCACCCGGTAAAGCACGCTTCGTTCTGCTTTCAGAACAGAATTCGATCATACACTGCCTGCTATGCNNAAAACAACAGCCCACTAGGATATACTTTCGCTGAAAGCTGGTACTCTGTGGCGAAGACATCTCCAAATCGGGCGAAGCGCACGCAACGCGTAACAGTCGCGTTTCAGGGCGAGTTGGGTGCATTTAGTCATGCCGCCGCTCTCAAGCTATTAGGACCGAACATTCAGCCAAAACCCTACCCGGCCTTCGGCGAAGTCTTTCAGGCACTCAAAGCGAATAAGGTCACCCACGCTGTAGTGCCAATTGAGAACACCCTGCATGGGAGCATTCTTGAGAACTACGATAATCTTCTGGAATACGGCTTTCCCATTCGGGGCGAGACCAGTGTCCGCATCGCGCACCAACTAATTACCACGCCTGGCACTCGATTTCGCGACGTCAAGCAGGCTTTTTCCCACCCCGTCGCGCTCAATCAATGTCGACACTTTTTTGAACAAAACAAATCTATACAGGCAACCACGTTTTACGATACAGCGGGCAGCGTGAAAATGTTAATGGAAAAAAGGCCCCCCGCCTCCGCCGCCATTGCTTCCGAATCAGCCGCTCAAATATACGGCGGCGTAATTCTAAAACGCAACATTGAAGACAATCGCCACAATTACACCCGATTTTTTCTGCTGACGAAACAGAACAATGTCAGCACGGAAAATCACCAGCCCTGGAAAACCTCAGTCGTCTTTTCGACAGCCAATACCCCGGGTACCCTCTTCAAAGTCATGGCTTGCTTCGCTCTGCGCGATCTGAGCCTCAGTAAAATTGAATCCAGGCCCCTGGTGGGCCACCCCTGGGAGTATATGTTCTACGTGGATTTCCTTGGTGCCGCCAGCGACCCGGCGGTGAAAAATGCCCTTGCCAATCTGAGCGAAGTAACACGTTTCCACCGCGTATTAGGCAGTTATCAGCCAACTGTTTAAATGTCGTAATACAGCGCGAATTCGTAAGGATGCGGTCGTAATCGCACCGCTTCCGCCTCCGCTTTCCGCTTATAAGAGACAAACGTTTCAATCAGTTCTTCCGAAAACACATCGCCTTTTGTCAGGAACGTATGGTCCTCTTCCAGGCAAGTCAGCGCTTCATCCAGCGACCCCGGCATCGAAGGCACCTTCTTCATTTCTTCCGGGGATAAGTCGTAAATGTCTTTGTCCAACGGCTCACCCGGATCGATCTTATTTACAATTCCATCAAGGCCCGCCATCAACATGGCCGCAAACGCCAGATACGGATTCGATGCCGGATCAGGCGGACGGAACTCCACTCGCTTCGCCTTGGGGCTGTTCGAATACATGGGAATGCGCACCGCAGCCGAACGGTTGCGGCGAGAATACGCCAGGTTCACGGGCGCTTCATAGCCAGGCACGAGTCGTTTGTAACTATTCGTCGTCGGAGCAATAATGGCCGACAACGACCGCGCGTGCCGCAGCAAACCGCCAATATACCAAAGTGCCATCTGGCTCAAGCCCGCGTAGTTATCGCCCGCAAACAGTGGCTTCGCACCTGTCCACAAACTCTGGTGCGTGTGCATCCCGCTTCCGTTGTCACCAAAAATCGGCTTCGGCATAAACGTAACCGTCTTGCCATATTGATAAGCCACGTTGCGCACAATATATTTGTACAGCATCATGTTATCCGCCGATTTCACTAACGTGTCGTACTTCTGATCAATCTCGCATTGGCCGCCCGTCGCTACTTCATGATGATGGCACTCAATCGTAAGTCCGCACTCAATCATCGTCGACACCATCTCACTCCGCAAATCCTGATAGTGATCGGTGGGCGGCACCGGGAAATAACCTTCTTTGTAACGCGGGCGGTAGCCTAAGTTATTCTGCTCGCGTCCCGAATTCCAGCGTCCTTCTTCGGCATCAATAAAATAGAAACCGCTATGCGCATTCTGATCAAAGCGAATATTGTCGAAGATAAAAAACTCAGCTTCCGCGCCGAAATACGCGGTATCCGCCAAGCCGCTGTTCTTCAGGTATAACTCTGCTTTTTTCGCGATCCAGCGCGGATCACGGTCATAATGCTGCCGCGTAATCGGATCGATAATGTCGCCCGCCATCACCAACGTGCGCGTCTCGGCAAACGGATCCATGAACCCCGTGGCCGGATCGGGAATAATGAGCATGTCGCTCTCATTAATCGCCGCCCAACCGCGTATGCTCGAACCATCAATTCCAAAACCGTCTTCAAACGCCCCCTCATCCAACATGGCGATCGGATAAGAGATATGGTGACTCAGCCCAGGCAGATCGGTAAATCGCAGATCTATCTGCCGGGCATCGTTCTTTCTAGCAAACTCTAAAGCTTCTTGCGCTGTCATGCAACCTCCACGAAAGGACTAACTTGGGCCATTCTTCTCACGCTGTGCGCTCGAACCGCTAGCATAGCGCAACCTACTGAGACAAAATCGTAAACTGCAATCATCGGAGCCAGCCATTCAATGAGCCAGTTCACCCATCTCGCCCTCATCCGTCAAGACGCTCGCTACACCCTCCGCATCCTCCGTAAACAACCCGCCTTCGCCGCCACCGCCATCCTCACTCTCGCCCTCGCCATCGGCGGCAACACCGCCATGTTCGCCATCATCCAAGCCGTCCTTCTCAAGCCACTTCCTTACCCGCACCCCGACCAGCTCGTCAGCATCTCCGGCGGCGCCACGCCCACACGTCTCCTTGAAATGCAAGCCTCCGCCCGCACCCTCACCGCCATCGGCGCATACACTGGCGAGGAAACCCCAACCCTCTCCATCGCATCCGAACCCCAAGTCATCAAAGCCGCCCGCGTCTCCGCCAATTTCCTCCAAATCCTCCAAGTGAATCCCCTCCTCGGCCGCTCCTTTCGCCCTGACGAAGATTCGCCCGCCAACCCGCCCGTCGTCATGATCAGCGCCGGACTCTGGCAGCGCGCTTTCTCAGCCGACCCTTACATCCTCAACAGAACCGCCACTCTCGGCGGTGCTCCCTATTCCATCATCGGCGTCCTTCCCCCGCGCTTTGCGTTCCCTTCCCCCGGCCTCGACATTTGGCTCACTGCGCCCTCCGAATGGCCGCTCATGCCCGCCAAGTCCCGCGTCATGAGTCCGTTCCTCACGCTCTTCGGCCGCATGAAACCGGACATCACCCTCGCGCAGGCCAATGCCGAAGCCAAAGTCATCCAACACCAATACGCCGTCGCCCATCCCGCCATGTTCGACGCCAAGCCCAAAAGCCCCGAACAAATCACACCCATGAAGGACGGCTTGGTCTCCAACATTCGTGCCATGCTCTACATGCTCATGGGCACCGTCGCTTTCGTTTTGTTAATCGCCTGCGCCAACGTGGCCGGCCTCTTGCTCGCCCGCGCCACTGCACGTTCCCGCGAAATCGCACTCCGCTCCGCCCTCGGCGCCGCGCGTCTTCGCCTCATCGGTCAATTCCTCATTGAGAGCGTTGTCCTTTCTCTCTCCGGCGGCTTACTCGGCGTTCTCCTCGCCTTTTGGTGTATCCGCGGAATCCCCGCTCTGCATGCCTTCGAACTGCCGCGCGCACAAGAAATTCATCTCGATGGGCTCGTACTCGTCTTCGCCGCCGCCGTCTCCATCCTCACCGGCTTGCTTTTCGGCATCGCCCCGGCACTCCATGCATCACGTACCGATCTCGCCCAAATGCTGCGCATGAGCGGCGCCTCTGCTGCCGGGCACCAGGCTCCATCCAGCGGTCCCAGCATGCGTGGATTACTCTTGGTTGCGCAAGTTTCTTTGTCAGTGGTCTTACTTGTCGGCACAGCTCTGCTGCTGCAAAGCGTAAGTCACCTCCGCGGTGTCTCCATCGGCTTCAATCCGGCAAACGTGTTGACCGCCAGTGTCTCGCTACCAACAGCGCGCTATGACACCATCCCCAAGAGAGCCCTCTTTTGGGAACAACTCCTGCAACGCATTCGTGCAACGCCGGGCGTTCGCAGCGCCGCCGCGTCCATGTTCCTGCCCATGATGGGCTACGCCGGAAGCCCCGTGCAAGACGCCGCCAAGCCGCTTCTCAAACTGAACGAACGCCTCATCGCCACCCTCTGCGTCGTCACGCCTCGCTACTTCGAAACTCTCGAAATCCCCATGCGCCGTGGCCGCGATTTTAACGAACGCGACAAAGAAGAATCCCAGCGCGTCGCTATCATCGATGAGACCACCGCCCGCCGCTTCTGGCCCGACTACCCGCACGGTCTCGACCCCATCGGCCAGCACATCTGGGTCGGCGGCATCAACCCCAGGCCCGCCGAAATCGTCGGCATCGTGGCCAACATCCATCAGAGTCTCGAAAACACCGCTTGGCCCGAAACAGTCTATGTGGCATTCGCCCAAGCACCGCAGCCGTTCGCCATGCTCGCCGTGCGTACCCAACAAGACAACCCGCTCGCCCTCACCAGCGCCCTGCGCGAACAAGTCCGTTCCCTCGATAACGACCAAGCCATCTCCGCCGTCCGCGCGATGGAAGATTTAGTCGACGACCAAATCGGCCAACGCCGCTTGCTCGCCACACTCTTAGGCGGGTTCGCCGCCATGGCCCTGCTCCTCGTCTTGATGGGCATCTACGGCATCATTGCCTACTCCGTCACTGAACGAACGCAAGAACTCGGCATCCGCCGCGCCCTCGGTGCACAACCATCCGACATTCTCCGCTTAGTCGTCGGCCAAAGCTTCCGCTACGCCCTCGCCGGAGTCGCCCTCGGCATCGCCGGTTCCTTNNATCGACCCCGCCCTCGCCCTCCGCCTTTGACCTGTGGAGCGGCGCCACGGTGCTTAAGAATCTGGCAATGGCATGTTTCCATTGCTATCGTTACAAAGGCCCGAATATCGCAAGCCTCGATCCTGTTTCGGGCGAACTCGTGCGGTTGTTCCATCCGACTTCTGACATTCGGGCGGATCATTTCCGACCCGATGGCGCGCGGCTTTTAGGACTCACGCCAATACGGCGCGCGACGATTCACGTTCTCGCGATGAACATCGGATGATTTGCTGCATTTTCGCGAGAAAAATTTGCAGGAATGATTCTCTTTTGGGTAATTCCACTCGCGGCCGGATAATCAACGAATACAACTCTAACGAAAAATCACTCGCGGCATCAATCGAAGGACACTGGCCAACATCAGAGTCCACGGCGACCGCTCACAGAGCCAGCGGAACAAAGCGCTGCAGCACTTCAAGCATGCGGTCCCGCGGGACTTCACCAAGGAAAGCTTTATGCCGAGCCGAAATCTAAGGCGTTGTACCGCCCTCCGCATCATCCACGCCAAAACAGTGAAAGTCATTGCGGTGCTGGAAGGCATATTCTCCTGGCGGCAGATTCCTCTGCGGCTTTAGGCTGTACACCGCCTCCCCAATCTTAGTCACCTCGAAAGGAATCAGCACAGGGCGGCTCCTCGCGGTGGCCAAAGGAGACTGCCGGTGGTCTTTCTTAGTATTGCTTTCTAACTCCACCAACTGGAAAGTCTTGAACTCCTTATCGTTGGCCTTTTCCAACCTCACGACAAAAATCATCTTCTGTCCGTATTTGCGCCGCACTGCCGATTTCGCCCCGTCGATTTTCCACTCCATTTCGCCGAGGCCGCCCATTACTCCCTTCAACTTTGCCCGATCTTTCTCAAGCGGCACGAGCTTTCCAGCTTGGTCGCGCGCATAAATCATGTTCGCGGTCTCCGGCACGGACATTGCTCCATCGTCTGCAGTGTTCGACCCACCAGCCGGCGCGGAAGCCGTTGCAGGCTCGTCGCCAAGCGTCACGGCGGAAACATCAGCCCGTGCAAAGGGTTTAACCTGGCCGTCTACCAGCAAACTAATCTTGTCGGAATCAGCACCCATCCAAACTCCCTTNNGCACCCCCCGGAAGATTGACAACCAAAGGCTGCGTAAGTTTATAAGTAAACCGTTGTTCCGCCGGAATCACCACACCCCGCCCAGTAACTCTTGCAATAACAAAACCAGTCATACCACCCGCAATAGCGCCGACACCCGCGCCCACAGGTCCAAAAACAGCTCCAACCGCAGCACCACCGGTTGCGCCGATCACTCCTCCAAGAGCGCCCCGCTTCTTGCGGGAACCTCCTTCCGAGGCAAGGCCACCAGTGTCCAGATTGACCCGCTGGCCGGAAAGCGTGACGCCCACCAAAGCCATGGTGATGGAAGGGTGCGGCGTTAATTTGTGGTTATTGATATCGCTGGGCCGCAGATACGCCTTCGTGTGCGCTGGCAAAATCGTCGCGCCATTCACAACCACAGGCGCGTCAATGCTGGCCGCATACTCCCTGTCAAGTGTAGCCGTTTTTGACTCAATCCTGTCGATTGTTCGAATCGCGATCTCCGTCCCCGCTGGCAATGTAAAGCTTTGTGGTCCCACGCGAGCCGGAACCGGTAAGGGCGTCGGCACTGGCTCAGCAGCAGCCCCGGTAGGCGCCGAAGCCGATGGTACAGGAATCGGCCCAAACGCCTTCGTCCCGCCATCCGCTACACCGGGCGCCGTTTCGAACTGAATTGACTGAATCAGATTTACCGCAATCGTCTGTGCGCTCTCCCCAACCTTAATATGAATTTCCCGCGTATCCCCCGACTCGACATGGCCCGAGATCTGCTTGCCATCTTTCATCGTCACCACATCCGCTAAGACACTGAGTCCAACAAGAAACAACAAAGCGGCCTTCATAACCCTCCTCCTATCAGTTCTCTAAAATCCAATGAACAACGCACTTTTTCTGCGGCCCAGCGCCCTTGTTCCTCAATATCAATTGCTGCGTCTGCCCGTCTCCCGGCGTCAAGCGCGCTTCCCAAATCCTGGAGTTGTAAGTCAGCTGTAACTTTCCCGCCGGCAAATTGCGAAAAACAAATTCGGCGTTTTGCGCAACCGGCTCGCCACTGCACGTCAAATCTCCCGACCACGCTCCGTCCGCCGCGTCCCTCCGCGCGCCTCCCACACTGGTCTCCGATGCCGGCGGCGATGATGCGGGCTGTCCCCCGCCCGAGGACACTCCAAGATTCGCCGCCGCCTGCTTCACTTGGTCCAACCGCGTCGTAGCCGCGTCCAAAACACTTGTCGCCTTCCCAACCACCGCTGGTTGTGGTATCTGTGGCGGGACCTCTTGCGCCGCTTGTTGCTGCGGTGCATCCGCCCCTGCCACACTCGGATCGGCCGGCGGCGCAATCGCGGCGAACGGAGGAGTCGTCGGCGCACCCTGTGCTGGCGCTGGCAGTGCCGGCAGGCTACCTTGCCCCGCCTCTGTCCGAAGCTGGCCTAAGCCCTGGTCCACTGTCTCGCGCAGATAATTCTGCATCTCCTGCAAATCGCTCAGTTGCACCACAACCGCAGAGCCTTTCAAACAGTCTTGCGCTTGGCTCGCCAGCACCGCGGCATTCACTACCGACGAATCCATCGCCACCGGCCCGCTCACTTGCACCACATCCCCTTTTCCCAACTCACACGCCTGTCCCGAAGAGGTAACCACGCTCAAATCCCCACCCACAACGAACGTATGCGCCGCGTTGTCTTGCAACATCCGCGCAATCCCGCTCGACGCCGGCTCCGGATCGTTCCCCTGCGCCACTTGCTGTGCCTCGTAACTCTCCAACGCCACCTGCCCCTGCACCTCGCCCGAAATCGCTTGTCTAACCTCTGGCGTCATGGGTGCTATAGTCTGGGCCAAAGGCGGCAAAGCCCCCCCATTGGCAGCATCCGCCATCGCCTGATATCTCGCCTGTAAACTGCTCGCCACTACGTAGTCCGCCAGCCACAACCCAGCACTTGGATAAACCGCGTAAGGCGCAAAGTACGGACCGTAATAAACGGCCCACGGGTTCCCCGCCCAAACCCAGATATAAGGTACCGGCGCTATCCACGGATGGTACGCCCATCCGTAATAAGCAGCCGGATAATAACGAACGGGGGCATACGCACTCAGCACAACCCCGTGATACCGGTATCCGCGGTAGTAACGCTCATATACTTTCCCGTGCACATAGTAAACCCGCCGATTGAAATCGTGGTCGCGATATCGGTACGATTTCCCATCAACATACTTGGCGCGGGCGCCAATGCCGGCACCCATGGGCCTCTCCAAAATTTTTCCCTGCGGCGTCTTAACTTCCTTTGGCGCAGGAGCCGGCATCTTCACCGGCGTCTTGGTTGGCCAGCCCGGAATCTTCGCCGGCACTTTTGGCGGCACCGCTGGCTTTGGCTTCTCCTGCGCCACGCACACCGTCATCATCGCTACGCATGCACAACCCACCCAACACAAAGATCTCTGCACATCCCCTCCGTTGACGCTCTGGGCTACTGATCTCTGCGTAAGTCGCGACCCTCACCGACAAAAAATTTAGTTACTTTTGTATGATTGGAAAACTAATCCCTCCATGGCAAAAGACCCCGCCGGCAGTTCCCTCACCGAACTCCTCCAGCGCTACGGCTCCGGCGAACGCGACATGGCCGACGGCCTTTTCCGCGAAATTTGGCCCACCCTGCGTCAGCTCGCCCTGCGCCAGCTCAATCGCGAGCGCTTTGCCTCTCCCGTCTCACCCACTGAACTCATCAACGAGCTCTGGCTCCGAAACTTGAACCGGGGTGGCTGGAACATCACCAGCCGCGACCACTTTTACGCCATCGTCTCCGTAGCCATCCGCCGCGTCCTCGTAGACCTCGCGCGCCAGCGCCTCGCTGCCTCCCGAGGTTTTGGCGAAGTGCCTGTTCCGCTCGACGAAGACCTCGCATCTGCTACTCCCAGTAACGACGACCTCGAAGAGATCGTCAGCATCGGCATCCTTATCGAACGGCTCGAGAAGAAAGACCGTCTCGGCGCCCTCATTTTCGATATGTATTACTTCGCCGGTTACACTTTCGAAGAGATAGCCGAAACCACCCGTTTAACCGTTCGCCAAGTCGCCTATCGCTGGACGAAAAGCGAGCGCTGGATAAAAACACGCTTGTTGCCAAAATCAAACTCGCGCGTTAAAACTCCGTGAATCCCCTGCTAAGTCCCCCGCAATTTTATCTGCAAACGCAACGGCGTTAATCGGTCTTCTGCCAGGATCGAATTCCAACGCGCTCCGCATCAACTCGATCGATTCCGCCGAAAGTCCCAACTTCATCGCCACGAGCATCTCTCGCACCCTCACCGGCAAATCCCACGACGCATCCGGCAGCAATTCCGATACTCTCTTCCCGGTGATCATCTCCATCGTCACTTTCGCCAGACTGTAAATGTCGCTCGCCGACGTCGCCCACCCCGCCGCCTGCTCGGGCGCCATGTATTGAATCGTCCCCGCTGCCTTCGATAACCCATGCACGGTTTTATCGGGACTCTTCACAATCGCAATGGAAAAATCAATCAGCACTAATTCCCCGCTCTCCGCCCGGATCATCAAGTTATCCGGCTTCAAATCGCGGTGGCAAATCCCATGCGTATGAATCGCCCCCAGCGCCTGGCCCGCCTCTCGTAACAGCGTCGCCACCTCTGTCGCTCGGAAGCCATTTTCCGGAATCGCCTCACGCAAAGTCTGCCCTTCCACAAACTCCATTACCAAATAGGGCACCCCCTGCGGGGTCTCTCCATGGCCATAAATCCGCACCACATTCCTATGCATCACACTCTCAAGCGCCGCCACTTCCTGTGTAAATCGCTGCGCCAGTCCTTGATCAGCCACATCACGGTGAAACACCTTGATCGCGCAGCGGCGGTTCTGCTTCTTATCTAGTCCATCGAAGACCGTCGCAAACCCGCCCCGCGCCAGAACCCTCTTCGCTAAAAACCGCCCGTCCAACACATTTCCAATAAGCCCGTGCGCCTCCGGCGCCATCGCATCCGCACGCAACGCCCTCAAATCAGGCAGCCGGCGCTGCTGAATCATTTTCCTTCTACGCTCCCACCGATAGCCGCCCAACCCGCCGCCCAAACCCACCACCGCAACCCCAATCAGGAACGGCCACGTTGCCCAGAACGGACGCAACACGCTGAAAGACTGGCTCACGGTGTGCGACCAGGGTCCGGTGAAGACTCGGCCCTGCACTTCGAGCGTGTGCGCACCGGCGGAGAGTGAACCCAACGGCAAATCTAGGCTGCTTCCCTCACGCCACGAGCTCTCTTCGGGCAGAAGACGGTAGCGTAAGCGTAGCGCGTTGCGCCGGTCGAATTGGAGCGACCCGATGTGAGCCACAACCTTGGAACCGTGTGGCGGGTCACCGATGGCCTCCGCCAGTCTTGGTGCATGGTTTTCCCACGAGAAGGCGGAAACAAAACCCTGGGCCGCAAATTCCGGCAACACCAAATCACGAGGTGGCATGTAATGTACGAGGTCATTGTCGGCGCCCCACCACATTGAACCGTCGGAATCGACGAATACACTGCCAGTGTTCATACCATTCGCGGGAAAACCGTCCGACTGATCAAGCCGCAGCCAGTTTCCCGATTCGGCCTGCGATGCATAAGCGACGTAAGCGCCCAGTTCACCGGCTCGCCATAATCGGCCGGTTATGTC